>JBFLFX010000053.1:0-14607 GCA_041859815.1 Dysosmobacter sp. | reverse complement strand
CAATTTTATGCCGCAGCGGTATCCGGTTCCCCGGGAAGGCGGGGGACTGCAGGACTCTCTTCCATTTTAGATGCGCGCCCGGGAAAAAACAAGCTGCAAGGGCCTGTACGAAAAAAATTTCGTACAGGCAAACTTTTTGCGGCTGCCGTTCGTCTTACACACAGAACGTTCAAAACAGGAAGGCAAAAATATGATCGATCAGCAGCTGAGCGAATATCTTGTGGAAAATCAGGCGCGCTTTTATCGCCTGGCATACAGCTATCTGCACAGCAGGGAAGACGCTCTGGACGCGGTACAGGCCGCTGCCTGCAGAGCATTGGAAAACAGCGCGAAGCTGAGAAATCCGAGCGCGGTGCGTTCCTGGTTTTACCGCATTTTGGTGAACGAATGCATGGACCGGCTCCGCGGCAGAAAGCGGGTGGTGCTTGTATCGCCCGCCGCGCTGGACAGCGGGAGTTATGAAGATCCGCTGCCGGGGGAGCATTCTCTGGCGCGGCGGGTGGACGCGCTGCCGCCGGAGATTCAGACCATCGTTAAACTGCGGTTTTACGAGGAATTATCGCTGCGGGAAATTGCGGATGTGGCGGGCTGCAGTCTCAGCACCGTGAAAACACGGCTGTACAGCGGCCTGCGGAAGCTGCGCGCAGCAATGGAAGGAGAGACGGACGGATGAACGAATGGGCACAGGCACGGGACGATTTTCAAGCCATTCCCATCCCAAAAGAACTCAATGCCCGGATTTGCGCGGGCATCGCGCGGGGAAAACAAAAAGCCCGCAGAAAGCGGCTCCGGATACGAACCGGCGCGGCGGCGGCCGCGTGCTTTGCGGTGTTGATTGCGGGGCTGAACTTTTCCCCCGCATTTGCGGCGTCCGCCGCGAAAGCGCCGGTGGTTGGCAGATTGTGCCGCGTGCTGACAGTGACCACTTACCGGGAAGAGAACAGGGATATGAAGCTCAGTGTGAACCAGCCGGCCGTAGACAGCGATTCAGCGCTGTCAAAAAAGATCAACGCGGAAATTCAGGAGCGTGTGAAGGAAAAAATTGCCCAAGGCAAAAAACTGGTGGCAGAGTATAAGGACGCGTTTCTTTCCACCGGCGGCACGGAAAAGGAATGGGAGCAGCACGACAACCGTGTGACGGTGAGCTATGAGGTCAAGACGCAGAGCAGGGATTGTGTTTCCTTTGTTGTCAATACCAACTGCTCTGTGGGCGACGCATACCAGAAAAGTTATTTTTACAATTTGGATATTGCCCGGGACAGGGAACTGACGCTGCGGGATTTGCTGGGCAAAAACTGGGTGAAACTCTGCAACGCCTCCATAAAAAAGCAGATGGCGGAGAGCAAAGATCCCTCGGTATACTTTGATAAACGCATGGGCGGTTTTACCACGGTGGATCGGAACACCGACTTCTATCTCAATGGGAGGGGAGACCCAGTGGTGGTGTTTCCCCGGGCTACGGTTGCCATCGGTGCGATGGGACAGGTGGAATTTGAAATCCGGAAGTGATTTCTATACCTGCAATGGAAAGGGCCGGCTCTTGCCGGCCCTTTCCATTGCTTTTTGATTGCAACTGGTATATGATGGATCCATCATAGAATTTCAAGGAGGATGTCATGAAGATCGCACACAGTATCACGGACCTGATAGGTCACACGCCGCTGCTGGAATTGACAAACTATGAGAAAGACCATGAGCTGAACGCCACCGTCCTTGGTAAGCTGGAATTTTTGAATCCGGCGGGAAGCTCCAAGGACCGTACTGCCGCCAGCATGATCCGGGACGCTGAGGAAAAGGGGGAGCTGCGTCCAAAATCCACGATTATGGAAGCGACTTCCGGTGATACGGGAATTGCGCTGGCTGCGCTGGGGGCTTCAAAAGGCTACCATGTAGTGCTGATGATGCCGGACGATACCTCGGAAGAACAGCGCGCCCGGGCGGAGGCTTACGGTGCGGAGCTGGTCTTAACTGCTGCGGATCAGGGAATGTCCGGCGCGGCGGAGCAGGTGGAAGCCATGCATATGTTTACGTCTCACAGCGTGATTCCGGGGCAGTTTGCCAACCCCGCCAATCCTGACGCGCATTATCGGACAACTGGCCCCGAGATCTGGGAGGATACCGGCGGGAAAACGGATATTCTGGTCGCGGGCGTCGGCACAGGCGGAACCGCGGCCGGCACGGGGCGCTATCTGAAAGAGAAGAATCCCGCCGTAAAGATTGTGGCTGTGGAGCTGAGAGGGAAAGGCACCGGGAGGGCACCGGGAAATCAGTTCGGCGCGCTGTTGGACGAGACGATTGCCGTGGAAGAGGACGTGGCTTTCAATGCCTGCCGCGAGCTGGCGCAGAGAGACGGCGTTTTGGCGGGGGTAACTTCCGGCGCGGCTGTCTGGGCAGCGGGAGAACTGGCAAAACGCCCGGAAAATCGGGGCAAGACCATCGTGGTTATTCTGCCGGACTCCGGCGGACGCTATGTTTCCACGCCGGTATTTCGGGAGAACCAACTGCTCTAGAGTCTGTTTGTAAGATTAAGAGACTGGTTTGTGCCGGCTAGAAGCGCGCACGGCTCCGTCAAAAATATTCGGAATTCGGAGAGAATACCCGCGCTTTTTTCCCTGCCGGACACAAAGCCTATCTCGCAAATCCGCCGCTTTTTAATTGACAAGCAGGTTCTAGCCGCTTTCAAAAAATTGACACGGGGCGCTGGCTTTTGCCGGCGCCCCGTTCGGATCGGTTTGCGGTTTCCACCGCCGTAAGGAGTCAATGGGTTATCCTACCCGATGCGTTCCTGCCAGCCCAATTCGTGCGGGGCGGAATCCCTGCCGCGCCAACCCGCAGGGAATCTCTGCGGCAAAACATAAAGACAACCGCTGGGGAGTAACTCCCGCAGCGGTTGTTCCTGTTTTGGTACGCGGCGATTAAACGGTTCCGCCTGTTTCCTTTTGGCTGCTCAGCGCGGCAAGAGACTTTTTCAGCCAGTCACGGCCGTTCAAGATTCGCGCGGCAACCATGCCAAGCGCCGTGTCGCCGGTGACATTTACCAGTGTGGCAAATGGATCGCCCAGGGTTACAATCAGCGCCATGATGGGAATGGTCCAGTTGGGAAGGCCGAAAATGGAGACGATGACCAGCTGCCCCACATAGCCGCCGCCGGGGATTGCCCCCATGATGGTGGAACCGACAATGGCGGCCACCGCCAGCAGGAGAATGTTTTTGGGCGTAAAGGCGTTGATGCCGCACATCGCGCATACGAAAGTCGCCTGCAAAATCTGCAGAATGGTGGCTCCGTCCTTGTGCAGGTTAGCGCCCATCAGCACGCACACATCGGACATATCCGCCGGCAGGCCCATCTGCTTGCCGGCAATCATGTTGTAGGGGAGCGTTGCCGCAGTGGAGCAGGTTCCCAGTGCCGTCAGGCTGGGCGTTACGTTGTTCTTCCAGTAAAGCTTGACCGCTTTCACACCGCCGCCGATATAGGCCATGACGGAGTGACCGGCAAAATAATAGATCAGAATTGCGATGACGTAGGTCAGGAAAGACCGGGACAGCGGTCCGACGATTGCCTTGCCGTTTTTACCGATTAAAACGGCAAAATAAAAGCCAAGCCCCATGGGCGCCAGTTTCATAATAATGCCAACCAGTTTAATCAGAACTTCATTCAGCCCCTCCAACAGAACGGCGACCGGCTTGGCCTTTTCTCCGGCGGAAACCAGAGCGATGCCGCTGAGAATTGCAAAGACGACCAGAGCCATCAGACTGGAGCGGGACCACAGGAGGGAGAAGTCGCTGACGGTGAACATGGACAGCACGTCCAGTTTGGTGCCGGACAGATCTACCGACTTATGGGCGAACTGCGACATATTTGTACTCTTGGCCGGATTAAAAATGGCGGAAAAACCGGTCATATACAGGCTGGACACGACGCCTGTGATAAGAAACAGAACCAGAAGAATCACCAGCAGCTTGCCCAATTTCTTCAGATTTTGCATTTGCGAGATTGCATAAACCAGAGAGACAAAAATCATTGGAACCACGCAGCAATACAACAAGTTCAGAAAAATGTTTGCCCAGGGCTCCAGCACACTTGCACCCGGCCCCCAGAATGCACCTACGATGCCGCCCGCAAGCATGGAGGCAAGGAGAATTAAAGATGACCGGTAGGACTTGAGAAAATTTTTCACACAAATACCCCTCATAATAAAAATATAAATAGTCATCCCCCGAGAAAATGGAAATTCCGCCAATAATCATTTTACCAAGGGCACCGACATATCCGGACATCATTCTATGCTCTTGTCTAAAAAATGTCAATCTCTTTGAGAAGAATTATTTCGAAAATGAATCGCGGAGCGATCCACCTGACGCGAAAAAATTTTTGCGGACGCGCACTTGCATTTTTTTAAAAGAGGATTATACTGAATTTGTTGTGCGTTAAAAATTTGTCATTAAGGAGAAGCGTATCTATGTTAAAGAATATTTTGTGTTTCGGCGATTCCAATACCCATGGTTATATGCCCGGCATTGGGTCCCGGTATCCCCGGAACGTCCGCTGGACCGGAAAACTGCAGGAGATATTGGGCGGCGGGTACTATGTGATTGAAGAAGGACTCACCGGCAGAACCACCGCTTTTGAAGATCGAGATTCAGCCGTGGAGAAGCGGCCTGAACTATGTGGGCGGCTGCGTAAGAGCCAGGCACGCTGGATTTGATGATGATTATGCTGGGGACCAACGACTCCAAGTGCCGCTACGGCGTTTCCGCGGCGGAGATTGGATTCGGCCTGGAGGATCTGATTCAGAAGGTGGAGACTTTCTCCGTTATAACGCGGCACAAGGCGGGCCCTGCCCAAAATTTTTGCTCATTAGCCCGGTTCCCATGCGGGAGACGGCGGGGATCCGGAGATGGATTGAAGAATCCCTGAAGAAGCAGGCGGCGCTGGCCGGTGTGTACCGCGCCGTGGCGGAGAAGTACCACTGCTTCTTTGCGGATGCCGGACAGTGGATTGCGCCCCATTTGCTGGGCGTGGATTTCTGCCACTTCACGCCGGAGGCTCACCGCATTTTTGCAGAAAAAGCCGCCCAGGAGATCAAAAAAATTCTGGGTTAACCGGACAGGGAGCAACCTGAATTTATAGAAACCGGCCGTCTGCGGATTTCCGCAGACGGCCGGTTTTTACGGGAGATGATCTTTTTACTGATGAAGCGGTTTCATCGCGTCCCGCAGCCGATCGGTTATCGCACCCTCAAAGAGTTCGTACGCGTGAATGTGCAGCGTTTCCAGGGCGCCTGCCGCCAATGTGCAGGAGATGTTTCCGCCCATGGACAAATCGTTGTCCAGAATAAACTTCACTTCCGAATCCTCCGGGACGGAGGGAGCGTTTGCCTGGAGCCGCCCGGGTCCCGCGTGAACCTTTGCCTGACAGCTGGAATCCATTTTCATCTGAAGATCCGTGGTACAGGTAATGCAGTCCTCCTCCCGCACATCCGGCTCCTTCAGCGCGCCGGTGTAGGCGGGAGTAATTAACTCCGGCCATTTCACGCCGGAAAGCCCCAGCTTCTCACGGGAGATAATGTTGACATAACGCAGTCCCACGCGCTGGAAAAATGCGGGCTTATACAGCTGAATGAACTGTGCCAGAGGCTTGTCCAGTTTCCGGGCAAATTCTTCCCAGCTGGTGTAGCGCAGGGTGGACAGCGCGATAAAATTCTCCGTCAGATTCAGTTTCCACAGATTATCAGTGGAAATGAAGTGATAGTTGACGACCGGGGGCAGCTGTTCCAGTTTTGGATTCGGGCCGCCGATTCCGCTGATTTGCGGGGCGGCTACCTCTTCGCGGCGGGCGTACTGTGGAAAATCTTCCCGGATGGCTTCCTGAAAATCAACAGGTTCTGTGTGGTTGATGGACAGAATTTCGGGGAAACGAAGCTGGCAAATGACCTCGTGTGCCGGGGCATTTGCATAAAAAATCCGCGGGTGTTTGGAAAGCAGCATGGCGTGACGCTCCTTTGAATCAAGATACTGTCATTTTATTCCCTGCGGAGAAAAAAGTCAATTTGACACCCTGCCCGCGCAGCTTCTGCTGCGGGAAAGCGCGGAGCCGCGTTTTTCTTCTTTTACGGGTGATTTAAAGATAAAAACGGTGGCAGCCGATGGTGGTGTAATAAGTACGGTGCGTTCGGATCCAAGTCCCCTGAGAGAGCGACGGCGCGTAAAAATACAGGCACTTCCCCACAATTCTGGTGCCGGCAAGCGCGGCCTTTGCGGCGGCGACGGAGCGCGGTGTGGGCGTGTTGTAGACCGTTTTGTTGGAGACAGGTTCAAACTGGGTGCCGTCTTTGGTATCAAAAATAACACTTTTGATTGTATTGGGAAATTCCCCGGATGCGGCCCGGTTCAGCACGACATTTCCCACCGCAACCTGCCCCTTCAGCGGTTCCCCCTGGCTTTCCGCACTGATGATCCGGGAGAGCCAGTACAGATCGTCTGCGTTGTATGCGGGGGGATTCCCGGTGGAAACCGCCGCGCCGCCCAGCGCACCGTCCCACGAAACGGACAGATCCAGTGCCTGACAGACGGCGCGCAGGGGCAGGCGGACCCGTCCGCCGGAAAGAACCACAGGTTTGGGGAGGCCCACTGCATTTCCGTTGACGGTGATCGTGCTGGCGCCGGGGACGGCGCGCAGTGCGACGCCGTCTGCTTTTGACGCCGCGCACGCAGCGGATCCGTCCCACGATACCGTCCAACCTCCCAGTGCATTGCAGAGGTCCCGCAGGGGAACCATGGTAACGCCGCTTTCCAGATAGCTGCTTCCGCCGATTAGCGCGTCGTCCACAGTGACGGGAACCACCGCCGCAGCGGACGCACAGGGGACGGCAAAAGTCAGCAGCAGACAAATCGCCGCGAGGAGAAAAAGAGTTCGTTTCATGGCATTTGTTCCTTTCCTGATTCTCCCTTAAATCTTACAAGAAATGACGAACGGTAACAAGGCACAAAGTCTGGAAACACAGGGAGAACCCGGAAATGCAAAACCCCGCGGGGAGATTTGCCTGCGTAGCAAGAAGCTCCCCGGCTGTGCCGGGGAGCTTCTTAACGCGGATTTTAGAACTTAAAGTTTTCGATAAGGTTGACGATTTCAGCACCGATGCGCTTCTGTGCCTCCTTGGTCTGCGCGCCGATGTGGGGCGTGCAGGAGACGTTGGGGTTCTCCAGCAGTTTGTTGCCGACGGGAGGCTCCACACCGTACACGTCCATGCCGACGGAGCGAATTTTGCCGGACTCCAGACCTACCAGCAGAGCAGCCTCATCCACGTTGTTGCCGCGGGAGGTGTTGATGAACACCACGCCGTCCTTCATCTTGGCAATAGTCTCCGCGTTGATCAGAGGTTTGCCGTCGATGGAGGGAGTGTGCAGGGAGATGAAGTCGGATTTGGCCAGCAGCTCGTCCATCTCCACATAGTGCATATGTTCGTTTTCCAAACCTTCCGCATGGTAGATATCGTAAGCGAGGACATCCATGCCCAGAGCCTGAGCCATGCCGCCCAGAGTCTGGCCAATGCGGCCGTAACCGATGATACCAAGGGTTTTGCCGCCGATTTCAATGCCCTTGCCGTATGCCTTCTTCTCCCACTTGCCCTCACGCATGGTGTGGCCGGCGATGGAGACAAAGCGCGCGCAGGACAGCATATGCGCCAGCGCCAATTCCGCAACGGACCGGGAAGAGGCCTTCGGGGTGTTCTTCACGGTGATACCGTTTTCCTCGGCATATTTTACGTCGATGTTATCCACGCCGACGCCGCCGCGGATGATCAGCTTCAGCTTGGAGCCTTTGCACTCGTCAATATGGTTTTTACGGATCTTGGTGGCGGAACGGACGACCACCACGTTAAAATCCCGCAGGGCCCTGCCCAGTTCCTCAGGCTGGTAGAACTGCTCAACAACTTCATTGCCGTTGTCGCGCAGGTGCTGCATTGCGGAGGCATCCATGCCGTCAGTAACCAGAATACGCATAATCAGTTCTCCTTTTTAATTGATTCATGATAGGGAAATAAAGCTTATTTATGCTCCATCTCATACTTCTTCAGGAAGTCAACCAGAGCCTGAACGCCGTCTTTGGGCATGGCGTTGTAAATGGAGGCGCGCAGACCGCCGACGCTTCTGTGGCCCTTCAGGTTGTCAAAGCCGGCTGCCTTGCAGGCGGCGACAACCTCGGCGTCCTGCTCTTTGGACGGGGTGACAAAGGGCACGTTCATCAAAGAACGATCCTCTTTACGAACCGTGCCCGTGAAGAGCTTGCTGTTATCCAGGAAGTCATAGAGGATCTTGGCCTTTTCCTCGTTGCGCTGTGCGGCGCCCTCGGTGCCGCCGTTTTTCAGCAGGTATTTGAAAACCTTGCCGCAGCAGTAGATTGCCCAGCAGTTGGGAGTGTTGTACAGGGAGTTTGCCTTTGCATGGGTGTTGTAATTCAAATAGATCGGCAGTCTGTCCTCTATATCGTCGCGGATCAGCTCCTCGCGGATGATGACGATGGCCATACCCGCGGGGCCGACGTTCTTCTGCACGCCCGCCCAAATCACGCCGTAGTCACTGACGTTGCAAGGGCGGGACAGGAACATGGAGGACTGATCGGACACCAGAGGTGCGCCCTTGGTGTTGGGCAGCTTGTGATAAGTGGTGCCGTGAATCGTCTCATTCTCGCAGATATAGACGTAAGAGCACAGCGGATCAATGTCCAGATTGGAGCAGTCGGGGATGTAAGAGAACTTCTTATCCTCGGAGGAAGCGGCCAAATTGATGCGGCCGAACTTCTTTGCTTCGGTGTAGGCTTTCTTGGACCAGTTGCCGGTGACAATGTAATCGGCAATGTTGGTTTTCAGCAGGTTCATGGGGATCATGGAAAACTGCAGGGTTCCGCCGCCCTGAATATACAGGATCTTGTAGTTTTCAGGGATATTCATCAGCTTGCGGAGGTCCTCCTGAGACTCGTCAAAAATCTGCTGGAAAACCTTAGAGCGGTGGCTCATTTCCATAACGCTCATGCCGCTGCCGCGGTAGTTCATAACTTCGGCGGCAATCTCCTCAAGCACCTCTTCGGGCATCATTGCAGGGCCGGCAGAAAAATTGTAAACACGACCGTACTTCATTTTACTTTCCTCCAATTCATATTTTCCGTAACTGCACGGAAGTGAAACTTACTACGGGTTCAGTATACGACTTTCCCGAAAGAGAATCAACCGATATTTAAAAAACGAATATAAAAACAGAAAAATATACTGATTTTTGTACATTGTGATTAAGAAACACAAAAAATATGCCGCAAAAAATAACGATATTCCACAATATTGGTAAAAAAACCGCCGCTTCCTTGCAATCATTTATTACCTGCCGTATAATAAAAACGTACTTTTGTTTAGAGAAGATTTATGACAGAGGGGCAATGGATATTGAAGAAAACAGATGTTCTTGCGCGCAAACTCAAAATTTATATGCAGACTTTTGGAAAGTGGCTGGCGCTGGCGGGCATGATTGGCGTCTGCTGCGGCTACGGCGGCGCGGCATTTGCAATCTCCCTGCGCCGGGTGACGGCGCTGCGGATATCGAATCCGTGGCTGCTCTGGCTGCTTCCTTTTGCTGGCCTTGCCATTGTGGGGCTTTATCGCCTGACCCGGACGGAGGGAAAGAGCGTCAACGATTTAATTGACGCGGTACATCGCGGCGAAACGGTTCCCTTTTGGCTGTTTCCCTCTATTTTTATCGGCACCGTGCTGACGCACCTGTGCGGAGGCTCTGCCGGCCGGGAGGGGGCGGCGCTGCAGCTGGGCGGAACCATCGGCGGACAAATCGGCCGGTTCTGCCGTTTGGACGCGCCGGATTTGCGGGTTGCCGTCATTGCCGGCATGGCCTCGTTTTTTTCGGCGCTGTTCGGCACGCCGCTGACAGCGGCGCTCTTTGCCACGGTGATTATCGGCGCGGACACTTATTATCATGCTGCCTATCTCCCAACGGTTACGGCATCGCTGATTGCCTGTTGGATTTCCGGCAGGGTGGGGGTTGCCCCCACATATTTTTCGGTATCGGTCCCCAAGGCGGATCCGCTGATGGCAGCGAGGGTAACCGTCCTCGCAGTGGCCTGCGCGCTGGTATCTATTTTGTTCTGCGGCGTGCTGTACGCAACACGAAGGGCGCTGGTGCGCTGGATGCCGAATTCGTGGCTGCGGGTGGTTGTCGGCGGTCTGGCGGTGATTGGACTGACCTTCCTCTTTCACAGCCGGGACTACAACGGCGCCGGCATGGAAATCATCGCGGCGGCGATTCAGCGCGGTGAGGTGCATCCTCTGGCATTCCTGCTGAAAATTGTGCTTACCGCCGTGACGCTGGGCGCGGGGTATAAAGGCGGCGGAGTGGTTCCGGCATTCTTTGTCGGCGCGACGTTTGGATGCTTTGCGGCACCATTCCTGGGAATTCCGGCGGGCTTCGGCGCGGCGATTGGGCTTGTTTGCGTATTCTGCGGCGTGACCAACAGCCCGATTCCCGCAGTGGTGCTTGCCGCTGAAATTTTTGCCGGCAGGGGGATTCTGTATTTTGCGCTGGCCTGCGGGGTTACCAATTTCTTCTCGGGGTACGGCGGGCTGTATTCCAGCCAGACAATTCTTCGTTCCAAACTGAAGCTGCGCTCTCTTGCCTACGGGGAGGAGGACGAAAAAAATCTGATCGTGGATTCCCACGAATAAAAAAATTTTTTTGACGCATCCTGATTCCTGAAAACTTGCGGGAGGAATCAGGATGCGTTTTTATGAAAATATCGGGATTGTCTGCCTGACCACGCTGGCCTCCATTGTGGTGATGTTTCTGCTGACCAAGCTGATGGGGGCCAAGCAGGTATCGCAGATGACCATGTTTGACTATGTAGTGGGAATTACCATCGGCTCCATCGCGGCGGAGCTGGCCACGGAACTGGAAAATCCGGAGCAGCCGCTGATTGCGATGGTTCTGTATGGCGTTGCGGCTTACGGCATTTCCGTGTGGACGACGAAATCCCTGAGGGTGCGGAGCTTTTTTACCGGGAAACCCCTGACGCTGCTGGACAACGGCATGATTTACCGGGAAAATCTGAAGAAGGCGCGGATGGATCTCAGTGAATTTCTGACCTTTTGCCGCATGGACGGCTATTTCGACCTGAGCCAGATTCAGACGGCAATTCTGGAACACAACGGCCATGTCAGTTTCCTTCTCAAAGAGCCGAACCGCCCTGCCACGCCGGGGGATCTGAAGTTGAAGCCGCAGCAGGCCAAGGTGCAGATCCCGTTTATCATGGACGGCGTTCTGCTGACGGAGAATATTCGGCAGGCGGGCAAGGAGGAGCTCTGGGTGCGCCGGATGCTGCAGAAGAAAGGCTGCACGGATGAGCGGGAGATAATGCTGGCGCTGTGGGACGGACAATCGGAATTGTATATTTTCCCGGTTTTCCCCGATCAAACGGCACAGCGGAGCTGAATATCGCATAGAATGCGCGGGGGCGATGGAATGCGGCGCGGGTGTCCGGACGGTCTGGGGCTGACCACAGCGGTCAATACGCTGGCGGTAATGCTGGCAAACTGCCTGAACGAGGAGGAAGTGGAGCTGGCTGCCTGCCTTTTTACGCAGTTGGGGGATACGCTTTCCACGGTGATCACACAAAGAGCGCTTTGCGGAGATTCCAGCAATGTGGAAGAAGTATGAAAGAGACGGAGCAGGGGGCTCCGTCTCTTTTTGCGCTCTTTTCTATTTATTCTTGCTGTCCGGCTGGAGAAGCTGGCGCGCAACCTCCACATTCCTCCGCTCCATTTCCTGCAATTTTTTCACGGCGGCCTGCTGTTCTTCCGGATGTGCGGACTTTTCCACCGCCCGGTCGATCAGCTCCGCCAGATGAGGGAGATCTGCGCTTTCCAGATTTACGAACAGCTCCTGCTCAATATAGCGCAGGAATGAGGATACCTTGGGATCATATACCACTCCGATCAGAGGAACGCCCTGGCCGGCGGCAAAGATCAACGCGTGCAGCCGCATGGAAACCACGACCGTCATCCGGGAAAGAACTCCAATGATGGAAGCGGCCTTCCCCGCGTCGTTGAGGAAGTAATGAGGCGCGCGGACGCCCTCCCCCGCCAGTGCTGCCGCGCCGGGATCCTGATGCTTTTCCACCGCCATGAATACGGGGGTCAATCCGTATTTTTCATAGGCGTAATCCGCCGCTTTTCCAAAGACGGGAGCCTTTTCCTCAAATCCCTTCCAGCGCCGCAGGCAAAAACAGATGTAGTTGCCGTTGGGTGGAATCCCCGCGCGGAGCAGACAGCTGTCAATTACATCGTCGGTGGCTTTTTGCAGCGTCAGCGCAGGGTCGGCGGTCAGCAGGATCCGGGGCTGTGTAACGCCCATGGCCCTTAATTCTTCCAGAGAATCCGGCTCCCGCAGGGTAATCGCATCCACGCAGCGGTTCAGCGTTTTTGCCGCCAGTTCCCGGTGGCGGGGACGTGTCACGGGGCCGATGCCGCAGCCATACATCTGCACGCGGTTGCCCAGATGCTTGGCGGTGCTGATGTTGTGCAGATAAAACCAAAGGGAGCGGCGGGAGGTGACATCCTGAATCAGACTGCCGCCGCCGTTAACGTAAAGACGGCTTGTCCGCATCGCTTTCTGCCATGCGAAAAAATTGGAGCGGTGAACGGACTTAACCCGGTAAATCAGCCGTGTGGATTTGGGATCTTTGGAGAGAACCGTCAGAGGCATGTCGGGGTCGATGGAGCGCATTTCCTGCAAAATGGCCTCCAGAATTGCGTCATCGCCCGCGTTTCCGCGGCCGTAAGCGCCGCAGATGACCGCGCCGTCCCGCGCTTTGTGCGGGCGATGATACCGGCGGAGAATCTCCCGGTAAATGTGCAGCTGCGTCTCCACGGTGTTCTGGATAGAGAACTGCCGGGAAGCCTTCTGCCAGAGCTTTTCACCCATGTCGTGCCGCAGCGCGTCATCCTGTGCCAGCGCTGTCAGATTGTCGCCCAGTGTTTTCCAGTCGCCGGGAGTGAACAGAAAGCCGTTGACATCCTGATCAATCAGCGCGGGAATGCCGCCCACCGCGGTGGAAACGGTGGCCAGATGGAAGCGGACGCCTTCCGTCAGCGCGTAGGGGAACGTCTCGCTCAGGGAAGTCAGCGTATTAATGTCCAGCGCGCTGTAAAACGCATCCATGCTGCCGGAAATCCAGCCGGCAAAACAGACTTTGTCCGTGACGTTCAGCTCTTTGACAAGCGACTCCAGTTTCTGACGTTCCTCGCCGTCGCCTGCAATCAGGAGCCGGAGTCGGCCGCAGCGTTCGGCTGCGCTGGCAAAGCCGCGAATCAGCGTGGACATATCCTTTACGGGGTTCAGGCGGGCGGCGATGCCCACAACGATGCTGCTCTCATCCGCATTCAGCCCCAGGGAGCGGAGGTAGGGAAGCCGATCGCCCTGGGGCGGCGCGGGAGTGAAGTCAATGCCGTTGTAAATCGTATAGAAACGGTCGGCGGGGAATCCCCGGGAAATCAGCAAATCCACCATGGCATCGGACACGCCGATGCGGTAATCCAGCTTTCGCAGGGCGCGGGCGTTGATACTGCCGAAAATCAGCCGGGAAATGGGACGGCCCATATAGTCCAGCTTATAATCGCTGTGGACGGTGGTGACAACGGGCAGGCCGGTGGTTTTGCGGAGCATGGCGCCGATCATGTTTGCCCGCGCGCCGTGGCAGTGAATGACCTCATAGCCGCCCGCGCGGATATATTCTTTCAGCTGCCGCCGGATGCGGTAAATATTGTTGCCGCCCATAATTTTCGTGGGAATTCCCAGGGAACGGGCTTCTTCAGCGAACGGGCCGTCCCGGAAGCAGACCAGCTGCGCCGTGATGGTTTCATTCAGGTGTTGAAGCAGGCTCAGAACGTGGGTCTTGGCGCCGCCTGAATCGCCGCCGCTGATCAGGTGAATGACTTTCATCTTTTAAGTCCTTCTTTTGATATTTCATGAATTTGCTCTTGTGCATTTCAAAAAAATATTATACAATGTCGAGGATAACTGGTCAAGGCGGAGACGGGGAATTCCCGGCTGTCTCCGAGAATTTAACGCCTTTTACGGAGGATTTCAGAATGGAACAGAAAGCAAAACGCAAGTTTAATGTAATTGATATCATTGTGGTGGTTCTGATCATTGCGGCTCTGGCATTTATTGGCTATAAATACATGCACCGCGGCGGCAGCGCGGGCAATACCATCCATATCAGCTATACGGTTCGATGCGAGGATGTTCCCAGGGCGGTTTATGAGAGCAGCAAAAAGCACCTACCCTCCCAGCTGATGGCATCCGGCACCCTGTATGACGGCAACATCAAGTCCGTGAAGGAGACGCCGTATTATACGCTGGCAGGCAACGGAAAGTGGGTGGAAGATCCCGATCATGTCACGCTGCTGTTTGACGTGGAGTGCAACGTCCCCAACACGGGAAGCGCGCTGACGACCAAGGTGGGCGATCAGGAGGTTCGCGTCGGCAAAAGCGATTACATTCTCAAAAGCGAGTATATTGAATTTGACGACTGCATTATTACCAGCGTAA
>JBFLFX010000052.1:0-14454 GCA_041859815.1 Dysosmobacter sp. | reverse complement strand
CATCTGTAGCACCTCCTTGCTATATCATAATTAGCCTGCTTAAACAGGCACGAGACATATATTATCAGAAAGAGTGAGCAAATGCAAGAGAAAATTTCAAAAAAATTCTAAGATCGCACGGAAAAACGCCGTGGGTGTTGCGAAAATTCCACGTCTCATATATAATAAAAACTGCTATCTGCTCTCTGTCATTTTATCGATGAGTTTAACCCGGTTCCCGGTCGGGGGAAAAGGAATCCCACAGCCGTGTGTATCGTGTATCACATAAGAAAGGTGCTGACGGTGTATGAGCGAATCCGGATTGCCAATCAGCGAATTTATTGATGCGTTCTCCCTGGAGGTGCTGAACCGCGGCGGTGATTTTGACAGCGCGATGCTGACGATTACGGACGTAAACCGCCCCGGCCTGCAGTTTCTGGGGTTTTATGATTATTTCGATCCCCGGCGTTTACAGGTGATCGGGAAGGCCGAGTTCATGTTTCTCAAGGGCCTTTCTCCGGAAAAACGGAAGGAGTCCTTTGACAACCTGTTCCTTTACGACATTCCCGCGCTGGTGATTGCCAGAAGTCTGGACTGTTTTCCGGAGTGCATTCAAAGCGCACAGGAGCATGAAAAGACGCTGCTGCGGACAGAGGAGACCACGGTGGATTTCACCAGCCATGCCATCGAATACCTGAACCGCCAACTGGCGCCCACCGTGACGCGGCACGGCGTCCTGCTGGACGTTTACGGCGAGGGAATCCTGCTCACCGGCGACTCCGGCATCGGAAAAAGCGAGACGGCCATCGAACTGGTGATGCGCGGCCACCGTCTGGTGGCGGACGACGCGGTGGAAATCCGGCGGATCTCCAATCAGCTGGTGGGCACCGCGCCGGAGGTGATCCGGCATTATATTGAGCTGCGCGGGATTGGCGTAATCGATGTGCGGCAGCTGTTCGGCATGCGCGCCGTGATGACCACCGCGCCGATAGAACTGGTGGTGCAGCTGGAGCAGTGGGACGACACGAAGTTTTATGACCGGCTTGGAATTGAAGATCACTATGTGGAGATTATGGACTTAAAGGTCCCCTGCGTGACGATTCCCGTGCGGCCCGGCAGAAACCTCGCCAGCATCGTGGAAGTGGCGGCTATGAACAACCGCCACCGCCGGTACGGCCACAATGCGGCGGAAGAACTGGCGCGGCGCGTGGATCTCCGGGCGGAGGGAAAGAGCGATGATTTTACGGGAAGGGATGAATTCTGACTTGTTGATTGGGATCGATGTCGGCGGCACGAATCTGCGTGCCGGCCTTGTTGATGAAGAGGGCGCCGTGATTGCCACGGAGAGCGTTCCTCTGGGGATTTTTCAGGGCGAAGAGGCATTTGCCGCGCAGCTGGCGCAGCTGGCGCGGAAAGTGATGGAAACGGCGGGGGTTTCCGCCGGTGAAATTGAATCTGTGGGCATTGGGGTTCCCGGCGCGGTTGCGGAGGGGAAAATCCTCTATACCTGCAATATTCCAATGAAAGATGTATCGATTGAAAGGCTGTTCCGGACGCATCTGGATCTTCCGGTGCTGCTGGAGAACGACGCCAACTGTGCCGCCGTGGGCGAATATTTTTGCGGCGCCGGCCGGGGAACGCGAAACTTCCTCGCGGTGACGCTGGGAACCGGCATCGGCGGCGGCATGATTCTGGGCGGAAAGCTCTACACGGGAATGGGCTCCGCCGGAGAAATCGGACACATGGTGATTCGGTCCGGCGGGCGCCCCTGCACCTGCGGAAGAAGCGGCTGCTGGGAGACTTACGCTTCGGCCACGGGCCTGATTTACAGGACGGCCGAGGCGATTGAACATCATCCGGAGAGCCTGATGGCGGCTGCCGGAAACCGGATAGACGGCCGTACGGCGTTTGACGCCGCGCTCCGCAGAGACGAGGCCGCGCTGGAGGTCTGCCGCGCCTATGTGTCCGACCTGGCGGCCGGACTGGTGAATCTCATCAATATTTTGCAGCCTGAGGCGATTGCGCTGGGGGGCGGCGTTGCCGGCGCGCCGGATCCGCTGCTGCTCTGGCCGCTGCGGAAGATTACGGAGGAGCAGTGCTACGGCTCCCACACGGGAAAAATGACAAAAATTATCAAGGCCCAGATGGGGAACAGCGCCGGCATGGTTGGCGCCGCCCTGCTGAAACGGGCAATTTGATTTGGCTGGAGGGAGAAATGATCTGGGCTCAGGAACTGGATGAAAATGTAAAAAAATACCTGCCGGATTTGAAGATGGTGTCCGACGAGCCGATGAGCCGCCATACGTCGTTCCGAATCGGCGGCCCCGCCCGGCGCATGGCGTTTCCCCGAAACGGGGAGCAGCTGGTGCTGCTGGCGCACTTCGCGGAGGAGAGCGGCACGAGGGTATTGATGATGGGAAACGGCACAAACCTGCTGGTCTCCGACAGAGGGCTGAACCGGCTGGTGATTGACACGTCGGCGGAGATGAACGGCATGGAGCTTGCCCCAGACGGCCGGATTCACGCCGACGCGGGCGTTTCGCTGGCGCGGCTGGCTGATTTCGCGCGGAAGAACGCGCTGACGGGCCTGGAATTCGCCCACGGGATTCCCGGAACGCTGGGCGGTGCGGTGTGCATGAACGCCGGCGCCTACGGCGGCGAGATGAAACAGGTGGTTGAGGCGGTAACGCTGCTGAAGCCGGAGGAGGGCGTCTGCCGCCTGTCCGGAGAGGAAATGCGCTTCGGCTACCGCCGCAGTGTGCTGACGGAAACCCCGGAATGGGTGGTGCTTTCCGCCGACATCCGGCTGAAAACGGGCGATGCGGGGGAGATTCAGGCGCGGATGGCGGAGCTGATGAAGCGCAGAAAGGCCAGCCAGCCGCTGGAGTTTCCCAGCGCGGGGAGCACCTTTAAGCGGCCGGAGGGCTACTATGCCGGCACGCTGATTGACGCATGCGGCCTGAAGGGACTGACGGTGGGCGGCGCCCAGGTATCCGAAAAACACGCGGGGTTCGTGATTAACCGGGGCGGCGCGACTTTCCGGGATGTGACGGAGCTGATCCGGAAGATTCAAACCTGCGTTTATGAGAAAAGAGGCGTCCGGCTGGAGCCGGAAGTGAAGATTGTTGAAGCAGACGACTAGAGAGGAAAGCATGGAGATTTTGATTATTTCCGGTTTGTCCGGCGGAGGAAAAAGCAAGGCGGCCTCTTTTTTGGAGGACATGGGGTTTTACATCGTGGACAATATGCCGGCGGTGATGATGCTGAAATTCGCGGAATTCTGCACCACCGGCGGCAGCAGCCGCTACGACAAAGTGGCCATGGTTTACGATGTGCGGACGGGCAGTTCCTTTAAAGAGCTGTTCGGCGTGCTGGACAAACTGAAAACGATGGACTGCACCTGCCGGATGCTGTTTTTGGAGGCGGACGCACAGACGATTATTCACCGCTACAAGGAGACACGCCGCCGCCATCCGCTGATGAGCCGGGAAAATATTACGCTGGAGGATGCGGTCTGCAAGGAACGGGAAATGATGTCCTCCGTCAAGGAACGGGCGGACTTTGTCATCGACACCTCCAGCCTTTCCATCGCCCAGCTGCGGGGGGAGCTGCTGCGGCTGTTTGGGGAGACTGTGGAAAAAGGCGGCATGATTGTCAACGTCATGTCCTTCGGTTATAAATACGGCCTGCCCATGGAGGCGGATCTGGTGATGGACGTCCGCTTTATGCCCAACCCGTTTTATATTGAAACGCTGCGCCATAAAACCGGGCTGGACCCGGAAGTGGTGAAGTATGTGTTTGGCTTTCAGCAGACGACGGATTTTATGGAAAAGCTGCAGGATTTGCTGAAATTTACCCTGCCGCTTTATGCGGAGGAGGGGAAAGCCGTGCTGGTGGTCGCGGTGGGCTGCACGGGGGGGCATCACCGTTCGGTGGCTGTTGCGCATGCCCTGACGGAGTTTATCCGCTCTCTCGACTATCAGGCAACTGAAAATCACCGGGATATTGCAAAAAGCGTTTAAGTCGTTCGGGAACGTTCCCGGAAGGAATTGCTATGAGTAACGAGCGAATCTCCTACCATGTGCCGAAGGCCTATGGCCCCCGGGTTACCGTCATCGGGGGAGGACACGGATTGTCCACCATGCTGCGGGGACTGAAAAACTATACGGAAAACCTGACCGCCATCGTCACGGTGGCGGATGACGGCGGCGGCTCCGGCAGGCTGCGGGAGGATTTGAAAATGCCGCCTCCCGGCGATATCCGCAACTGCATGGAGGCGCTGGCCAATACGGAACCGCTGATGAGCGACCTCATGCACTACCGCTTTACGGAGGGCACTCTGGCGGGACAGAGCTTCGGAAACCTGTTTCTGGCCGCGCTGAACGGGATCTCGCCGTCTTTCGATGTGGCGGTGAGCCGGATGAGCGAGGTTTTGGCCATCACGGGGCGCGTCCTGCCGGTGACTACCGCCGATGTGCAGCTGCAGGCGGAACTGGAGAACGGCGCAAAGGTGACGGGCGAGTCCAAAATTTTCTGGTATAAGAAAACGCAGGGCTGCCGGATTCGGCAGGTGCGCCTGCTGCCGGAGCACCCCGACGCGCTGCCGGAGGCGCTGGCGGCCATTGAGGACGCCGACATGATTGTCCTTGGTCCCGGGAGCCTGTACACCAGTATTATTCCAAATCTGCTGGTGAACGGTATCGCAGACGCCATGATGGAGTCCGACGCACTGAAGATTTATGTCTGCAATATCATGACCCAGGACGGCGAGACGGAGGGATACACGGTTTCCGACCATATTGCGGCAATTTTCAAACACTCCGCGCCGGGGCTGTTCAATCTCTGCTTGACCAATTCGTCCGCGATCCCGGAGGGCGTGGCGCAGCGCTATGCCGAGGAGGGCGCAGAGCCCATTCCCTGCGATTTGGATCGGTGCGCCGAATTGGGCGTGGAGGTGATCAGCCGCCCCATCGCCACGGTGGAGAACGGATTTGTCCGCCATCACGCGGGGCACCTGGCGCGGGAGCTGATTCTGCTGCAGGCGGAGCGCGGGATCCGGATTGCCGGCGACCGCTTCGGAGACCGGAGGGACTTCCGGGTGGAGAAGCAGGCGAGACTCGCCGAGACGTAAGAGCTCAGAAAGGAAGAATTGCGAAATGTCGTTTTCCTTTGACGCGAAAAATGAGCTGTGCAGGCTGGAGCTTCACAGGCACTGCTGCGCGCGGGCGGAGGCTTACGGTATTTTGCTGTACTGCAACACTTTCAGCGGGCTGGAAGTGCGGATTATCACGGAGAATCAGAATTTTGCCGCGCGGCTGCCCAGGCTGTTCCGCCGCGCGTTCAATCTGGACTTCGACCGGAAACCGGATCCGGATCAGCCGGGAAAGCTGGTTTTTGAGATTACCGATCACAAGAAGCTGGAGCATATCATCAATTTGCTGGGCTACGACCCCTGTCAGAATCTGGTGCTGCATGTCAATTTCGGGCTGTTGGAGGAGGAATGCTGCCGCGCGGCTTTCCTGCGGGGGGCGTTTTTTGCCGGAGGCAGCGTCACCGATCCGCTGAAACGGTATCATCTGGAGCTGACAACCTCCCATCTGCAGGTCAGTCGGGAGCTGGATGCGCTGTTGCTGGACATGGGGTTTTCCCCGAAGATGATTCAGCGCAACGGCAGCTATGTGACATATTTCAAGCAGAGCGAGCATATTGAGGACTTCCTGACGCTCATCGGTGCGCCGGTGGCCTCGATGAACGTCATGTCCGCAAAAATGGAAAAAGATCTGCGCAACAGCGTGAACCGCAGGCTGAACTGCGACACCGCGAATCTGGACAAGACCGTGGCCGCGGCGCAGGAGCAGCTGGAGGCAATCCACCGTCTGATGGAGGCCGGCGTGATGAATCGTCTGCCGGACAAGCTGCAGACCGTGGCGGCTCTGCGGCTGGAAAACCCGGAGCTGACACTGGCGGAGCTGGCGGAGGAATTTGATCCGCCGATCACCAAGTCCTGCTTGAATCACCGAATCCGCAAGATTATGGAGCTGGCCGGAAAACAGTAGAAAGGAACCTGTGGTTATGTCGTTTGTTCACCTGCATGTGCATACGGAATTCAGCCTTTTGGACGGCGCGTGCCGGATTCGGGAACTGCCCGGCGTTGTCAAAAGCATGGGACAGTCCGCCTGCGCCATTACCGATCACGGCGTGATGTACGGCGTGATCGATTTTTACCGTGCCTGCAAGGCCGAGGGCGTCAAGCCGATTATCGGCTGCGAAGTCTATGTGACGCCGGAGGGGCGGACGCGGTTCGACAAGGTGCATGAGCTCGACGCGGAGAGCCGTCATCTGGTGCTGCTGTGCGAAAACGAGGAGGGCTACCGCAACCTCTCCTACCTGGTGTCCATGGCGTGGGTGGAGGGATTTTATATCAAACCACGGGTGGATCTCGATTTGCTCCGGGAGCATCACGGCGGGCTGATTGCCCTGTCCGCGTGCCTTGCCGGAGAGATTCCAAGACGGCTGCGCAGCGGGGAATACGACGGCGCCAAGGCATATGCCCGCGAGCTTTCTGAAATTTTTGGGCCGGATCATTTCTATTTGGAACTGCAAAACCACGAGAGTATCGGGAAAAGCGACGGGGATCTGGAAATCCTCCGGGTACAGGCGCGGGTGAACCAGGGAATTCTGAAACTTCACCAGGAGACGGGAATCCCCATGGTCTGCACCAACGACGCCCACTATCTCCGCAGGGAGGACGCCGAGGCCCACGACATTCTTTTGTGCATCCAGACCGGCAAGACTGTGGATGACGAAAACCGGATGCGCTATGAGCCGCGGAACTTCTATCTGCGTTCCGAGGAGGAGATGCGGACGCTGTTCGGCGGCTTTGAGGACGCGGTGGACAACACCGGAAAAATAGCGGAGCGCTGCAATCTGGACTTTACCTTCGGCAAATATCACCTGCCGGAGTTCAAGCTGCCGGAGGGCTACGACTCGCCGACTTATCTCCGCGAGCTCTGCGAAAAGGGATTTCAGGAGCGCTACGGCGGAAAAAAGCCCGCGTACCGCAAACAGCTGGACTATGAACTGGACATGATTGAGAAAATGGGGTTTACGGACTATTTTCTGATTGTCTCCGATTTTGTGAATTACGCCAGAAGCCAGGAAATTCCCGTGGGGCCGGGGCGCGGCAGCGCGGCGGGCAGCATGGTTTCCTACTGCCTGCGGATTACCGACATCGACCCCATGGAATACGGCCTTTATTTTGAACGCTTTTTGAACCCTGAGCGCGTCAGCATGCCCGATATCGACATGGATTTCGGCGACACGCGGCGGGGCGAGGTGGTGGACTACGTCCGCCGGAAGTACGGCGGCGACCATGTGGCGCAGATTGTGACCTTCGGCACCATGGCTGCCCGGGGCGTCTTGCGGGACGTGGGGCGCGTGATGGGGATGCCCTACGCGGAGGTGGACCAGATTGCCAAGCAGGTGCCGAACACGCCGCACATTACGCTGAACGACGCGCTGCGGCTCTCCAAGCCGCTGTCCGATCTCTACGAGCGGGACGATCAAATCCGCAGGCTGATTGATACGGCGAAGAAGCTGGAGGGAATGCCCCGCAACGCCTCCACCCACGCGGCGGGGGTGGTGATCACCAAAAAGCCCGTCTACGAGTACGTTCCGCTGGCGCGGAATGAGGACTCCGTGGTCTGCCAGTACATCATGACCACGCTGGAAGAGCTGGGCCTGCTGAAGATGGACTTTCTGGGGCTGCGGAACCTGACGGTTCTGGACGATGCCGTGAAGATGGTGCGGCGGGAGCACCCGGGCTTTCAGCTCTCCGACATCCCGGAGGACGATCAAAAGACATTTCAGATGATCTCTGAGGGGCGCACCGCCGGCGTTTTTCAGATGGAATCCAACGGCATGACCGGCGTTTGCGTCAGCATGAAGCCCCAGTCCATCGAGGACATCACGGCAATTATCGCGCTGTACCGCCCCGGGCCGATGGAATCCATCCCGCGGTTCATCGCCTGCAAGCAGAACCCGAAGCTGATCACCTACAAGCACCCGTCGCTGAAGCCGATTCTGTCCGTCACTTACGGCTGCATTGTCTACCAGGAGCAGGTCATTGAGATTTTCCGCCGCCTGGCGGGGTACTCGCTGGGGCAGGCGGACATGGTGCGCCGGGCGATTTCCAAAAAGAAGGCGTCCCAGATTCAGAAGGAGCGGGACACTTTCATCCACGGCGACCCGGAGCGGAAAATTCCCGGCTGCGTCGCCAACGGGATTCCACAGGAGACGGCGGAGGCAATCTATCAGGAGATTTACGATTTTGCCAACTACGCCTTCAACAAAGCTCACGCGGTTTCCTATGCCGTGGTGGCGTATCAGACGGCGTATTTCAAATGCCACTTCTGCCGGGAGTATATGGCCGCGCTGCTGACCTCCGTCCTGGAAAACTCGGACAAGATTGCCGGGTATATCGGCGAGTGCAGGGACTGCGGCATTGAGCTGCTGCCGCCGGACATCAACCACTCCTATGATCACTTTACTGTGGAGGGAAAGGGCATCCGATTCGGCCTCGCGGCGGTGAAGAACATCGGACGGGGCTTTATCCGGGACGTGGTGCGGGAGCGGAAAAACGGCCCGTTTTCCTCACTGAACGATTTCTGCGAGCGCATGAACGGAACGGACATGAATAAGCGCGCGGTGGAAAACCTGATCCGCAGCGGCGCGTTCGACTGCTTTGGCGCGAAACGCTCCCAGCTGATTCAGGTTTATGAGAAGGTCATGGATGCCGTCGCCGGCGCACAGCGCCGGAATCTGGAGGGACAGCTGGACTTTTTCTCCCTTGCCTCCGGCGGAGAAGCACCGCGGCATCCGGAAATTCCGCTGCCGGATATTCCGGAATTCACGCCCCAGGAGCGCATGAATATGGAAAAGGAGACCACGGGGCTGTATCTTTCCGGGCATCCCATGGACGCTTACCGGGATCAGGTGCGGCGGATGCGCCTGCCGTCCATTGCCGCGATTCTGGACGATTTTGCGCAGGAGGGCGGGCCGACGCGGTTTGCCGACGGCCAGCCGGTTGCCATTGCGGGCGTGGTGACTTCCAGCAGGACAAAGACTACCAAGAGCAACAGCCTGATGGCCTATGTGGTGGTGGAGGACGATACCGCCGCCATGGAGCTGCTGTGCTTTTCGAGAGTGCTGGACGCCTGCGGCAGTTATCTGCGGGAAAATCAGGCGGTGATCATTCACGGAAAACTTTCCGTGCGGGATGAAAAAGCACCGCAGATTCTCTGCGACAGCGCGCAGCCGCTGGCCAGCGAGGGCGATCCGCTGACGCCGACGCCGCCGCCTTCCGGCGGAAAGATCCTTCCGGGGAAAATCCTGTATCTGAAGTTTCCGTCCAACAACAGTCCGGAAATGGATCATATGAAGCTGGTATTTGAAATGTTTCCCGGGCTGACGCCGGTGCGGATGGTGATGGCGGACAACCGCAAGGTTTACGCCACGGAATGCCTGCTCCACCGGGCGCTGATTCAGGAGGCCAATGAGACACTGGGCGAAAAAAACGTCGTTATTCAATGACAAATCTCCCCCTGTACGCGCCCGGAGAGGGGGAGTACGATGTTGCAAACAGGAGAGCATTAAACGGGGAAGAGGAAAAAGCACAGGAGGCGCTTCTTCGCGCGGCTGGAGCAGGGGAGACGGCCGCCGGAGACAGGCGGCATTGCGCTCTGCCGGAGAAAGCGCGGGACAGGCTTTGGCCGCGGGCGGACGGGATACGCAGGGGGGAGAAGCTGCCTGCGGGGTTCTCTCCGGACAGAAGCGGATTGAACCCCTGTTTCAGCGTTAAAACGGCGGCAGGATGGGCGGAATGGAGGGCCGCCCATTTTTTTTGCACCATCTATTTGACATTGCCCGTATTGACACATTATAATAATAGCTTACAAGGTGCGCCGCAGAAGGATGCGCGGAGCTTTCGGCGTCAGCGGATCTTTGGCGCCGGGGGATTGGCCGAAAAAAACGGGGTTATGAGGAAAATTTCATCTTGCATTTTACCGGGACTTTGTAGTACAGTTAATTCTGCCTTTATAGAGGCGGTGGGTGCGGGCGGCTATCTTCCGCCGGAACCCAACGGCTTATCCAGAAATTCCCCCCCTGGCGGAAAAGGACCAAAGCCGATTAGGCGCGTCAGAGGGGCTCCGTGAAATTCACGGTTTTCCCGCCGGGAGGGAGGTGTGGGGGAACAGCCCCCGCCGATTGGGATTCCCCGCGGAGACACCGCCGGATCATCAGAAGGGAGGCGACCGTCCGTGGAACTGATTACCAGCCGGCAGAACCCGCTGTGCATCCGTCTGCGCAGGTTGGCTGCTTCCGCTTCCGCACGCCGGGAACGAAACGAGTTCCTCTGCGACAGCCCCAAGCTGCTGGACGAGGTGCTGAAATGGAGGCCGGAGCTGCTGCGGGCGGTGATCTGCACGCGGGGAGCCGCGCTGCCGGAGCTGCCGGACGGGGTTCGGACGGCGGCGGTGCCAGAGAATTTGATGCGGGCAATTTCACCGGCAAAGACACCGCAGGGAGTGCTGGCTGTCTGCACGGTGCCCGCGCAGACTTTGCCGGAGACTTTGACCGGACGGCGCTACGTTGTACTGGACGGGGTGCAGGATCCGGGAAATGTGGGGACGATTCTGCGGACTGCCGACGCCTTTTGGGCGGACGGACTGTTTTTGGTAAATGCCTGCGCGGATTTGTACAGCCCCAAAACGGTACGGGCTTCCATGGGGGCGGTGTTCCGCTGCCCAGTCTGGAACTGTTCACCGGAGAAACTGCGCGCCCTGCTGAAGCGCAGCGGTCTGCCGCTTTACGGCGCGGCGCTGCGGGAGGACACGGCGGATGCCCGGGAGGTAGAGTACTCCCGCGCGGCAGTGGCCATCGGCAGCGAGGGCAGGGGACTTTCACCGGAAATGCTGGCGCTGTGCGACCGGACCGTAAAAATCCCCATGAGCGAACACTGCGAATCTCTGAACGCTGCCGCTGCCGCGGCGGTGCTGCTTTGGGAAATGGCGCGATCGGCGTCCGGAATGTAAGGGGAGCGAAGCCATGTCGGCACTGAAATACTGGATCTGGCTTTCGGAACTGAAGGGACTTCAGGGGCAGACCCGTCTGGGGCTGTTGGAACATTTCGGTTCCCCTGAGGCAATTTATTTTGCGGACCCGGGGGAAATCCTGCTGACGGAGGGGATGACCCGGGATCAGGCGGCGCTGCTGGAAAACCGCAGCCTTACGGCTGCGGATCGGATCCTGGCGGATTGCCAGCGCCTGAACCTGCGGATTTTGACGCTGACGGATGCGGAATACCCCGATCGCCTGCGGAATATCTACGATCCGCCCTGCCTGCTTTACTGCCGCGGGCAGCTTCTGCCCGTCGACGAGGAAGTGACTGTGGCGGTGGTGGGCACCCGCACCGCCACCCCTTACGGGATCCGCGAGGCAGAACGGATGGGCTACGAGCTGGCGGGCGGCGGGGCCGTCGTGGTGACGGGACTTGCCAGAGGCGTTGATTCCGCTGCGGCACACGGCGCGCTGCGCGCCGGCGGGCGTGCCGTCGGCGTGCTGGGCAACGGATTGGATGTTGTGTATCCCCATGAAAACGGCGGCCTTTACGAGGATGTTGCGGCGGTGGGAACCCTGGTCAGCGAGTATCCCCCCGGAACGCGCCCGGTATCGTCCCACTTCCCGGTGCGAAACCGGATTATCTCCGGCCTGTCCCTTGCGGCGCTGGTGGTGGAAGCGCCGGAAAAGAGCGGCGCGCTGATTACGGCCGCCACCGCACTGGAACAGAGCCGCGACGTTTACGCGGTGCCCGGCCCGGTGGATGCGGAGATGAGCCGCGGCTGCAACCGGCTGATCCGCGAGGGCGCGGGACTTGCCACCTGCGGTTGGGACATTCTGCGGGATTACGCGGACCGCTATCCGGGAAAACTGCGGGAGGGCGGCGCCAGGAAAGAACCGCCAGCCGGAAACGGCTATCAGGCGCGGCAGGAACGGAAAACGCCGCCGAAACGTCTGCCGGATTTGCTGGATCTGTCCCGGGACGGCGCGGAACTCACCGACGATCAAATCGCAATTTTGAAAACGCTGACCGATACGCCCATGCTGGTGGATGATCTCATTGAAGAGACGCAGATTCCCGCGCGGCGGATTTTGTCGGCGCTGACCATGCTTGAATTGGATCATTATGTGCTGCAGTCCGCCGGAAAACGGTATGTGCGGAATGTGGCGCTTACGGAATAAAAAACGCCCGTTCAGGGCATCTGGAGGCAGCTATGGCGAAACACAGCCTGGTAATCGTGGAATCTCCCGCGAAAGCCAAGACCATCGGAAAATATCTGGGGAAAGAGTATACCGTAAAGGCCTGCATGGGCCATTTGCGGGATTTGCCCAAGAGTGTGCTGGGTGTGGATGTCGATCATGATTTTGATCCGGTGTACAAGCCCATTAAGGGAAAAGAAGAAATTATCGCGGATTTGAAAAAATCCGCCGACGCGGCGGACACCGTCTATCTCGCAACCGACCCGGACCGCGAGGGAGAGGCGATTTCCTGGCATCTCAAGCATCTGCTGGATCTGCCGGATGAGAAAACAAAGCGCGTCACGTTCAATGAGATCACAAAAAATGTGGTGCGGGAGAGTATTCGGCAGCCCAGGGAGATTGATCAGAATCTGGTGGACGCACAGCAGGCGCGGCGGATTCTGGATCGCATTGTGGGCTATGAGCTCTCTCCGCTGCTGTGGAAGAAAATCCGCCGGGGACTGTCCGCGGGGCGCGTGCAGTCTGTGGCGACCCGGATGGTGGACGATCGCGATCGGGAGATCGAGGAATTCAAGCCCGAGGAATATTGGACGCTGGACGCCGACGTGCTGGGCAGCGACGCAAAGAAGACGGCGTTTTCCGTACGCTATCACGGCAAAAACGGCAAAAAAACGGAGCTGAAATCAGAGGCCGAAGTGGACGCCGTCGTCCGGGAGACGGAAAACGAGCAGTTTACGGTCAAGTCGGTGAAGCAGGCGGATAAGCAGCGTTCTCCGTCCCCTCCGTTTACGACTTCCACCCTGCAGCAGGAGGCCTCCCGAAAGCTGTCCATGACGCCCAAGCGGACCATGGCGATTGCGCAGCAGCTCTATGAGGGCGTGGACATTGCCGGAGAGGGAACCGTCGGTTTGATCACCTATATGAGAACCGATTCCCTGCGCCTGAGCGAGGAGGCCATCGGGGCTGCGAAATCGTTTATTCTCGGGCGCTACGGCCGGGATTATTATCCCGCCCAGACGCACCGCTACAAGGCCAGGTCGGGGGCGCAGGATGCCCATGAGGCCATCCGCCCCAGCAACGTGAACCTGACGCCGGAGCAGATCCGCAAGGATTTGACCGGGGAGCAGTACCGCCTGTACCGCCTGATTTGGAGCCGCTTCCTCGCCTGCCAGATGGCCAACGCCGTCTACGACAGCGTGGCGGTGGAGGTCGGCGCGGGGGCACATACGTTCCGCACCAGCTCCAGCAGCTTGAAATTCGCGGGCTATACGGCGGTGTATGAAGAGGGGAAAGACGAGGACAAAGAGGAAAAGCCCTCTCCGCTGCCGAAACTGCAGGAAGGGGAACCGCTGACGCTGAAGGGCTTTGATCGGGAGCAGCATTTTACGCAGCCGCCCGCGCACTATACGGACGCAACGCTGATCCGCGCCATGGAGGAGCAGGGCATCGGCCGTCCTTCCACTTACGCGCCCACGGTTTCCACCATTCTGGACCGCGAGTACGTCATCAAAGAGGGCAAATATCTGCACATTACCAATCTGGGGCGCGTGGTCACCGAGCTGATGAAAAGCAAGTTCAGCGAAATCGCCGATTTGAAATTCACGGCGAATATGGAGAAGAAGCTGGACTCCGTGGAAGAGGGCGTGATGCCGTGGAAGGGCATTCTGCGGGATTTCTACGGGGACTTTGACAAGAACCTGAAGCAGGCGGAAAAGGACTTGGAAGGAACCCGCATTAAAGTGCCGGATGAGGTTTCCGCTGAAGTCTGCCCGGTCTGCGGGCGGAATCTGGTGGTGAAGTCCGGGCGGTTCGGCCGCTTCCTGGCCTGCCCGGGCTATCCGGAATGCACCTTTACCATGCCGCTGGTGGTGGAGATGCCGGGCCGCTGCCCCAAGTGCGGCGGGCGCCTGATGAAGCGCACCGGCACCAGCAAAAAGAACAACAAGCAGTACACCTATTACTGCTGTGAACACAGCACAGATAAGAACGAGGAAACCCGCTGCGAGTTTATGACATGGGACGTTCCGGTGAAGGAGGACTGCCCGGTTTGCGGACATACCATGTTCAAAAAGGCCGGGAGAGGCTTTCGTAAGCCTTTTTGCATTAACCCGGACTGTTCGAACTTTCTCCCGGAGGATCAGCGCGGCTATCCCAAGC
>JBFLFX010000051.1:0-14860 GCA_041859815.1 Dysosmobacter sp. | reverse complement strand
GACTGGGACGGCAACGAGCTCCTTCTTTCCGACGTGCTGGGAACGGAAGAGGATACCGTGATGCGCCCTATTGAGGAGGACGTGGATCGTTCCCTGCTCGCCACGGCGCTGGAATCACTTTCTCCTCGAGAGCGGCAGATTATCACGTTGCGCTTCGGGCTCGGCGGCGGCAGGGAACGGACGCAAAAAGAAGTGGCGGATGCGCTTGGAATTTCGCAGTCCTACATTTCCCGATTGGAAAAACGGATTATTTCCCGGCTGAAAAAAGAAATCCTGCGGCTCTCCTGAGACTTGACATTTGCCGCGGGGCATACTATAATAATTCAAATTGTAAAAGGCTTTGACGGGAAGCAGTATGTGCGCGTACGGAAGCAAAGAGAGGGAACGGCTGGTGGAAGTTCCCGTGAGGTTGCCGCGGAAGTCGTCCCTGAGCTGTGGGCTGAAAAGAGGGAGTAGGCCGCAACGGTGTTTCTCCGTTATCGGAAAACGATATGAAAGTATCGGCTAAGTGCGGGAGCAATCCCGAATCCAGGTGGTACCACGGACTTTTGTTCGCCCTGAGCCAAGCGGCTCAGGGCGTTTTTTTGCGCCGTGAGCCGACGAAAAGGAGCTGGAAACATGAAGAAAGAACTTCCAAAGGTGTATGATCCCCGGGATGTGGAGAGCCGCATCTATCAGATGTGGATGGACGGCGACTGCTTCAACGGCGATCCCGATCCGAAAAAGCCTCCGTTTTCCATTGTGATGCCGCCGCCCAACGTAACGGGGCAGCTGCATATGGGGCATGCGCTGGACTCCACGCTGCAGGACATCCTGACCCGCTACAAGCGGATGCAGGGGTATTCTACGCTGTGGGTCCCCGGCACCGATCATGCGGGCATTGCCACCCAGATTAAAGTGGAGGAGGAGCTCCGCAAGGAGGGAAAAACTCGCTACGATCTGGGCCGTGAAAAATTTCTTGAATGTGTCTGGGACTGGAAAAACAAATACGGCCACCGCATTGTGGAACAGCAGAAGAAAATGGGCGTTTCCTGTGATTGGAGCCGCGCGCGCTTTACCATGGACGACGGCTGCTCCAGAGCCGTCCGCGAGGCATTTTGCGAAATGTATGACAAGGGCCTCATTTACAAGGGCAGCCGCATTATCAACTGGTGCCCTCACTGCACCACCGCGCTGAGCGATGCGGAGGTGGAGTATGTGGAGAAGCCGGGTTCTCTGTGGTATATCCGCTATCCTATGACGGACGGATCCGGCGACCTGATCATTGCGACCACCCGTCCGGAGACCATGATGGGCGATACCGGCGTTGCGGTAAACCCAGCCGACGATCGCTTCAAAAAATGGGTAGGCAAGACTTGCATCCTTCCGCTGATGAACCGTGAAATTCCCATTGTGGCCGATGACTATGCGGAGCTGGAATTTGGAACCGGCGCGGTAAAGATGACGCCCGCTCACGATCCCAACGACTTTGAGGTCGGCAAGCGGCACAATCTGGAGATCATCCGTGTCATCGGCGATGACGGCAGGATCAACGAAAACGGAGGCAAGTATGCCGGCATGGATCGCTATGAGTGCCGCAGGCAGATCGTGAAGGATCTGGACGCGGCAGGATACCTGGTCAAAGTGGAGCCGTACAGCCACAATGTCGGCACCTGTTACCGCTGCCACAGCGATGTGGAGCCGCTGATTTCCGACCAGTGGTTCGTGAAAATGGAGCCGCTGGCAAAAGAGGCGCTGCGCGTCGTCAACGACGGCGAGGTAAAATTTGTCCCGGAGCGGTTCTCCAAAATTTATACAAACTGGATGGAAAATGTTCATGACTGGTGCATTTCCCGTCAGCTCTGGTGGGGGCATCAGATTCCGGCGTGGTACTGCGACGAGTGCGGCCACATCAATGTCAGCCGGGAGGATCCGGTCAAATGCGAGAAGTGCGGCTGCACCCATTTGACCCGCGACCCGGACGTGTTGGATACCTGGTTCTCCTCCGCGCTGTGGCCGTTTTCAACCATGGGATGGCCGGACCAAACGAAAGAGTTGGACTTTTATTATCCGACTTCCGTAATGATTACCGGTTACGACATTATCTTCTTCTGGGTCGCCCGCATGATTGTCTCCGGCTGCGAGCAGATGCACCAGATTCCTTTTAAAACCGTGCTGATTCATGGCCTTATCCGGGACGATAAGGGCCGCAAGATGTCCAAATCTCTTGGCAACGGCATCGATCCCCTGGAGATGGCGGAGAAGTATGGTGCGGATGCGCTGCGCTTTAACCTGATTACCGGCAACAGCCCTGGAAACGATTCCCGCTTCTATGCCGAAAAATGCGAGGCCATGCGGAATTTTGCCAATAAAATTTGGAACGCCTCCCGCTTTGTGCAGATGAATCTGACCATTACCCAATGCCATCTGCCGCCGGTTGGAAAGCTGGAGTTGGAAGATCAGTGGGTTTTAACCGAGCTGAACCGACTGATTCAGGAGGTAACCACCAATTTGGACAACTATGAGATCGGCGTGGCGTCTTCCAAGGTGTACGACTTCATCTGGGACACTTACTGCGACTGGTATATCGAGTTGACCAAGACCCGGATGACCGGCGAAAGCACCAAGACCAGGGAAGTGGCGGAGAACGTACTGTGCTATGTGCTGACGGAGGTTCTGAAGCTGCTGCACCCGTTTATGCCGTTTATTTCCGAGGAAATCTGGCAGTCTCTGCCCCACGAGGGAAGCTACCTGATGACTTCACACTGGCCGGAAGTGCGGGAGGAACTGAATTTCCCCGATCAAGCGGAGGCTATGGAGGCGGTGATGGATACCATTAAAGCCGTTCGTGCCCGCCGCGCCGAAATGAACGTGCCGCCCTCTAAAAAGACGGAAATTATTCTCAAGACCGACGAACCTGCCATTTACGAGCAGGGAATTCACTTTATCGACCGGCTGGCCTACGCATCCAAAGTCAGGATCCGGTCCGCCGCGCCGGAAAATCCGGACGGCATGGTGACGATTGTCACCAATAAAGCCACCGCCTATATTCCGATGAATGAACTGGTGGACCCTGAAAAGGAATTGGAACGCATCACTAAGGAGCGGGAAAAGGCGGAAAACGGCCTGCGGATTACGGAAAAGAAGCTGGCCAACGAGAAATTTGTTGCCAATGCGCCGGAGGCGGTTGTCAACACAGAACGCGAGAAACTGAAAAAATATCGCGAGTTGCTTGCAAAACTTGATGAATCTGTGGCGACACTTAAAAAATACCCCCCAAAACAAAACTCCCTTTACCCATCGGCGGGGTGCGCCTTTAAAATTTCGGGGCGCACGAGTCCTTTTCGACAGGATCTGGAAAAAAGGAATGATATGATTGGTACTAAAGGAACAGAAGATAAACGAAACCAATACAAAGGAACGATTTACATGGACATCAATTCGATTTGCAGCGATAGGAATTTATTGCTTCAGTTTTCCGGCGAACTGGATCATAACGGCGCGAAAGAGGCAATCAGAGAAATGGAATATGCGCTGGACGCGGCGCTGCCCAAAAAGCTGGTGCTGGATTTTACCGGCATTACCTTTATGGACAGTTCCGGCATTGCCCTGATCCTTCGTGCAAAACGCAGAATGGAATTTCTTGGCGGCGGCGTTTATATCTGTCATATTCCGCAGCAGGCGCGGCGCGTTTTGAATACGGCGGGAATCGGACACCTTGTAACCATTCAGGAAGAACATGCGGACAACCGCGCATCGGGTAAGGAGGGACAAGCATGAGGCCAAAATCCTGTAACAGCTTTCAGATGACGTTTCCAAGCCGGAGTACCAACGAGGGCTTTGCTCGCTCAACGGTTGCCTGCTTTGCGGCGCAGATGGATCCGACGTTGAACGAGTTGGAGGACATAAAGACGGCGGTGTCGGAGGCCGTGACGAACGCGATTGTACATGCTTATCCCGATTCTCTGGGAATCGTGACGTTAAAAGGCAAAATCTGCGACGGAAATGTGCTGGAAATTACCGTAAAAGATCGGGGCAGAGGAATCCCGGATATTGAAAAAGCCCGTCAGCCCATGTTTACCACCGGCGGGGAGGAGCGCAGCGGTATGGGCTTTACCATCATGGAGAGCTTTATGGATCAGCTCACGGTGAAATCTGCTCCGGGCAAGGGAACCACTGTCCTGATGCGCCGCAGAATTGCGACGCGGCTGCAGCTAAAAAAATGAGCGGTACGGCGTCGCCGGAATTGCTGCGGGCGGCACAGGCGGGTGATAATGATGCCTGTGAGCAGGCAATTCGGGAAAACAGCGGGCTGATCTGGAGCATTGTCCGACGTTACAGCGGGCGAGGGGTAGAGACGGATGATCTCTACCAGTTGGGATGCGTGGGGTTTCTGAAAGCGATCCGAGGGTTTGATTTTTCCTTTGGGACATGTTTTTCAACCTATGCCGTACCGAAAATTGCGGGGGAGATCCGGCGCTTTTTGCGGGATGACGGATCGGTGAAAGTGAGCAGAACCATACGGGAGCAGGCACAATTACTTTACGCAGAAAGAGAGCGGCTGAGGCGGGATTCCGGGCGCGAACCGACCCTAACGGAACTGGCAGCGGCCACGGAATTGACTCCGGAAGAAATCGCACAGGCCGATCTGGCATCTGCCGTTCCGGAATCTCTTCAAGCGGAAAATGCGGATGGCCTGACGCTGGAGGGAATGCTCGGCACGGAGGCGCCGGAAGACCAGTTTGTAGAACGGATTGCGCTGCGGCAGGCAATCGACGCCCTCCCGCAAAAGGAACGGATGACGATCCTTCTGCGCTACTTCAAGGGATTGACGCAGGAGCAGACGGCGCGGATTCTGAAAGTTTCCCAGGTTCAGGTTTCCAGACTGGAGCACAGGGGGCTTTCGACCCTTCGTGAGAACTATTGCCGTTAGGGGGCTCCTGCGGCTGAAGCTCCGGGAGCAGATTCCAATATCGTTTTGGCATTTGGCGCATCCGCCGCTTGGAACTGACGCGTTCCCGGATGGCGACGGTATCGTAAAACCGTTTCCAGAGCATGCGGTAAGCACTTTCCTGCGCATCCGGGGGCGCCATTTGAAAATGCTCCAGCGGCGCAATGACCGCTTTCCCGTCGGCATAGAACAGAATCTCCTCGTGCGTGCGGTCATATAGGAAGAACTTTTCATTTTGGTAACGGGCGCAAAAATGGCTGCGCAGAACTGGAAGGACGCGGTTTTTAGGCTCAATTTCCGCGCCGAGGACACCGCCTAGGTCGGAAAACCGTACAAAACCGCGGTATTTTTCAGATTCGTTTCCCAAAAAACGGACCGCTTTCCATACGGGGTAAAGTGTGCGGTCCGTTAGATTGCCCAAAAATCCGGGTCCCTCCCGAAACAGCTTTGTAGTCAGGCAATACAAGGAGATTTCTCGCTCTTTCATGCAGGTCAGAAAGCCCCGCCGAACCAGCTCCAATGCGTAAGGAGAACGCTCTGCGATGCCTCGGAGCACCCTCCCCGCGTGCTTTGGATCCGTTGAAACGGATCGGGTGGAAAAGAGAACAGGCTCAAAGTCCTCATTGCTGTAAATGGCGGTGGGGACTTCCTTTTTTGTGTAGCTTTCAAAGACGCAGCAAAGGAATCCGTTAAAGCTGCCGTCATAAAGATAAACGATGTCGGACATAGAAACCGCCTTTCACACAACGGGATCAAACAGGGAGAGCTGCTGCATTTCCGGCTGAGGAAGCGCGGGGCGCTCCGCGGCAATCAGGCCGCGCAGCAGACTGTCCGGTGTAAAACGGAGTCCTTCGGTCATTTTGCCGGCCGCAGTCAGAAAATACTGCGCGCGCTTCATAACGACGCCGAGCTTTTTCAGATCGTCCGTCCGCAGCTTTCCCTGTTTCCGGAAACGCAGGATTCGCTGTGCCGAACGAACGCCGATGCCCGGAACCCGCAGCAGCGTTTCATAATCGGCGGTGTTGACTTCCACCGGAAAGTAATTCAGGTGTGCCAGCGCCCAACTGCATTTCGGATCAACCAGCGCGTTGAAATTCGGATTGCTTTCATCCAGCAGTTCTTCAGCCCGGAAGCCGTAAAAACGCAGCAGCCAGTCGGCCTGGTACAGGCGGTGCTCCCGCAGCAGCGGCGGCTTGAGATCTTTCGAGGGCAACAAGGCGTTTTCCACTACCGGGACGTATGCGGAATAGAACACGCGTTTGAGCTTGTAACGGTGGTACAGCCCCTGTGTCAGACGAAGAATTTTCAGATCGCTGTCCTGCGTGGCACCGACGATCAGCTGGGTGCTCTGCCCGGCGGGCGCGAATTTTGCGGCGTGGCGGTATAACGCCAGTTCTTCACTGTTGGCAGCGCGCCGGGCGTGAATTTGCTCCATGGGCGCGAGAATCGCCCGCTTGGTCTTATCAGGCGCCAGCAGCTTCAGCCCCGCTTCGGACGGAAGCTCAATGTTGACGGACAGACGATCCGCCAGAAAGCCAAGCCGTTCCACCAATTCCGGTGAAGTGCCGGGAATGGTTTTGGCGTGGATATAACCGTTGAAGCGGTATTGATTGCGCAGAATGCTCAGCGCGCGAATCATCAGCTCTGTGGTGTAATCTGGGCTTCGGTAAACGGCGGAAGAAAGAAAGAGCCCCTCAATATAATTCCTTCGATAAAAGCCGACGGTAAGTTCCGCCAGCTCTTCCGGCGTAAATGCCGCGCGCTTTGTTTCGTTTTCCCGCCGGTTGACGCAGTAGACGCAGTTATAAACACAGCGGTTGGTAAGAAGCACTTTCAGCAGGGTGACGCACCGGCCGTCGGCGGAAAAGGTATGGCAGCAACCCGCTGTAGAGGAGGCGGTACTGCCGACAAATCCCTTTCTAAAACCGCGGTACGCGCCGCTGGAGGTACAGGCTGCGTCATACTTTGCGGCGTCTGACAGAATCGTCAGCTTTTCCAGCAATTCCATCAGGTTTCCCAGCGGGCGGCGGTACGGCGGGGGCGCCGCATGGGGGGCTGCTCAATCCTGTCCAAAACACGGAAGAGCAGCGCGGTGAAGCAGAGAATGCCCAGAAAAACAAAGAAAAGCGTCCAGCCTGTCATGAAAATTCCTCCAATCGAACTAATGTTCTAATTACATAGTTATCATACATCGAACGAATGTTCGTGTCAAGAAAAATTTTAATTATGAATTGTGGAATAGCGCGAAGGCTCCGGGCATAGGGTTGTAGCAGCAAAAGAGAGGAGGACAAACATGGATAAGGACAAGGCGGTTCTCTGCTTTCATCAGGCGGCGTCTGTTCTGCCGACAGCCCTTCGCAAAGTGGCCAATGAGCTTTCGGACGCCGAAAAAGAGCGGGCGGAGGAAATTCGGCTCCGGGTCGGCCAGACAATGACGGTTCTTCTGCCGGATCGGGAAATTGACACCGGGGTGGAGGTGGAGCAGGAGGATTTGGAGAGCCTTTGCAACCTAGCTACGGAATTTTCACGCTATTCCGCGTTGGAAACCATCCGCAGGTGCTATCTGCCAATGCGCGGAGGGTGCCGGATTGGTCTTTGCGGCACGGCGGTTATAAAAGAGGGGAGCAATACCAATCTCAAAGAATTTTCCTCCGTTTCCATTCGGATTGCCAGGGAAAAGAAGGGAATTGCGGAATCTCTGACGCCCCGGCTCCTCCGGGATGGACACTTTGTCAGTACATTGATTCTTGCACCGCCCGGCGCGGGAAAAACCACGCTGTTGCGGGACTTGATCCGCTGCTTATCGGACGGAATTAATCTCGAACGTCCGTTCCGAGTCTCTCTGGCGGATGAGCGGGGAGAGGTAGCGGTTCTCTGGCGGGGACAGCCGCAGATGGATGTCGGGTGCCGGACGGATATTCTTGAGGCGTGTCCGAAGGCACTGGCGATCCCTATGCTGCTGCGGGCTATGAACCCCGAAATTATTGCGGTGGACGAAATCACGGCACGGGAAGATCTGACCGCAATGACGCAGGCGGCGAACTGCGGCATGGGATTGCTGGCAACCATCCACGGCGGAAGCGTTTCCGAACTGCTGCTGAAGCCGCTGTATGCGGATCTGCTGGCCGCCAAAGTCTTTTCCCTGGCTGTCTTAATTGAGCAGCGGACGGACGGAGGGCGGGACTATCGTGTGGAGGAATTGCCGTGCTGAAGCTGATGGGAAGTATCTGTATCCTTGGCGCCGGATTTATGATCCGGACTTTTCGGATTCAGGAAAACCGACGCGGAATCACGGTTTTACGGGATCTGCTGGCCTCCTTCACTGTGATGGAGAATGAAATTCGGCTGAACCGCACGCCGCTCCCACGCATGCTTCCCAAACTCGGCGCAAACCGGGAAGACGCCGTGGCGAATTTCTTTTTGCTGATTGCGAAGGCCATCGAGCAAGGCGAGCCGTTGCCGGCGGCATGGCGAAGCACCGCCATCAGCCTCCCAATTTCAATAAGCGGACAGGCTGCCGTGGCGGAGATGAGCCAAAAACTCTGCGGCGATGAAGAAGAAGTCTGTAATGGGATAACACTTGCCAGCAATTCTCTGTCAAGGGAACTTGAGCAAAAAACAAGCTGTCAGGCAGATTTTGAAAAGCGCAATACGGCGGTCTGCCTCTCCGGAGCGGCACTGCTGGCAATTTTACTGATTTGAGGAAAAGAAATGGACGTTGATCTGATTTTTAAAATCGCTGCGATTGGAATTCTGGTAGCTGTTCTGAATCAGCTGCTGATCCGTTCCGGCCGTGAAGAGCAGGGAATGATGGTGGTTCTTGCGGGGCTGGTGGTAGTCCTTGCCATGATGGTGCGTCAGATTAGTTCGCTCTTTGAACTGATTAAAACGCTGTTCCGGTTTTGACATGGAGCAGATCATTCAGGTTGCCGGAGTTTGCGTGGTGAGTGCATTGCTGGCCGTCCTGTTGAAACGGACAAACCCTGAGCTTTCCCTTCTTTTGACCGCGGCGGCGGCCGCCGCGGTTTTTTTGGCACTTGCCAGCACGGTGAAAGAACTGTTTCAATTTTTACAGACGCTTTCCAAGCAGAGCGGCGTCAGCAATACTCTGCTCTTCCCGCTTTATAAGACGCTGGGAATTGCGCTGGTGGTAAAAATCGGTGGGGATTTCTGCCGGGATGCGGAAGAATCCGCCATGGCCTCTGTGCTTGAGACGGCGGGATCGCTCTGTGCGCTGCTGGTATCGCTGCCATTGCTGCGAACGGTACTCGCTATGCTGATAGGGCTGATGAAGAAATGAAAAAGGAAATGATGGTTCTGCTTTTAATATGGATACTGACTGTCCCGGCATCGGCGGCGGGGCTTCCGTCGGAACTTCGGCGCGCACTGCCGCAAAGCACACAGAATCTGATTGACATCGGTGATTTTTCCGGAGCGGCAGATTTGAGCGCCGGAATTTCACGAATCGCAAAGAACACCCGGAAGCGGGTGGCGGCAGTTTTCCGAAAACGGATTCGCGGCTGCGTCCTGATTTTGACCGCCGTGCTGCTTTGCAGTGTGACGGAGGGGTTTGCGGAGGGGGTGGATGAGAAACGGCGGCTTTGGAATCTGATGCCGATGGCCGGCGCGGCTTCCATCACGCTGCTCAGTGCGGGGAGCGTGGACACGCTGATGGGTATGGGCGCGGAAACCATCGGGCAGATCAACACTTTTTCCAAAGTGCTCCTGCCATCCCTGGCAGCCGCCGCCGCAGCGGGCGGAGCAGTGGGGACCGCAGCCGCGCAGCAGGCGGTTACGGTTTTCTTCGCAGATTTGATGATTGAGCTCATCAATCATCTGCTGCTTCCGCTGGTCTATCTCTATATCGGGACGCTGACCGCCGGCTCCATGCTTTCTCAGAACAGGCTGAGCGCTTTGGCGGAGGCGCTCAGAAAAATGATCATTTGGATCCTCAGCTGCGCCCTGCTTTTGTTTACGCTGTACCTCACCGCGGTACATATTGTCTCCGGTACAGCGGACAGCACAGCCGTCCGTGCGGCAAAAGCCGCGATTTCCGGTTCGATTCCGGTGGTTGGGGGCATATTGGCAGAAGCTTCCGAAACAGTGCTTACGGGGGCGGGAATGCTGAAAAACACGATAGGCGTATTTGGAATGCTGGCAGTACTTGCGCTCTGCGCGGGGCCGTTTTTGGAAATCGGTGTGCAGTACCTTTTATATAAGCTAACCGCATTTTTTGCCAATATGACGGGGACAAAAGAGCTGAGTCGGCTGATTGACGGACTAGGCAGCGCCTTCGGCCTGATTCTCGGCATGACCGGCGCCTGCGCGCTGCTGCTTCTGATTTCCATACTGTCTTTCGTGGCGGCGGTGACGCCATGATCGATGCTTTTCGGACGTGGATGACGTCACTGGTTGCGGTGTCGCTGCTGATTTCCGTCATACAGGCGATGACGCCGCACGGAAACATGAAAAGGATCGTTTCCATGCTCAGCGGGCTGGTTTTGCTGTTGGCGATGATGCAGCCCATTTTGCGCGGAAATGCGGACTTGCGTCTGCCGCACAAGGACGACTGCCAGGAGGAAATCACCCGGCGGACGGAAGAGCTGAAAAAGGAGCAGGTGAAGACGGCTCGGCAAAACATAGAAGCAAAGACCGCGGCATATATATCGGATGAGGCAAAGCGCCTGGGCATTTCCTGCACGGTCCGCGTCGGAACGGCGATTGGAAAAGACGGCGTTCCGCGCCCGGATTCCGCAGCTTTAAGCTGTGCACCGTCGGAAAAGCTTGCAACATATATGGAAAAGGAGCTTGGGATCCCCAGGAGGAGGCAGACGTGGAATGAAAAAACCGTTACCGGGTAAAAAATTTCAGCAATACTGGAAAAAGTACAAATATGCCGCAATGGTTCTTTTGCTTGGCGCCGTACTCCTGATACTGCCCACAGGCAAGAAGGCTGCCGAGCAAAAGAATGCGGGACAAGCGGGGGAAACCAGCGAATCCACGGAAAAGACAGAGAAAAGAATGGAACAGATTCTATCGGACATTCATGGCGTCGGACGTCTGCAGATGATGCTGACGGTGGACAGCGGAAGCGAGCAGCATCTGGCACAGAACAGCGAGCTGACCCGCAACGGTTCGTCGGAAGATACCGGGGATTATAATCAACGGACGGAAACGGTTGTGGTATCGGACGGCGACGGGGAAAAAGCGGTGGTGACCAAATCCACCGCGCCGGTTTACCGCGGCGCGCTGGTAGTCTGCCAGGGGGCCGGGAACCCGGATGTAAAACTCGCGGTGACGCAGGCGGTTGCCGCTCTGACAGGGCTTAGCTCGGATCGGATTACGGTGGTCAAATGTCAATAATCATCTGGAGGAGGAATAAAATGATGAAAAGTAGATGGAAAAGAAACGCCGTGGTGGTTACCATGCTGGTTCTGGTGGGGACGGCGGTTTTTATGAACTGGAAGTACACCGCCCAGCCGCTGGAGGCGAACGGGAAGGTTCTGGGGGAATCCACACTGGTATCCGGAAAAAGCAAAGATTCCAAATCGGTGCTGAACGCAAATGCTTCCGCAAACGCGAAGAGCAGTAAAAAGAAGGCGGGAAAAAGCGGATCCTCTGCGGTCAGCGAAGCCAGCGCCTATGCCGGATCGGACTATTTCGCATCCGCCCGGCTGTCGCGCCAGCAGGCGCGGGACAATGCCATTTCCCTTTTGCAGAAAGCCGCAGATGAAAAGGGCGCGGATAAGAGTACGGCGGATAAGGCGTCTCAGGGGATTCAGGCGCTGGCGTCCTATACCATGAAAGAGGCGCAGATCGAGAATCTGGTAACTGCCAAAGGCTACAAGGACTGCGTGGCGTTTATGGGAAAGGACAGCGTCAGCGTGGTGGTCAGCAAGGAGGACGGAAAGCTGACCGATACGGACGTGGCAAAAATCACAGACATCACGCTGAACGAGACGGGGTATCCCGCTAGCGGCATTAAAATTATGGCGGCAAATTGACTGTTGTATTTTTTTGTGCGGCATGGTAAAATATATAAACAGTATTGTAAAAAAACCGCTTGTACCAAAGATACGGAGAATAATAAGGAGAGTATTGCGTTATGGGCGAAAACAGAGAGTACGTGACACTGCCGGAAGAAGACGGCAGTGTCAATATATCCGAAGAAGTAATCGCGGCGATCGCCGTGGGCGCTATCCGGGATGTGGACGGCGTGTCTGGCCTGCTGACCAACATCAGCGGAAGCGTGGCGGATTTGCACAGCCGGAAAAGTGCGCAGAAGGGCGCCAAAGGCGTCAAAATCGACATGACCGGCGCGGACTTGGTGTTGGATGTTTATCTTGCCGTGGAGTATGGACACCCGATCCCGCAGGTAGCTGAAAATGCGCAGAAAGCGGTTTCCGGTGCGGTTGAGGCCATGACCGGCTGTCCGGTGGGTGCTGTGAATATCCATGTGGGCGGCGTAACGATCGCCTGATTAAACATAAGGACGGAAAAAAATGACACGAAACACCGCGAGAGAAATTGCAGTTCACCTTTCCTATGAGATGAATTTTACCGATCGGCCGATCGACGGCCTGCTGGATCAGCGCCTGACGGCGGACTCCTTTGCGTCTCTGGCGGGGGAGGATGAAATTTATCAGGAAATACCCAATGCCAAACAGGAGGAGTATATCCGCAGGCTTGTCCGCGGCGTTCACGAACACGCGGCGGAATTGGATTCCTATATTTCCAAATACGCGGTGGGATGGAACTTTTCCAGAATTCCCTTGGTTGCCTCCGCAATTATGCGGGTTGCCATGTATGAGATCCTCTATATGCCGGACATTCCCAACGGGGTATCTATCAACGAAGCCGTGGAAATTGCCAAAAAGTATGAAACAGCGGAGACGGCGAAATTTATCAACGGAATTCTCGGCAACTTTGTGCGCCATGAGATTCCGGAGGAAACAGCGCGCGAACAGGAGTAATGAAATGAAGGCAGAGCGGGAAAAGCGGCGGAGGCGCCGCAGTCCTGCTCTGCCTTTTTCCGTGCGGGAGAGAAGGGGGCATTGTATGCCGGAACAGAGAGTTTACGAAGTATCACAAGTCAATGAATATATTAAAAGTCTGTTGGACAACGCGCCGGGGCTGGGCAATCTTTACGTCCGCGGGGAACTTTCCAATTATAAAATTTATCCGTCCGGGCATCACTACTTTACCATGAAAGACGGAAATGGGGCGCTGCGGTGCGTGATGTTCCGCAGCAGCGCGTCCCGCCTGCGCTTTCGGCCGGAAAACGGTATGAAAGTGGTGGCGCGGGGCAGAATTTCCGTTTTTCCGCGGGACGGCGCGTATCAGCTCTATTGCAGCGAACTGTCACCCGACGGAATCGGGGATCTGTATGTGGCGTTTGAGCAGCTGAAGGCGAAGCTGCTGGCGGAGGGATTGTTTGAACAGTCTCATAAAAAGCGGCTGCCGCCCTACCCGGAGAAAATCGCGGTGATTACCTCCTCCGCCGGCGCGGCGGTACACGACATGATTCGGATCCTGCGGCGACGCTATCCCATCGCGGAGGTGGCCTTGCTGCCGGTGCGGGTGCAGGGGGCGGAGGCTCCGTCCGAAATTGCGGGCGCCATCCGCTACGCAAACCGCTGGAAGGTCGGCGATTTGATTATCACGGGCCGCGGCGGCGGATCGATTGAAGATCTCTGGGCGTTCAACGATGAGCGGGTGGCCCGGGCGATCTACGATTCGGAACTTCCGGTTATTTCGGCGGTGGGCCATGAACCGGACGTGACCATTTCGGATTTTGTCGCGGACGCCCGGGCCTCCACGCCGTCCAACGCGGCGGAAATCGCCGTGCCGGATCAGGCGGAATTGCTGCGCTGGCTGCAGGGGACCCTCGCCGGGATGTCTAAGGCGGAGGCAGCGAGAATTGAGAACTGCCGCGTCAAGCTGCGGAATCTTGCCGAAAAACGCGTGATGACCGATCAAATGGCCTATGTGCAGGATCGGCGGATGGAACTGCTCCATGTCCAGCAGCGGCTGGGCGATGTGGGCGGCCGTATCCTGTCGCACAAGCGGGAGAAATTTTCGGCGCTGTCGGCCTCTCTGGACGCCATGAGCCCCTTGAAGGTTTTGGGGAGAGGCTATGCCATCGTACAGACGGAAAACGGGGGAATTGTGAAAAGCTGGAGGGAAGCGCCTGCCGGAAGCAGCGTTTGCGTAAAGCTGGGAAAAGGCGGGCTTGCCTGCAAAGTGGAAAAATCCTATCAGGAGGAGCAGTGAAATGGCTGGAAAAAAGAAATCCTTTGAAGAGCAAATCTCGCGTCTGGAGGAGATTGTTTCGCAGTTGGAACACGGTGATGTGCAGCTGTCTGATTCTCTGGCGCTTTTTGAGGAGGGAACCAAACTGGTGGCCTCCTGCAGCGGGATGTTGGATGAAGCGGAGCAAAAAGTGGTAAAATTGATGAAAGGCGCGGACGGCGCGCCGGTGGAACTGCCTTTTGATGAGGAGGAATCCAAGAATATTAAGTAATACAAGAGAGGACGGGGTTCCATGACTCCTGTTGAATTTCAAATGCGGTATCATACTTACCGCAGCGCGGTGGATACCTTTTTAAATGCGCTTTTTACGGAGAAGACGCCGTACGGGGATTTGCTGGAATCCATGCGGTACAGTCTGCTGGCCGGCGGCAAACGGCTGCGCCCGGTGCTGGTGCTGGAGTTTGCCAGGCTGGGCGGCATAGAGTGGCAGAGGGCGCTTCCGATTGCCTGCAGCGTGGAGCTGATGCATACTTATTCTCTGATCCACGACGATCTGCCCTGCATGGACGATGACGATCTGCGCCGCGGGAAACCTACCAACCACAAGGTTTACGGGGAGACGCTGGCGGTTCTCGCCGGCGACGCCTTGCAGCCGGAAGCATTCCGCCTGATTCTTAC
>JBFLFX010000050.1:0-14834 GCA_041859815.1 Dysosmobacter sp. | reverse complement strand
CTGCAAATCCTTCGGGTCTATGTGAAATTCCACGTCCTCCGCCTCCGGAAGCACCGCCACCGTGGCGGCGCTGGTGTGAATCCGCCCGCCGGATTCGGTTTCCGGCACGCGCTGCACCCGGTGGACGCCGCTTTCAAACTTTAAGCGGGCATACGCGCCGGCGCCTTCCACCAAAAAGCTGCATTCTTTCACGCCGCCCAGCTCCGTTTCGTTTCGGTCAACTGTCTCAATCTTCCAGCCGCGCTTTTCCGCATACATGGAATACATCCGGAAGAGGGAGTTGGCAAACAGCGCGCTCTCCTCTCCGCCGACGCCCGCGCGAATCTCAACCACCACATTCCGGTTGTTCTCTTCGCCGTCCGCCAGCAGCAGCTGCCTGAGCTTCGCCTCCAGACGCGCGCTTTCCGCGTCTGCCGACGCAAATTCCTCCTGCGCCAGCGTCTGCATCTCCGGATCCCGCAGCAGCTCTTCCGCCTCCGCGCGCTCCGCCTTCGCCTTTTCCAGCGCGTGGAACGTCTCCGCCACCGGGGCAAGTTCCTTCAGTTCCAGATTGACTTTCCGCAGTTGATCGGCGTCGCCGTAAATTGCGGGATCCATCAGCTTCGCCTGCAGAGAATCATACCGCAGGGCAAGCTCTTTCAGTTTTTCCAACATTTTCTCACTCCCTTCTTTGCGTTCCGGAGTGAGCTGCTACTGTTTTTCCCCCAGATACTCCCGGACCTGACGGAGAAATTCCTCCTGCCAGAAATGGTAGCCCACGGAGCCGCTCCGCAGGGATACCGCAAGCACATGGGGCTTTGACAGATACCGGTCCATCTGGCCGTAGACATCCTCATATTTATTATCGCTGCCGCGGGTGAGCACATAGGCCGCCGCAGGCAGTTCCCCGCCGTTTTCTTTCAAAAAGGTTCGGATAACGGAGCAGCAGCGCCCCGCCCAGATCGGCGTGCCCACAATCACCAGGCGGTAATCCCTCAGCGGCTTCGCGGTCTGAAACGGCAGCAGCGGCGCCGCGTTTTTTCTCATTGCGTCCATGCCGCTGCGGAGAAACCCCTTCCAGCCGCCGCGCGGCACGCCGTCCGTAATGAAAACCACCTCCGCGTCCAGCGCCTCCCCGATTTCCCTCAGCGCCGTCTCCGTCTTGCCGGAGCGGGAATAGCCAATACACAAAATGTCGCTCATCTCAACCGCCTCCTCTGCGGTATGCATCGGGTATTTTTGTTTGTGGATTTGAGAGCTCAAACCAGGTTCAGCAGCGCCGTTTTGCCCAGGGCAAAAACCTCCCGGGCATAGTAATTTGCCGACAGCCACCAGTGCGGGGTCTTTGCCGGAACGCCTACCGCCCGCATACCGTCCTCTTTTGCCAGCAGCCGTGCCCGGCAGAGATGAAAGTCGCTGGTTACCACCGCAACGGGCTGCTTTTGAAAATTCACTCCGTTTTCTTTCAGCAGTTTCTGGGAATACCGGATATTTTCGGCTGTATTTTCGGACTTTTTCTCCAAATACAGACGGCTCGCGGAAATTCCCTGTTCCGTCAGTCCGCTTTGCATGGCCTGCGCCTCAGAAACCGACTCTCCGCTGCCCTTTCCGCCGGAGAGAACCGCTGTTGCCTGCGGATGCGCCTTCAGGTAGGACGCCGCCGCGTCAATCCGGCTTTGCAAAACGGGCGACGGCGTCCCGCCGTTCACGCCTGCGCCGAGAACGATCACCGCGTCGGCCGGCTGCGCGGCGGAAGCGGCGCGGCCCCGATAGATAATCACGCTCTCCGTCGCCGCAAACAGAATTGCGAACGCCGCCAGACAGACGAGAAAAACCCGCCGGACCGCCGCGCCCGCGGAGCTGTTCTCCGCCCAGCGATTCAGCGCGGCGGCCAGCAGGCACGCTGCGCCGGCGCACGTCAGCAGTTCCGCCGAAAATTTCATGCCTGGCACCGCAAACCGGCACACCGCCGCCAGCGTCAAAAATAAAATCGCCAAAACGGGCAAAGCCGGGCTTTTCGTCCCCACACCCGTTCTTCTCCCCCGATACCGTGAATCGTTATGCCTCTGCCTCTTCACTGAGCGTCTCCCATCTTCTGTACAGCGTGTCCAGCTCGCCCTGCACGGTCTTTTTTTCTTTGAGTAATTCGTTGAGCTTTTCATAGTCGCAGGCGGCGGCCTCCATCTGCCGATCCAGCTCCGCCAGCTGTTCCTCCGCCTTGGCAATTTCCCGCTCGCAGATCGTCAGATGACGGCGCGCCGTCTGCTGACTGCGGTTCCCGCGGGGGCGCTCCGCCTTTTCCCTCGCCGGTTTCGGCGCGGGACCCGGGCGGGAACCCTGTTCCTCCTGCGCCTTTACCTGCCGGTACTGCCGGAACCCCATGGGGTAGTCCGTAATCGTACCGTCTGCCAGCTCCCAGATTCTTGTGGCAAAGCGGTTGATGAAATAGCGGTCATGAGAGACAAACAGCAGCGCCCCGTCATAGGACTCTACTGCCTCCTCGATCCACTCCCGGGAGTCAATGTCCAGATGGTTGGTCGGCTCGTCCAGAATCAGGAAGTTGATCGCCTCGTCCATCAGCATGCACAGCCGCAGGCGGCTCATCTCGCCGCCGGACAGGACGGAGACGGGCTTAAACACGTCCTCTCCCCGAAAGTCGTAGGCGGCAAGGCGGTTGCGGGCGCTCTGGGCGGTCATTCCCCTTCGTGCCGCCATCATGTTCTCCACCAGATTCCAGTCTGGATGGTCAAAGTGAATAACCTGCGGCAGGTATGCCGTCCGAATGGCCGGTCCCCAGTTTGATTCTGCCGTCATCCGGAGATTCCTCGTCCATAATCATTTTGATCCAGGGTGGACTTCCCGTGCCGTTGTCGCCGATCAGCGCAACCCGCTCACCGCCTCGATTTTCAGGCTGATTTCAGAAAACAGGCGCTTTTCTCCAAAGGATTTGGACACATTGCGGAGCACCAGCACCTCGTCTCCCCGGAACTCCGTGGAGTTGAAGCGGGCGTCCATTTTCCGCTTTTGAGTGGGCTTCTCCGTCGTTCGCATCCGCTGGATGCGTTTTTCCATGGAAATGCGCGCTTATACAGCGCGTCGTTTCCCATAAACGCCCAAAGCTTCAAACGTTCCGCCGCTTCCGTCAGCTGCTCTATTTTTGCCTGCTCCTTCTGATACTGTTTCATACGCTCCTGAAAACGGCGCTCTTTTTCCACCGCATAGAAGCTGTAATTGCCGCTGTAAAACTCCGCCTTTCCGTCGGCAATCTCAATGACCCGCGTGACAATCCGATCCAGAAAATAGCGGTCATGGGAAATCACCACCACCGTCCCCTTGAACCGGTTTACATACTCCTCCAGCCATTCCGTCGCGTGGAGATCCAAATGGTTCGTCGGCTCGTCCAGCAGCAGGATGTCGGTATCCTCCAGAATCAGGCGGCCCAGATTCACCCGGGTTTTTTCGCCGCCGGACAGGCTGTCGAACAGCTGGGCGCGCATCTCCCGGGAGATGGACAGGCCGTTGGCGACCTTGTCCACCGCCACATCGGTGTCATATCCGCCGAACATCTCGAACTTCTCATTCAAGGTTCCGTAGCGCTTCAGCAGCGCGGGGCCGCTCTCTCCCGCCGTCATCCGGGCGGTCAGATTTTCCATCTCCTCCGCAAGGGCGCGGAGCCTGGAAAATGCCGTGCGGAGCACGTTCTCCACCGTATAGCCCGCCGGGTATACGGGAATCTGGGAGATGAGCCCGATCCTCCGGCCGGCGCCAATGACAACCGTCCCCTCGTCACAGTCCATCTCCCCGGTCATAATTTTGAACAGAGTGGTCTTGCCCGCGCCGTTCCTGCCCAGCAGGCCGACCCGCTCCCCCTGATCAATCTGGAAGGTCAGGCCGTCTAATACATTCTTTCCGATTTCGAAGGACTTCACGACGCCCTCAACTTGAATATCGATCATCTTAACCTACCCTGTCCCAAAAATTTCAAAATTCTTTCACTTGGAAAGCTGGTCCACCAGCCAGCCGAACTGCATGACATGAGACGCTTTGATCAGCACCGCGGTATCCTCCGTGAAGCTGCTCTGAATTTGCTCCAGCGCCTCCTCCTTTGTGGAAAAATATTGGGCACTGCCGCCGTTTTCCTCCGTTCCCTCGGCTATTTTCGCGGCCTTCTCGCCCACGGCAAAAACCTGATCAATCCCCAGCATTGCCGCCAGTGCGCCGACATTGTAATGCGCCTGCTCCGCCAGGCTGCCCAGTTCCCCCATGTCGCCCAGCACCGCAATTTTCCGGTCGCACTCGGTCTTTGCAAGGATTTCCAGCGCCGCCGTCACCGACTGTGGGCTTGCATTGTAACAGTCGTCCAGAATCGCCCTGCCGCCGGGCAGCTTGACAATCCGCATCCGGGATCCGGTCGGCTCATAGGAGGCAACGCCCCGCACGATCTCCTCCTTGGTCAGTCCCATCCGCTCCCCGATGGCCACCGCCATGGAGGTAGAGTAAACCATGTGTTCGCCTGGCGCGGGAATGCTCAGCTCATAGGTGTCCTTCTCCGTTTTGACCGTACAGGTAATCCCGCTGACCCTCATCCACAATCTCCGTCACACGGACACCGCAGTGTTCCGACTGGCCGCAGCGAATGGTTGGAAATGCCGGCTTCAGCGTGTTCAAAAGAGAATCGTCGCCGTTCAGAACCGCAATGCCGGAGGGCTTGAGATTATCGAAGATCTCGCTCTTGGCCTTCAGGATTCCCTCCCGGCTTCCAAGAAATTCAATGTGCGCGTCACCGATGTTGGTGATCACCGCCACATCCGGCTGCACCATTTCGCCCAGATACCGGATTTCACCGAAGTGGTTCATCCCGGTTTCAATCACCGCCACCTGATACTCGGGTGTCAGAGTCAGCAGCGTCAGCGGAACGCCGATGTCGTTATTGTAGTTTTCCGGTGTTTTCAAAACCCGGAATCGGGCGGAAAGCACCGAGGCAATCATATCCTTGGAAGTCGTCTTGCCGACGGAACCCGTAATCTGAATAAATGGGATCTTGAATTTTTCCCGGTAATGCCTTGCCAGCGCTTTCAGCGCCAGGCGGGTATCGTCCACCTTGATATAGAACTTGTCTTTCCTCAGATTTCCGGGCAGCCGCGCGCACAGAACACCTGCCGCGCCCTTTTCCAGCGCGGCGTCAATGTAATCGTGACCGTCAAAATTCTCGCCGGAAAGCGGGATGAACAGAGAATCCTTTTCAATTTTCCGGCTGTCCGTGGAAACGGAAGTAATCGGCTTCATGCCGTCCTGACGGTTCCACCAGACGCCTCCGACGGCAGTCTCGATCTCCTCGACTGATAAAGACTGCATGATTACGCTCTCCTTTTAATCTTCATGGACTGGCGCACGATTTCCTCGCACAGTTCATTATAGGACATTCCCACCGCCGCGGCCTCTTTGGGCATAAAGCTGGCTGGCGTCATGCCGGGCAGGGAATTTGTCTCCAGAAACCAGGGTTTTCCCTCTTTGTCCAGAATCACATCGGCCCGGGAATATACCTCCAGGCCGAGTCCCCGGTGCAGCTTCAGGGCGCCGCCCGCCTGATACTTGGCAGCATAGTCAAAATTATGTCCGGACGGAATCGTCATAACGGCAGGCAAATACTGATCTCCCAAAATACCCTGCATCAGCTCCCGTCCGTAAACCCGTTTTTCCACCAGTACGCGGCTTCCGAATTTCAGAACCGACACCAACGCATCCCGCAGCTGCTCCCGGTTATCCGGGAGAAAAACGCCTAAGGAAGAGCCGCCGTCGATAGTCTTGACCACACAGGGCATGGGAAGCTCCCGCGCCAGTTTCTCCGCTTCCTCCGGCCGGTAAGTGAGGATCCGCCATTCCGGCGTGGGAATGCCCAGCGAATCCATCATCCGTTTGGTAATTTCCTTGTCCATCGCCATAGCCGAAGCCAAGGGGCCGGAGCCGGTATAGGGAATCCCCAGCACTTCCAGAACCCCTTGCAACACGCCATCTTCGCCGCCGCGTCCGTGGATAATGTTAAAGACCCCAGATCCAACGTTGCCTGAATCCGTCCGTCCTCGCCGTCCATCCCATGCAGGCCGAGAAATACAATCTCCGCCATCCGGCAGATCTCCAGAACATTCGGGCCAATCACTCCCCGCCCGCCGCGGCTTGCGCGCACCGCTGCCAAATCCGGCGCTTCCGACTCTATCTTCACGTCGGGGCAAAGGCCGTCCGGCGCGTCAAACAGTGCTGCGGGATTCTGCGGCAGTTCCGGGATGCCCAGAAACAAATCCACCAGAATTGCCTGATGGCCATTCTCCCGCAAGGCGCGACACGCCGCCGTGCCGGTTACGAGGGAAACCGCGCGCTCCGTAGACAGCCCTCCGGCCAGTACAACAATCTTCATAATGAAAAACATTCCCTTTCTCTCGCCCAAGGTGCAAGCCTCTCCCGCAGGGCGCCGCAATTCCGCGTACACGCCGCAGCGGCCGTTGTTCCGGCACGCAAAACACGCTTGATATATGAATATATTATTGAAAAGTCCGGTATGCGCGGGGACTCCGTCGGGTACTTCTGCAAACTTCTTTGCAAAATTTTATTACATTCGTGGATAGTTTAACACAACCCCACCCGGAATACAACTCCAAAAGTTGCTTTCAGCCGTGTGGAAACGGGAGGTGGGCAGACGGGGCCGCGGGGCCGCAGGGAAAACGGTCCGCAGGGTATGCGGCCTGCGGCACAGTCCGGCGGGAGGGGGATCCGGCTCCCGGCCTGTCTTTCCCCGCATATTTTACGCCGCAGTTTTTTCCCCGCTGCTCCCGCGCTTTTATGACGGCCGGCAATCTTCGGGGATTTCCGGTTGCCGACATTTGCAATAGGAAAGGGAGCTGTCCTGCGGCAGCTCCCCAATGTGTTAAAAAAGTTTTTTGCCCCGCCGGGCAGGTTTTGGACACCCGGAAAAGTTTTTAAATCTTACATGTTCAGGCAAACGCCCCCCTCCCGGGTTTCTTTCGCAGCCGTTTTTCTCCCCGCTAAATTATCCTCCCGCTTGAGCGCTCATCGCAGGGGCTTTTCTGCCGAAGGCTTGCTTTCACAATGCGTCCCCCCGCCTCAGGGGCATTCTCTTACACGGAAAACGGCGGCGCCCGAGCTGACGCAGAAAGTCTGGGAGTATGAGGTATCCTCTTGCGCGGGAAAAAGCGGCGGCCCATCCTGGAAAATTTACAGCAGCAGCTGCAGCTCCCGATCCACCACCCGTCCGTTTTCAATATAGACCCGCGGCACCCGCTTTGAAACGGCGCAGGTCAGCTCATATGTAATGGTTCCTGCCATTTCCGCCATTTTCTCCACGGGGTTTCCCTCCCCGAAAACCACGACTTCATCTCCGGTTTTTATGCGGGGAAGGTCGGTCAGATCCACCATGCACATATCCATGCAGATACGCCCGCAGATCCGCGCGGGGCCGTCCTCCGTCATCATCTCCCAGCGGTTGGAAAGGCAGCGCTGCAGGCCGTCGGCATAGCCGACAGGAAGGACGGCGATCCGGCGGGCAGCGTCCGTAAAATAGGTGCGCCCGTAACCGACGGAAGTACCCGGAACGTATTCCTTGACGGGACCTACGGCGGTTTTAAGCGTCATCACGGGCTTCAGACCGAATTTCACAGACATCGGCTCCGTGCCGAACAGCACAACGCCCGGGCGGCACATATCCCATGCATAATCCGGATAAAACAGGACTCCGCCGCTGTTGCAGCAGTGATGAAAGCGAAAGTGAAAACCGGCCCGGGCCTCCACCTCCTGGATCATGCGGGCAAACCGCCGGTACTGCGTCTCGGTAAAAGCGCGGCACTTCGCAGAGTCCGGGCTGTCTGAAACGCAGAAGTGCGTAAATACCCCCTCCCAGTCAAGGGCCGGCAGGCTGACAGCCTTCAGAATCTGTCGGAGGCTTCGGTCAAAATGCGCCGCGTCGCACTGAAATCCCAGGCGTCCCATGCCGGTATCCAGCTTCAAATGTACCTTCAGCGTCCTCCCATATGTCGTGGCCTCCCTGGAATATGCCTCCGCCGCTTTCAGGGAGGGAACGTCCTGCGTCACCTGGTTGTCGATCAGCGCCGCGGTCATATCCGCAGGTGTGTAACCCAGCATCAGAATCGGCAGCCCGATGCCGTTGTGCCGGAGTTCCTCCGCCTCTTCCACATTGGAGATGGCCAGGTAATCTGCTCCCAGCTCTTCCAGTTTCCGGGCGACGCGTACGGCTCCGTGTCCGTAGGCGTCCGCCTTCACAACGCCCATGTATTTCGCCTTGCCGCCCATCTGTTTGCGCAGTCTGTGATAATTATAGGCGAGGTGATCCAAATTAATTTCCGCCCAGGTTCTTTTTAGAATTTTTTCCATGCCGATTGGGCCTCCTTTCTCAATCCGGCGGGGACCAGGAAGTGTCCGCCCCTGCCGCGCCTGCAAAAAGCTGCAGAAAGTGCAGCGTGTGAAGGAACTGTCTGCCGCGTCGTCGGAGTACGGCCTTGCGGTTCACAATCCTGCCTCCGGGCAGGCTTGCTTCACCTTGCGCCCGGCTCCTCCTCTTCCTCCGCAAACGCTCCGCTGGTTTGCCTCGGAACCAGACGGAAAAATGTCGGAGTACGGCCTTGCGGTTCACAATCCTGCCTCCGGGCAGGCTTGCTTCACCTTGCGCCCGGCTCCTCCTCTTCCTCCGCAAACGCTCCGCTGGTTTGCCTCGGAACCGGACGCGAAAAATGTCGGAGTACGGCCTTGCGGCCCGCCATTTTACGCCGCTTTCTTTTTTCGCATTCTTCTGTGGAATTGCCGCAGACTTGCCTAAAATTGCAATCCGGCAGGAAGCCGGTCATTCGGCGCCGTCTCTCCACGGAAAGGAGATGCGGACCTTTCCGTAAACGGCGTTCGGCGCGCCGGTGCGCCATGCCCAGTTTTGATCGCCGTACTCATAGTGCCACCACTCGTCGGCATAGTTCACCAGACCGACGCGCTTCATCAGATGATACAGAAATCTCCGGTTGACCAAAGCCTCCCGCTCGTCCTCCGGCAGGCGCTTCCCGCTGGAGAGCATTTCCTCAAAATAGGCAGTAGCGGATTTTTCCGTGGCATCGTCGAATTCCGTACCCATATTGACAAGCAGGCCGTTCTCATCGGCCACCGACAGATCCACGGCGCCGCCGGTGCTGTGAGGCGCTGTTTTTTCCGGATCCCGCGTGGGGAATGCCACATAGACGGTGGTCTTCTCTCTTGCCTCCTCCCCGCTTAAATCCGGATCAGCCGCCAGGATACGCGCCTGCATCGCCTCAAAGAGGGCCTGCTGCACCCGCATCGGCCGCCAGCTGTCGAAAATCACAAAACGGTAGCCGGCAGGCAGGGACTCCGCGGCCCGGATGAGTCGGCGATATACGGAGAGACGGACATAACACTCCGGCAGCGCGCCGGAGAGCTGCTGAAGGTAATACTGGGGCCGAACCAGGATTTTATCCGGCGCAAGGCTCATCGGCACCATCTTCTCCCCGGATTCGACGATGGGGATGCTCTTAACTTCTTTTGCGGTCCACGCCTTCGTGGGCAAGGGGATCGGCAGATTTCCGTAATTGAACTGTTCTTTCATTGCGTTTACCTCTTTTGATCGGCGTTTTTGCGAAATTGGGAAAAAGGCGAAAGCACACAGAGCGGCGCTCCGCTCCCGGCCGCCCGGCTTTTGCAGGATCCGAAAAAGTAAGGAAATTTTTCACGGCGGAAGAAGCGGAACGGTGTTAAAAGCGTGCGTCCGGGAATTCGTTGCCCGAACCCTGCAATTTCGGGACGGACGGTCAGAGATCGTTCCGAACCAGATCCTCGTCCGTTTCCCGCCTGACGATCAGGCGCGGGCTTCCCTTCCGGATCATCACCATGGCCGGGCGGGGAATCCGGTTGTAGTTTGAGGCCATGGAGTAGTTGTATGCCCCGGTGGTCAGAACCGCCAAAGTGTCGCCGGGCTCCGTCTCCGGAATCCGGACATCTTCCTGAATGATGTCGCCGCTCTCGCAGCACTTTCCGGCAATCGTCACCGCCTGCGTCCTGTCCGAAGCGGCCCTGTTGGCCACCACCACCTCGTATTGGGCGTCATAGAGCGCGTGGCGGGGATTGTCCGTCATGCCGCCGTCCACCGCCACGTACGTCCGGATGCCGGGAATTTTTTTGACCGTGCCCACCGTGTAAAGCGTAATGCCGGCGTCAGCCACCATAGAGCGCCCCGGCTCAATCAGAACCGCCGGAAGCGGGAGATGCCTTTTTTCACAGGCCGCCCTGACCGCCTGTGAGACTTCGCGCATATATGCGTCGTACGCTACCGCCTTTTGGGCAGCAACATACCTGACGCCGAACCCGCCGCCCAGATCCAGCTCCCGGATTTGCACGCCGTACTTTTCGGTGATGTCGGCGATAAAATTCACCATCACCTCTGCGGCCAGCGCAAAGGGGGCAATTTCAAAAATCTGGGAGCCGATATGGCAGTGTACGCCTATGAGGCGGAGGTGGCGGCACCCGGCAGCCTGTTTCACCGCCTCCTCCGCCTCGCCGTTCTCCAGCGCCAGGCCGAACTTGGAGTCAATCTGTCCGGTGCGGATAAAGCTGTGCGTATGCGCGCTGATGCCGGGCTTGATGCGCAGAAGAATTTCGGTGGCCGCGCCGGCCTGCCCGCTGAGGCGGTCAAGAAGTAAAAGCTCCGTGAGATTGTCCACGACAATGCGGCCGACGTGATTCTCCAGTGCGAATTTCAGCTCGGTCGGGGTTTTGTTGTTTCCGTGGAAGTACATCTTCGAGGCCGGGAAACCGGCCGCAAGGGCCGTGTAGATCTCCCCCTCGGAAACGACGTCGATGCCAAGGCCCTCCTGTCGGAGAATCCGGTAAATCTCCTTGCAGGAAAGGGCTTTGCTGGCATAGAGAACCATGCCGTTTCCGCCGTAGTATTTTTTGATGGACTCCCGGTACACCGCGGCATTTTTCCGAATCGTCCCCTCGTCCATCACATAGAGTGGTGTCCCGTATTGTTCGGCAAGCTCCACACTGTCGCAGCCGCCGATGGCAAGGTGCCCCTTTTGATTTACGCTCAGGCATTCTGAAGTAAACATTGCCAACATCCCCTGCTTTTTTATTTTCCCCCGGAAATTTTTCCGCCCGATCCCTTCGGAGGGAGAGCAGAGTCTATCTGGCGGTCGTAAACCTCTCTGGCGGCCGTTCTGATAAACTGTTCCGTTTCCGGAACGTCCGTGTCGTTGGATGCAAAACACAGAATAAACGGGCGCGGGGCATAAATAATGCCCGTATCGTGCGTAATCCCGCTGTCCTCCCCCGTCTTATGGGCGACGGGGAGATCCTCCGGCAGCATACTGGGAATTTTGTGGTTGATCTCCTGATTTTTGAGGATCTCCAGCATTTCACGGCTGGCATCCGCGGAGACAAGCTCTCCCCTCCACAGCAGCTCGTAAAACCTGCCGATTTCCGAGGGGGCGAAATAATTCTCGATTCCCGCGGCGGAAGCCCCGGCATCGAAAAGCAGTCGGTTAAGACGCGTTTTCTGAAAGCCCAGTTCCCGGGCGCCGCGGTTGATGTTGTCCATCCCAAGTTTCCGGATCAGAAGATTCGTGGCGGTATTGTCACTGAGAATAATCATTAAAACGCAAAGATCCTTTAATGTCAGAGAGATCCCATCGTGGAGATACGCGGCCGCGCCGCAGGAGGGGACTCTGTCCTCCCGCCGGACGGGAATCAGTTCCCCCTTGGAGAGGATCCCCTGTTCAAACTGGCGATATGCCTCGCACAGGACCAAAAGTTTGATAACACTGGCCGCAATATAAGGTTCATCGGCATGAACACCCCAGGTATCCCCGCTCTCAAGATCCTCGTAAAAAAATCCGACCTTCCCCCGCAGGGAAGCAAGCTGTGCTTGAATATGCTGAAAATCCATACTAATTCCTTTCCGCTTTGCCGGCGCAATCGTTTTTATTTTTTCAGGGCGCTTGCAGTTTCCTCAGCCGCATTTTCTGTGAGATACTCGGTATCCACGCAGGAAATTGAGCCTGTCTTATTTTTCTGTTCAATCTTTACATACAGGTAGAAGGGAACGCCGATCAGGATCAAAAGGAATCCCCACATCACGGCCTCCGCGCCGCAGCCGTAGACGGCAAAGCAGCTGTATGCCAGCGCAATCAGTGGGACAATCGCGGACTTTATAAAGCTGCCGACACTCAGCTTCCCGCGGAACTTCTTGCAAAGGAGAATCTCCGCGCCCGCCGTCGCCACATAGGCCGGCAGGGTGGTCATGGTGGACAGCAGCATCACGAACTGATAGGCGGCGTTCAGACCCTTGGTATAATTGGTGATGAGAAGGAGATTGGCGAGAATGGCCGCAAGAATCAGCGAGCCGACAGGGGTGCCGTATTTACGGCTCATTTTTCCAAAAACGGAGGGAAACGTCTTGTCGGCCGCGCACGCATAGGAACATCTGGCCGTAACAATGCAGCAGCCGGTAGCTGCTCCGATGGTGGAGATCACCACGCCGACGGAGATGAAAATTCCCCCCCATTTTCCCCCCGTCATCACGTTGATCATCTCGGCAATGGGGGCGTTGGAGTTGGCAAGCTGCGCCTGGGGCATGATGCCAAAGGAGACAATACTGACCGCAAGATAGATGAGGGCGACAAAAACTGTGCCAAAAATTGTGGCTTTTTTGATAAAGACCGGTGCGTTTTTCGTTTCCTCGGCGGGAAAGACCCCCATTTCAAGCCCCATAAACGCCCACATGGCGACGCCCACGGCGGCGGACAGCGTCCCGAATCCGGAAACTTTCGGGCTGGACACCGTGTTGAAATACGCGGGGTGAAAATGGAAAATGCCGATGACGATAAATACAAAAATCGGCACCAGCTTGCAGATCGTCGTAAAGACGACCACGCGCCCGGCTCCCTGTATGCCGAGGATATTGACAATCGTCAGGATCCACAAAATCGCGGAGGCGAGAATGAACGCCGCGGCGCGGTTGTCGGCAATGACGGGAAAAATATTGCCCAGATAACGGATACAGCCGCTGATCAGGGCCGCCAGGGACGACCACGCGCCAATCCAGTAGGCCCACCCGATTAAAAACGAGGGAAATTCCCCAAAGGCCGCCCGGGTATATACGACCGGGCCTCCGGTTTTCGGCATTTTCTCCACCATGTTGGCGAAGCTGACGGCGATAAACGAAGCGCCGATTCCCGTAATCAGCCAGGCGATGATCGCGGTTCTCGGATTGGCGCACGCCGCCATATTCTGCGGCGACATGAAGATTCCGGAGGCGATCATGCTGCCGACCACCATCCCGATGGCGGCGGGAAATCCGAGAGATTTTTGAAATCCGCTGTTTGCGCCGGCAGAACCTTTCGCTGTGTCAGACATTACGCTGGCCCTCTTTCTTTTCCCGCAGGGACGGGCGGAAGCCCGCCCCGTGATTTGTGATTCTGGTTTTACTTGAGTATGGAGTCAAATACGCGGAAAATGTTTTTATAGGCGATTTTCTCCAAATCCTCCCTCCGATAGCCCTTCTTTTCGAGGGCCCGAATGAAGTTCTGGCAGTCGCCGGAATTCCGGATCCCCGGGGTTTCGTTTTCCATATCGTCCGAGTCGCCCAGATAACCGCAGAAGTCGAAGCCGCAGCAAACATAGTCGATGCCGACCAGGTTTGCGATGTAATCGGCGTGTTCCGCCAGCTTTTCCACCGTGGGATGCTTCTCGTCAATAAACGCACCCCATGAATTCATTCCGATGACCCCCCCGCGCTCCGCAATCGCTTTGATCTGATCGTCTTTCAGATTGCGCTTTGCCTGGCAGAGGCGAAAAACATTGGAGTGGGAGGCAATCAGGGGCTTGGTGGTATTTTCGTAAACATCCCAGAACGTCTTTTCGCTGGCGTGGGAGACATCAACCAGCATTCCGAGGGTTTCCAGTTCCCTCAGGGCTGTCTTTCCCAGAGGCGTAATGCCGTCGCCCGGGCCGGTATGGGACACGCCTGCGGCAAACGCGTTGTCGTTGCTCCACGTCAGCATCGCGTGCCGGAAACCGAGGTGATACAGCAGGCGGAGAATGCTCAGATCGCCGTTGAAGCCGTCAAGCCCCTCAATTCCCAGTACGATCGCCGTCTTTCCGGATTTGACAATCCGGTCGATGTCCCGGGTGTTATAGGCAACTTCGACGAGATCTTTGGCGCTGTCGAATTCCTCAAACGCGGAACTGACAATCTCAAACATCGTCTTCTGATGATCTCCCAAATCGGGATCCGTCCAAATCGCATAGAGAAGCCCGCCGACATCTCCCTTTTGATAAAGCGGAAGATGGTGATTTTTCAGCACATCGGTCTCGCCAGCATGCCGTCTCGTCCGGATATCGGTCATCGTATCGGAATGACAATCAAAAATCTTCAATTTTATGTTCTCCTTTAAGTAAACAAGGTTTATGGAAAACCGCTTTTTTATAAACGGCTGCTGACGGCATCCGCGGCCCGGTGCCGCCGATAACGGCGGTACATGACAAGGGCGATAACGGCGAAGATCACAGGGCCGGCAACGGACCACAGCGTCGTGGCAAGATCTCCGTTCAGCGCCGGTTCGACAATGCAGAAAATATTGGCAAATCCGACGGTAAAGGTGACAATGCACGACCAGATGACGGCGCTTCTATACGTTTTGAAAAATACGAAGGGCCGCTTGATGTCGGTCTTTTTCTTGAATGCCGGAAAAGCGCCGGAGACAAACATATAGGGGAGAGTAGAGGCCACCGTGGTCATGGTCAGCAGCATGTTGAAAAAGCCGTTGACGCTC
>JBFLFX010000049.1:0-14784 GCA_041859815.1 Dysosmobacter sp. | reverse complement strand
AAGACGACCCTGCTGCGGCAGCTCAAAACCGTGCTCGCCCCGCACGGCCAGCGGAGCGGCGAAATACTTTTTGAAGGCCGGCCGCTGTCCGACATCGGCCGGCGGGAGCAGTGCGCACGCATCGGATTCGTTCAGCAGGATCCGGACAATCAGATCGTCACGGACAAGGTGTGGCACGAGCTGGCGTTCGGATTGGAGAGCCTTGGCTGCGACACGCCGACGATTCGCGGGCGCGTAGCGGAAATGGCAAGCTTTTTCGGCATACAGTCGTGGTTTTATAAAGATGTTTCCGAACTCTCCGGCGGTCAGAAGCAATTGTTGAATCTCGCTTCCATCATGGCAATGCAGCCTTCCGTGCTGATTCTGGACGAGCCGACGAGCCAGCTTGATCCCATTGCGGCCTCTGACTTTCTGGCGACGGTCGGGAAAATCCACCGCGAGCTGGGCACAACCGTCCTCATGACGGAACACCGCTTGGAGGAGACATTGCCCATGAGTGACCGCGTGCTGATTATGGAGGACGGGAACCTGATCTGCGCCGGCACGCCGCGCGAAGTTGGCAAAACGCTGAAAGAGAGCGGGCATAAAATGTTTCTCGCCATGCCGGCGCCCATGCGCATCTATGCCGCCGTGCCGAGTGATCAGATTTGCCCGATCACAGTGCGGGACGGACGGCTGTGGCTGGACGCATATGCAAAAACGCACCGGCTGAAAGAGACGTTTCCCCCGCGCCGGAGGAGGCCGCGCCGGGCGGCGAACCGGCCGTTGAGCTGAGCGGTGTATGGTTCAAATATGAAAAGAATCTGCCGGACGTGCTGCGCGGACTGTCGTTTAAAGCGTACCGGGGCGAGCTTCTGGCCGTCCTGGGCGGCAACGGCACCGGTAAGACGACGATGCTGTCGGTCATTTCAGGTATCCATAAACCGTATCGGGGCAAGGTGATTCTGGAGGGCAAAGAACTCTCCGAGTATCAGGGCGGACTGTTTGACGGCCTTCTGGGCGTGCTGCCGCAAAATCCGCAGACGCTTTTTGTGAAAAAAACGGTGCGCGAGGATCTGCTGGAGATGCTGAAAAGCCGAGGGCTTGCAAAAAGCGATCAAGACCGGCGCCTGTCCGCTGCCGTCCGGCTCTGCCGCTTGGAAGAGCTTCTGGAACGCCACCCGTATGACCTCTCCGGCGGCGAGCAGCAGCGGGCGGCGCTTGCGAAAGTGCTGCTGCTTGAACCGAAGATCCTGCTGCTTGACGAGCCGACAAAGGGACTGGACGCAGAATTCAAACAGGCTTTCGCCGAAATACTGGCGGGCCTCCTGCACCGCGGCGTGACCGTCATTATGGTCAGCCACGATATTGAATTCTGCGCACAATACGCCGACCGCTGCGCGATGTTTTTCGACGGCGGCATCGTTACGGAAGATGTGCCGCGCGCGTTTTTTTCCGGCAACAGCTTTTATACGACGGCGGCAAACCGCATGGCGCGGCATCTGCTTCCGAACGCGGTCACGGCCGAGGATGTCATCACCGCCTGCGGAGGGCGTGTGCCGCCCCGGCCAAAGCTGCCGGAGGCCGGGAGCGACGCACTGCCGCCGGAACGGGATCGGACGGAAAAGGCAGCGGGGGAAAGGCTGCCGCTATGGCGGAAAATTATTGCCGGGATCTCCGGGTCAATTGTGCTGGCAGCCGCTTTTTTATCGCTCAGGAAGCCGAATCTGCCGTGGCTGACACAGGGCGATCCTATGGAATTATATATTATTTTGATTGCAGCTGCGGCGGTTTTGGCCCTGGCGGTCAGCCGTAAAAGCGATCCTCCGATTGAAGATGAGCAGATACCGGTTGGGCACCGTAAACTTTCAAAACGCACCGCCGCGGCCGGGGCGATGATCCTGCTGGCCATTCCGCTGACAATTTATGTGGGAGTTTATTTCCTGGGCGACCGGAAGTATTATTTTATCTCGCTGCTGATCGTTCTGGAGACACTGCTGCCGTTTTTCCTTATCTTTGAAGGCCGAAAGCCGCAGGCGAGGGAGCTTGTCACCATCTCCGTCCTGTGTGCCATTGGAGTCGCCGGCCGCGCCGCGTTTTTCATGCTTCCTCAGTTCAAGCCGGTGGCCGCGGTGGCCATCGTAGCGGGCGTTGCCTTTGGCGGCGAATCCGGTTTTCTCGTGGGAGCCGTTACAATGCTGGCATCCAATATCCTGTTCGGGCAGGGGCCGTGGACGCCGTGGCAGATGTTCGCCATGGGCCTGATCGGCTTTTTCGCGGGCGTGCTGTTCCGCAGGGGGTTCCTCCGGCGCAGCCGCCTGCCGCTGTGCGTCTTTGGCGCGCTTGCCGTAATTGTCATATACGGCGGGCTGATGAACCCCGCATATGTCATTATGTACAACGATCACCCGACGTGGCCGATGTTTCTGAGCGCTTATCTCATGGGATTTCCGTTTGATCTTGTCCATGCCGCGGCCACGGTGTTCTTTCTCTGGTTTTGCTCGCGCCCCATGTTGGAAAAGCTCGATCGGATTAAAGTAAAATATGGGCTGATTGAATAATTCCGAAAGACCGATCCGGCGTGCGGGCGGTACAAGGCTGCCTGCGTTTTTCCATGCAACGGCAGAGCAGAACGCAGGGGAGCGGACAAAAGATCTGTCCTCCTGCGCGTGTTGGGGCTGTGGAAAATTTCGCACATGCTCGCGCCCGGAAACGCCGGGGGCATGCCGCAGGCGGAACCCCCTTTGGGCATTTCAGAGAATCCCCCTTCCATGCAGGGGCCGCTCATACAGCCGGCCAGTGTGATACCGGTGCTGAAAATGCCCTGATAGACGATGCTCGCGCCCAAAACGCCTGAGAAATACCATCCAGGAAAACAGTTGGGAAGCAGGCTGACAGAACCGGAGGAGGCGCGGAATTAGCAGCGTAAAACCCGGAAGCGTGCGGGAAAAACGCCCGGCGCCTCACTTCTGCCGCGGGGCGGGACGTCTTCTGCCGTCCGCGTCTGCACAGGCCCGCTGGAAAATATCTTGACAGCCGGCAGGAGAGCTGTTAAAATAAAAAAACGTATGGAGAGATGGATTCACTTGATTCAGGGTCTTTCCATAGCAATTTTTGGACCACTCCGCGGGAGTTAAGGCCATACGGACAGCCGGGTCCACTGCCGATCGGCAACTTTTCGTTGCCTTATTGATTGAGTTGGAAGCTCAAATTTTATAAGTTGGTTTCTTACAAACCGTATGGCGCCTTGTACGCTGACTTGTGAAACGGTCAATAAGAGTAGTAAAAGTGTAATTGCTATATAGACTCTGAAAGCATCCGGATCCGATCTTACGAAAGTTTAAAAAGGGATTTTCCGTTTAAGGGGGAATCCTGCCGCGGCAGGCGGCGTTTGGAACAATCGTTGAATGGAACGCAAGACAGCACGGGAACAGCCCGTATGTCCTGCGTTTTTTTGCGCCCTGACGGGGCGTGCGGGATGAGACAGGGGCGCCCTGCTCCGTTGGAAACCAAAAGGAGTGGGGAAATGGAAGAAATATCCGACCAGCGCCGCGCGCCGATCTACGAGGCGCTGGAACGGTTCCGCCAGATGCGGGTCGTTCCCTTCGACGTGCCGGGTCACAAGCGCGGCAGAGGCAACCCTGAGCTGACGGCGTTTTTGGGGCGCCAGTGCGTGAGCGTGGACGTCAACAGCATGAAGCCGCTGGACAATCTCTGCCATCCCGTCTCGGTCATCCGGGACGCGGAGCGCCTTGCCGCCGGCGCGTTCGGCGCGGCGGCGGCCTTTCTGATGGTGGGCGGAACCACCAGCGCCGTGCAGAGCATGGTGCTGACCGCCTGCAAGCGGGGCGATGAGATTATTCTGCCGCGGAATGTCCACCGCAGCGTCATTAATGCGCTGGTGCTGTGCGGCGCGGTTCCGCGTTATGTCAATCCGGAAGTGAACCCGCATCTTGGAATTTCACTGGGCATGCGGCGCGAGCAGGTACGAAAGGCGATTGCCGCCTATCCAAATGCAAAGGCGGTTTTGGTGAACAACCCCACCTACTACGGCATTTGCTCCGACCTGCGCGCCATCGTGAAAATGGCGCACGCGGCGGGAATGCTCTGCCTGGTTGACGAGGCCCACGGCACGCACCTCTATTTTGGGGAGGATTTTCCCGTTTCGGCCATGGCGGCGGGGGCGGATATGGCCGCCGTCTCCATGCACAAAAGCGGCGGCAGCCTGACGCAGTCCAGCTTTCTTCTGACAGGGCCGGGCGTGCAGGCGGGGTATGTGCGCCAGATTATCAACCTGACGCAGACCACATCGGGAAGCTACCTGCTGATGTCCAGTCTGGATATCTCCCGGCGCAATCTGGCGCTGCGGGGGCGCGAGGTGTTTCGCCGGGTGCGGGAGCTGGCGGAATATGCCCGGGGCGAAATCAACGCCGAGGGAGGGTATTACGCTTTCGGCGGGGAAATTGTCGACGGCGACGCCATATTCGCCTTTGATCCCACGAAGCTCAGCGTCCACACGCTGGACATCGGGTTGGCGGGAATTGAGGTCTATGACATTCTGCGGGATGAATATGACATTCAGATCGAATTCGGCGACATCGGCAATATCCTCGCCTATCTCTCCATCGGGGATCGGATGCAGGAGGTGGAGCGGCTGGTCAGCGCTCTGGCGGACGTTCGCCGCCGGTATCAGCGTGATCCCGCGGGAATGCTCAGTCAGGAGTACCTCGAACCGGAGGTGGTCGCCAGCCCGCAGGAGGCGTTTTACGCCGAAAAAGTCAGTCTGCCCCTGCGGGAGACGGAGGGGCGGATTTGCAGCGAGTTCGTGATGTGCTACCCGCCCGGAATCCCAATTCTGGCGCCGGGGGAGCGAATCACCGGCGAAATTCTGGACTACATTGCATACGCCCAGAAGAAAGGATGCAGCATGACCGGCCCGGAAGATCCGGATATCCGGCGGCTTAATGTGCTGAAATGAGGGGGACGCCGATGGAGCTGTGGTTTAGCGAATATCATACGCCCGATGTGCGGTTCAGCCTCCGGATGGAGCGGCAGCTGTACTCCCGCCAGAGCGATTACCAGCGCATCGACGTATTTGAAACCCCGGAGTTCGGACGGGTACTGGCGCTGGATGGAAATATTATGTTAACCGAACGGGACGAGTTTATTTACGATGAGATGATCACCCATGTGCCCATGGCGGTGCATCCGGGTATCTCCAAGATTCTGGTGATCGGTGCCGGCGACGGCGGTGTGGTGCGGGAGCTTGCCCGGTATGACCGGGTGGAGCGCATCGACCTTGTGGAGATGGATCCCGCCGTGGTGGAGGCGTGCCGCGCCTATCTCCCCGGCAATGCCTGCCGTCTGGATGACGGGCGGGTGCATCTCTACTATGAAAACGGCCTGAAATTCCTGCGCCGCCGGGAGGACGAGTACGACCTGATTCTTGTCGATTCCAACGACCCCTTCGGCCCGTCCGAGGGGCTGTTTACCCGGGAGTTTTACGGCAACTGCTACAGGGCGCTCCGGGAGGACGGGATTCTGGTCAACCAGCAGGGCAGCCCGTTTTATGCCGAGGATGTGAACGCGCTGCAGCGCAGCCACAAGCGGATTGCAAGCACCTTCCCTATCAGCCGGGTTTATCAGGCGCACATCCCCACCTATGCGGCGGGCTACTGGCTGTTCGGATTTGCCAGCAAAAAATACCATCCCATCGACGATCTGGATGCGGCGGCATGGAACGCGCTGCATCTGCGCACCAATTATTACACGACCCGTCTGCACAAGGGCGCGTTTTATCTGCCCGCGTTTCTGGAACGGATGCTTCAGGAGGTGGAAGAGGATCGTGATTGAGAAGAACGTGGAGACGTTTATCGGCTGCGGCTGTGCGTACCGCTCTGCCCGGACGGTGCTGTACGGCGCGCCCTTTGACTCCACCGCCAGCTACCGCCCCGGCGCGCGCTCCGGCCCCGCCGCCATCCGGCATGAGAGTTACGGCATTGAGACATACAGCCCTTATCAGGACGCGGATTTGGAGGACTGCGCCGTGTTTGACAGCGGCGATCTGGAGCTGCGCTTCGGCAGCCCCGAGGCGGCGCTGAGCGATATTGAGGGCCGTGCAGAGGAGATCCTGCGGGATGGGAAATTCCCGCTTCTGCTGGGCGGCGAGCACTTGGTAACGCTGGGCGCCGTCCGGGCGGCGGCCCGCCTGTTTCCCAATCTGCAGGTCATTCACTTTGACGCCCACGCTGACCTGCGGGAGGACTATCTGGGCGCAAGGCTCAGCCACGCCTGCGTTTTACGGCGGATTTACGATTTGACCGGGGACGGGCGGATTCATCAGTTCTGCATTCGCAGCGGAACCCGGGCGGAATTTCAGTTTGCCGGGGCACATACCGACCTGCACCCCTTCGGATTTGACGGCTTGGACACGACCGTGCGCCGCCTGCGCCGGGAGGACGTGCCGGTGTATGTTACCGTCGATCTGGACTGCCTGGATCCCTCCTGCTTTCCAGGAACGGGGACGCCGGAGGCGGGCGGCGTCACCTTCTGCCAACTGCTGGAGGCGATCCGGGGGGCGTGCCGCGCCCGCGTCGTCGGCGCGGATTTGGTGGAGCTCTGCCCGGTTCTGGACGCGTCCGGCGCATCTACGGCGCTGGCCTGCAAAACGCTGCGGGAACTGCTTTTGGCATTAAACGTTAATCAAGAAACGCAGCCTTTTTACTGCGGAGAGAAAAGAGAGGACGAAAAAATATGAGCAAGGTTTTGATCATCGGGTGCGGCGGCGTTGCGTCCGTGGCCATCCACAAGTGCTGCCAGGCCAGCGAGGTATTCACCGACCTCTGCATTGCCAGCCGCACCAAGGAAAAATGCGACCGCCTGGCTGATAACCTGCGGGGGAAAACCGCTGTCCGCATCACCACCGCGCAGGTGAACGCGGACAACACCGAAGAAGTGATCGCGCTGATCCGCAGGTACCGGCCGGAGCTGGTCATGAACATCGCCCTGCCCTATCAGGATCTGACCATTATGGACGCCTGCCTTGCCTGCGGCGTCAACTACCTAGATACCGCCAACTACGAGCCGGAGAATACGGACGATCCCGCGTGGCGCGCCGTCTACGAAAAGCGCTGCCGTGAGGCGGGCTTTTCCGCCTACTTCGACTATTCCTGGCAGTGGGCGTACCGCAAAAAGTTTGAGGACGCGGGCCTGACGGCGCTTCTGGGCTGCGGATTTGATCCGGGCGTGACACAGGCTTACTGCGCCTATGCAAAAAAGCATGAGTTCGACGCGATTGACACTATCGACATTCTGGACTGCAACGGCGGCGACCACGGCTACGCCTTTGCCACCAATTTCAATCCCGAGATCAACCTGCGGGAGGTTTCCGCTCCCGGAAGCTACTGGGAGAACGGACACTGGGTGGAGATCCCCGCCGTGAGCGTCCGCCGGGAATATGAGTTCGATGCGGTGGGGAAAAAGCAGATGTACCTGCTCCATCACGAGGAGATTGAATCGCTGGCGGAGAGCATTCCCGAGGCAAAGCGCATCCGCTTTTTTATGACGTTCGGACAGAGCTATCTCGATCACATGCGCTGTCTGGAGGACGTGGGCATGCTGTCCACGACTCCGGTGGCGTACGAGGGACGGGAAATTGTGCCGATTCAGTTTTTAAAGGCGCTGCTGCCCGATCCGGCCAGCCTCGGCCCCCGCACCAAGGGCAAGACCAACATCGGCTGCATTTTCACCGGCAAAAAGGACGGAAAAGAAAAGACCTACGCAATTTATAATATCTGCGACCACGAGGCGTGCTACCGCGAGGTGGGCAGTCAGGCGGTATCTTACACCACCGGTGTTCCCGCCATGTGCGGCGCGCTGATGCTGCTGACGGGAAAATGGGCGAAGCCCGGCGTTTACACCGTGGATCAGCTTGACCCCGATCCCTTTCTGAACGCGCTGGCGCAATATGGCCTGCCCAGCAAAGAAACGCATGCCCCCGTTCTGGTGGATTGATGGCCGCGCGGGAATCGCGCCCGCCCTTCGCGGGGCTGGCGGGGCAAACTGCGGAAGATCTGTTTGCGGCGCTGCCCACTCCCTGCTATGTGCTGGACGAGGCGCGGCTGCGGCGCAACGGGGAGATTTTGAAGGGCCTGCAGCGGCGCACCGGCTGCCGGGTGCTTCTGGCACAGAAGGCGTTTTCCAACTACGATCTCTACCCTGTACTTTCCCCGTATCTGGCGGGGACGGCGGCCAGCGGCCTGTATGAGGCGCGCCTCGGCCGGGAGAAGATGCCCGGCGGCGAAACGCATGTGTTCAGCGCGGCATACCGCAGCGGGGAATTTCCCTCCCTGCTGCGGTATGCGGATCACATTGTGTTTAACTCGCCCCGGCAGCTGGAGCGGTTCGGCCCGGCGGCAAAAGCGGCGGGAAAACAGGTGGGACTGCGGATTAATCCCGAATGTTCCACCCAGGCCGGACACGCCGGATACGATCCCTGCGCGCCGGGCAGCCGGCTGGGGACGACCCGCGGCGTGTGGGACGCGCAGATGACCCCCGGGCTGTGCGCCCTGCTGGACGGGCTGCACTTTCACACCCTCTGCGAGCAAGACGCCGACGCGCTGGAGGTAACGCTTGCCGCCGTGGAGCGCCGCTTTGGAGAGATTCTGCCCCGGATGCGCTGGCTGAACTGCGGCGGCGGGCATCATATCACCCGCCCGGGCTACGATTTGCCCCGCCTGGAGAAATGCGTCGTTTCCCTGCGGGAAAAATACGGGCTGACCGTTTATCTGGAACCCGGCGAGGCCTGTGCGCTGAATGCGGGCTACTTTGTGACGCGGGTGCTGGATCTGCCGCAAAACGGCAGGACCCGGCTGGCAATTCTGGACGGATCCGCCGCCTGTCACCTGCCGGATGTGCTGGAAATGCCGTACCGCCCGCCGCTGTACGGCGCGGGAGAGCCGGGCGAATATGAGCACACTTTCCGGCTGGGCGGGCCGACGTGCCTCGCCGGGGATATTCTCGGCGATTACAGCTTCCATGCGCCGCTGCGGGAGGACGATCTGCTGGTATTCGGTGACATGGCGATTTACACCACCTGCAAGAACAATACTTTTAACGGCCTTCCGCTGCCGGCGCTGTATGTCCTGCGGGAGGGCGGCAAACTGGAAGAGCTTGCGCGGTTTGGATATGATGAGTTTCAAAGGCGGCTTGGCTCCGGCCGGTCGGCGGACAATGAAACCGGGACGGCATCGGTACGTTAGGCCCTGCTTGAAAATCGCTGCACACGTCTTTTCGCTGAAGTCCGCGCCGCGTTCAATTTTTTGCCAGAAACCAACGGTACCTGCAGCAATTTGCCTTGCCCGGCACAAGCTTCGTCGGAAAAATCCACGCACTTCTATTTTCAAACGGGGCCAGGGGGGAAAGGCTTTGATACTGCCTGAACGCCCATTGGAGCTGCTGTCCCCGCCGGATCGCCCGATGATGGGCGGTGCCGCCTGCGGCGGCTCCGGTTTCCATTGCCGTCCCGCAGAACTTCTGCCGGGGCCGTTCTCCCCTTGAAAATCGCCGTGGCACGAGCCCGTTCTCACGCTCTCCGGCAAAGACGGTAATCTGCCGGATGCCAGCAAGCGGCGTTCCTCCGGGGAGAAGGGCCGGGCTTGTTCCCTGAGAACACGGAGGGACTGCGCGTCCAGAATGTTCTGGGAACCGACAGCTATGGAATTACGGTTTCGACGGGGAAACTGCTCCGCGGCGCCATGAATCAGGATTTGCTCCCGGCGGTGGACGATCTGGGGAATTTTACCGGGATTGTCCCCCCGCAAGGGCCCCGTCCGGCGTTTCTCCGATCGCCATGCAAAAGGACGGAACTTGAAAAATGGTATAACAGGGAGAAAGCTCAGTGAGGCCGACGCCTCACTGAGCTTTCTCTCCCGCAGAATAAAAAGGCCCGGCTGAAAATTCGCTCCCGGCCTCCGCAGAATGCTTTGCCTCTGCGGGCAGGGCTTCATTCCTGCGCCCTGTCCGGCAGGCGATTGTATATCCCACGGCTTCCCGTTTTACAGACTCGCTTCCTGCGGACGGAGCTGAGTCAGGACATTCCGATAGGCATCAATCAGCATATTGAGATCCGCCTGATAAGTGATACTGTCAAAGCCCTGCTCCAGCCGCATTTTTGCATCCTCAATAGACGTGGCGTAAATAAACGCCGGTTTGTGCGCTTTCTTGCAGGTTCGCAGAACAAAATCAAACGCCCGAACCAGCTCCGGATCCTCAAACTGCCCTGGCTTACCCAAGGCGATGGACAGATCGAATGGCCCAATAAAGATGCCGTCTACACCGTCCAGCGCCACAATTTCCTCGATATTTTCCAAAAACCCTCTGGTCTCACACTGAGGCACGAACATGGTGCCCCGGTTTGCCTCCTCCAGATAGGCACTCAGGCCGTTGGCCAGAGACGGCCCATACCCAAAGCCGCAGCACCGGGTGGGACAGAATCCCCGCTCGCCCATGGGCCCGTATTTCCCGAACCTGATGATCCGGCGAACCTCATCCACCGTTTTCAGCCCCGGAATGATCATCCCCTTGGCGCCGATGTCCAGCATCTTCAGGACCGTCGACCTCGTGACTTCCTTGATCCTGACAAACGGGGTAATATGCCGGATTTCCGCACTGCGGATGCACTCCAGCGTCTCCCGCAGGTCAAAGGGACTGTGCTCGGTATCCACCACAAAATAGTCCAGCCCGGATATTCCGATGCACTCCGCCGAAACTTCACTGCCTAAATTAATAAATGTTCCAATGGTCTGCTTCCCGGCATCGTATAGCTCTTTCATTCTGTTCTGCATTCCATCATCTCCTTATTTCCATGCAAAACACGTAAGGGCGGGGCCTGACTGCCCCGCCGTGCCCTCATCATATTACCGGGAATGCAAGATGTCAATTAAAATATGATAATATCGAACTATATTCGTTATTGTCGAACAATTCTGATTTTATACTCCCTATTTTGAAGCGCTATTTGATAAACTGCTCGATTGCACGGTTCAGATCGTCAATTTTCTGCTGGTCATTGTGGCGCACAGCGTCGGTGATGCACTCATTGATGTGATCCTGCAGAAGGAACTTGCCCGCATTATTGATGGCCGACCGGACCGCTGCCAGCTGAATCAGCACTTCGGAGCAGTCCCGATCCTGAGAGATCATGCGGATGACCGAGTCCAGGTGACCGCTTGCCTTCGCCAAGCGGTCCAGAACTGCCTTTTTGTGGGTATGGACGTGCGGCGCACTGCCAGGATGGCAGTGCGCCTGTCCGTCGGGATGCGCGGGGAGCGCTTGGCTGTATTCTTTGTTTTCACACATGGGGGTTCTCCTTTCTCTCACCCTTTCACATTCAGGGATGCTGCCGCCGGATTTCAAGAAGCACATTCTTCCAAGCTCTTTAAAAGCGGCAGATTCCGATCCCGGCAACGGCGGCTGCGGACGCACACCCCGGCGTTTCGCGGTGGATCTTTTCGCCGTCCGCACATCTGACCTGCACGGGGCCGTAAATGGCCTCCGGGGGTCAAACAGAGGGCAGGAGAAGATACTTTCTGCATTCCCCGGCCCGGACACCCGCCGGTGCGCGTTTCTCGCAGGACGGCTTCTGTCAGACGCTCCTCATCCCCGGCGGGGCACCGGTAGGTGTGCACAGCTCTCCCCCGAATCCCGTCGGAGCAGCCGGGGATTCCCCGGAGCAGTTCTGCCGCGGCGGCACCCTGTCCAATCTGAGTCGGGAGCGGCATTTCCTCGATCAGGGCGCGGATCTCGACGGGCCGGATATGGGCATGCTCGCGGTCATGGCCCCGGGGCAGATCGGCGCAATCCTCCTGTCCTGCGCCGATCAGAACCTCCCTACGGGTTCCGGAGACACCGCGGGGTTTGGAGGACTTTGCCAGAGCCCAAACGCCGGAAATCAGGCTGTTTATGGCGTTGGGGGAGTTTTGTCTGACTTCGCTGGGGCAAAGCCCGTACGGCGCTGCCCTCGGCATATCCCCGGCGGCCCCCATCTGCTGCATTCCGGATACAGGGGGTTCATTTTTCCCTCTCCCCCATATGGTTGATCCGGTTGGCCAGGAAACCCGCGCCGAACCCGTTGTCGATGTTGACCACACTGACCCCCGAAGCACAGGAATTCAGCATGGACAGCAGCGCCGCCACGCCGCCAAAGCTGGCGCCGTAGCCCACGCTGGTGGGAACCGCAATGACCGGGCAGTCTACCAGACCGCCCACCACGCTGGCCAGCGCCCCCTCCATTCCCGCTACGGTGATGACGACCCGGGCGCTCATCATAGGCTCCAGATTGCTGAGCAGACGGTGCAGGCCGGCGACGCCCACATCATAGATCCGGGTGACCGTGTTGCCCAGCGCCTCCGCCGTCAGCGCAGCTTCCTCGGCAACACCCATATCGCTGGTGCCGCCGGTGGCCACCACAATGGAACCACAGCCGACGGTCTCCCTGGGAAACGCGATGGCCAGCCGGGCCAGAGGCTCGTACCGCAGCTCCGCATTCCGCGCTAGAAAATCCGCCGTCTCCTGCGTGATGCGGGTGACAAGCACGTTGGCGCAGCCCCGCCGGTGCAGGGCGGCCAGAATGCCCGCGATTTGCTCCGGAGTCTTGGACTGTCCGTAAATCACCTCCGGCACTCCCTGCCGGAGGCCCCGGTGATAATCCACCTTAGCGTATCCCAGATCTTCATACGGCATCAGCTTCAGCTTGAGCAGAGCCTCTTCCGGCTTGACTGCGCCCTCTGACACCCGCCGCAGCAGGTTCAGCACTTCCTCTTTCGTATCCGATGTCTCCATATAAAAAGACTTTCCCTTCGTTAGATTTATGATTGTGCCCGGTTTCGGGGCAGAAGATCAAGGGCCACAGTGGCAAAATCCTCCCGCAGAAGGGATCTGATCTCCTCCCGGCGCTGAAGAGCATAGGCAAACTGATCCTCTGTAAACTGCAGCAGCGCGATGGCGCCGCAGACTCTCAGCCGAAAATTCACGAAACCCAGCCGGGCGAGGGCAGCCTCACCCCGCTCCGCCTTTGCCAGTGCCTCCGCCGTGATCGCCGTCCCGGCCGGCACCCGGGTGGCGAGACAGGCGTAGGAGGGTTTGCTCCAGATAAACAGCCCTGCCTCCCGCGCCAGCTCCCGGACTTCCCCCTTGGTCAGGCTGCACTCCCGTAGGGGCGACCGGACAGACAGCTCCCTCAGCGCCCGCATTCCGGGGCGGTCCGCGTCGTCGTCCGAGGCGTTGGTACCGTCGATCACCAGAGAATAGCCGTCGGACTGCGCCTGCTCCAGAATTCTGGAAAATACCCGCCGCTTGCAGTGATAACAGCGGTTTTCCGGATTCTCAATCACCTCTGGGCAGGCGAAAATGTCCACCGGGAGCACAGTGAGGGGCATTTCACACGCCTCCGCCACCTTTTTTGCATCCGCCAGCTCAAACGCCGGCTGGAACGCGGAACTGACGAAATAAGCGCGCCAATTCTTCCCGTACTTTTTTGCGGCCCACACCAGCAGGGACGAATCCGTCCCGCCCGAAAAGGCCAGCGCACCGGTGGGATGCTCCCCAAAAAATTGCTCCAATGTCATATGGTATCCTCCCTATAGAAAATGAAAGGGTATACCCCGATGGGGCATACCTTCAGGTATATCTTTACAAAACAAGAAAATCAACTGTAAAACACAGATTTTCCACCTCTGCGCCGAGCAGAGAAACGGAAGCCCTTCTGGACCGAAAGCACCTTCTGATGCTTTAATAATTCTATCATAGCAACCCCCACCCCGGGAGTCAAGCGCTGAAGTGTCAAAACTAGCAGGGCATAATTATTTAATATTGACAAACTTCGTTCGGTAATACAGAAAGCCATTGACAAACAAACCGGAAGCGTATATGGTGGAATTAATCAAAATCCGGTGTGATGCGGCAGATGTTTTCAGCAAAATTCATGAGCAGATCGGAAGAAGTATGAAGCGGGACGGATACGGGCAGCCGTTGCGGACGGGCAGGGCTGCGGTATGCGCCGCGCGCATCTTTGAAAAGAAAATTTGAAATCTGGAAGAGGCGGGATAAACGGTGTACCAAGAGGCTGCAAATATCAAACGAGGCGGCGTGCAGGTCCAGTCCGTCTCCCGCGCGTTGGCGATTATCAATTGTTTCCGGGAGAGCCCGGAAATGGGCATCTCGGAGATTGCCGCGGCGATGAACCTGAACAAGAGCACGGTATTCGGTCTGGTCAATACCCTGGCAAGCTACGGGTATCTGGAGCAGGTCGCCTCCACCAAGAAATACAGGCTGGGCATTACGCTGTTTGAATTGGGAAACACGGTGCTTTCCCGGATCGACATTCGGAATGAGGCTAAGGAAATCTGTTCCCCGCTGGCGCAGAAATACCGGGCGACGGTCCACATTGCCACCCACAGCGACGGTCAGGTGGTTTACATCGACAAAATCGACACCGGAGACTCTCTGGTTACTGCATCCAAGGTGGGCCGGCGGGCACCCATGCACTGCACCGGCGTGGGAAAGGCGATGCTGGCGTTCCTGCCCAGGGAATATCTGGATCGTTTTGTTTTTTGCTCCCCCCTCAGGCGGCTTACCCCCAACACCATCACGGACAAGAAAATTTTTTTGAACGAGTTGGAGGAAATCCGGAAAACGGGAATTGCCATGGACCGGGAGGAGATAGAACCGGGTCTGAACTGCATTGCCTCGCCGGTGCTGCAGCGGGACGGACTTCCGGAGATTGCGGTCAGCCTGTCGTTTCCCTAC
>JBFLFX010000048.1:0-14898 GCA_041859815.1 Dysosmobacter sp. | reverse complement strand
GCCGATGCCCTCGCCCTTATCCAGCGGATAGGTCAGGTAAACATTCATTCCGGAAACGTCCGTACCGTCCGCCCCTTTGAACTCACTGCGCCGAATACCGACAATCTTTGCCATGCTGCAACCTCCTAATACAAAAATTTGCGAAAAGCAATCAGATATGAACTAATTACCTTTCGCAATAATTATTGCACTCCACGTCCCCTGTGTCTTCCGGTAAATCACTTGTGTTTCAACTGATTTAATGCTATAATTATTCAATTAATATTGACTTGGCGAAGGAGTTTTGGCAGTGCAGTATCTCCAGAATCTATACAATCAACTGAATTTTACGTCTATCAGCGCGGCGCTTCTGCGTGTCGCGGCAGTTTTTCTCTGCCTGACGGTGCATGAGACCTGCCACGGCCTCGCGGCGTATGTACAGGGGGATCCGACGGCCAAGGAAATGCACCGTCTTTCCCTGAATCCTCTGCGGCATATCGACTGGTTTGGCCTTTTGATGATGTTTGTCTGCGGGTTCGGCTGGGCAAAGCCGGTGCCGGTGGATATGCGCTACTTCAAAAAACCGAAACAGGGAATGGCGATTACGGCCTTGGCGGGCCCGGTTTCCAATTTTTTGCTGGCGCTTTTGCTCCTTTTTTTCAGTAAAATAATTTATATGTACGCCGCTTATTCCACGATGTCTAAAGTGGCCTATCAGTTTTTTATCACTACTTCCATCCTCTCTGTTGGGCTGGGACTGTTTAACCTGATTCCCATTCCGCCGCTGGACGGATCCAAGGTGCTGGCGGTAATGCTGCCGGATCGGGCTTATTATCAGCTGATGCGCTGGGAGCGGTATGGCATGATTCTGCTGCTGATTCTCGTATTTGCCAATGTGGGCGGCAATTTTATCAACACGGCGATCTCTGTGGTTTGGAAGGGGCTTTATGCCATTGTCTACTGAGCCGAAAAATCCGGACAACCCGATTTTTAAATTGGAAAAAGTTGTCCATAATCGTTCTGATGGGGAGATGCAGGATTTTGAAGGCCCGCTGGATCTGATCCTTTTCCTTCTCAGCAAGAATAAGATGGAAATTCAGGACATTTCCATCTCTGCAATTTTGGATCAGTATCTGGACTGGCTGAAAGTCCGGAAGAAGATGGATTTGGAGATCGCCAGCGAATTTATTACCATGGCATCGCACCTGATTTATATTAAGACCCGGATGCTGCTGTCTATTGAGGACGCCGAGGCGCAGACCGAGATGGACTCTCTGATTCAATCTCTGGAGGAGCGCCGCCGCAGCGAGAGCTACGGTAAAATCAAGGAAATGGCGCGGCATTTGGAAACGTTGGAGGAATTTGGACGCTGTATTGAAACCCGCCCGCCGGAATCGGTGGAGCACGGCAGAATTTACGAATATCATCAGGAGCGCGGCGATTTGATCCTTGCCATGGCGGAGATTCAGGAACGGGCGGATCGCAGGCTTCCGCCGCCTCAGTCGGCGTTTGACGGAATTGTGCAGCAGGAGCCCTATCCGGTGGAAAATAAGGCGCGGGAAATTGTGAGGCAGCTGAAGGGCGGCGGCATTACCCGCTTTCTGTCCCTCTTTCACGGCAACCGCAGCCGCAGCGAAATTGTGGCGACTTTTCTGGCAGTGCTGGAGCTGTGCCGCGCCTGTATCATCCGGCTGACTGGCTCCGGAACCGAGTGTACGGTGAAACAGGAGAGGGAATTGCCCGAAAAACTCTCTTTTTAAAGGAAGATTAGATGGAAAAGCAAGAGATGAAGGAACTGGAATCTGCGATTGAGGGGATCCTGTTTGCATCCGGCGAACCGGTGCAGGAGGATCGTATCTGCACGGCGCTGGATCTGGATCGCGCCGGGGTGGAAACTGCCCTGCAGGCACTGATGGATTATTATTCTTACGAGCGGCGCGGTATCCGGCTGCTGCATATGGACGATACCTGGCAGCTCTGTTCTGCACCGGAACTCGGGGATATCATTCACCGCGCGTTTGAAATCCGGAAGCCGGCCAAGCTGAGCCAGCCCGCGCTGGAGGTGCTGACGGTGGTGGCATACTATCAGCCCACCACCCGGGCGTACATCGACCAGATCCGCGGCGTGGACAGCTCTTACACACTGGGTTTGCTGCTGAACCGCAAGCTGATTGAGGAGTGCGGACGGCTTCAGGTACCGGGGCGGCCGCACCTCTATCGAACGACAAAAAACTTTCTCCGGGCGTTTCATCTGACCAGCCTTCAGGATTTGCCGGAAACGCCGGATTTGAGCGACGAAGGCCAGCTTCGCCTGAATGGGAACGGCAAAGTTGTGGATGCCGCGGAGGAAGAGGCGGCACGGGAAAACCCGGAGGTTTTTCTGCCGGAAAAACAGCCGGAGAAAACCGAGACGGAATAATCCGAAAAAGCGGGAGGCGGAGGACTGTGCGTGGACTTTTGATAATCGGCATCATTGCTGCGGCATTCGCCCTGTTCTGCCTGCTGCCGCTGGGTGTAATCGTCATATTCGGAAAACCTGCTGCCGCTCAGGTGATCATCGGTCCCGTCCGGTTTCGGATAGCGCCGGCAAAGCCGTCCGGGAAAAAGAAGAAAACCGGTGAAGAAAAAGAAAAGCCGGAAAAGGAAGATCGGATACTCAAAAGGGGAAGGGCCTTTCTGAAAAAGCTCAAAGAATCCCCCAAGTCCACATTGGAAACGCTGAGATCCCTGTACCATTCTCTGTGGCCGCCGGCAAAGAAGGCGCTGCGCCGGCTTTTGCGCGGCATCCGAATTGATCCGCTGCAAATCGGCGTCACTTTGGGAGGCAAGGAGGATCCCGCCGAAACCGCCGGCCTTTACGGGATAGCGGAGGGCGCTGTCTGGTCGGTCATGCCCATGCTGGAACAGTGGGTGCGGATTCCGCACCCGGGAATCCATTTGGGAACCGATTTTGACAGCGAAAAGACGGATGTGCAGGGCGAGATTGGAATTTCCATTCGGATTGGGACGCTTGTGGCAATCGGCATTGGCATCGGAGTCCCGGCGCTGCGTTGGTTTCTGAAATATAAAAAGCGGCAGAAATATGAAAAGAAGCACACTGAAAATTCGCCGGCGGAACATCCGGCTGCGTAGAAAGGAAGATTTTCTATGGGAGACATGGAGAATGCGAAAAAGGAAGGACCTCTGAACGACCTGATGCATTCCACAATGGAAAAAATTCATGAGATGGTGGACACCAACACCATCGTAGGGGAACCCATCAACACGCCGGACGGTGTGACGCTGATTCCAATTTCCAAGGTCAGCTTCGGCTTCGGCAGCGGCGGCGGGGATTATGGCACCACCAAGCAGAATTTCGGCGGCGGCAGCGGCGCAGGCGTGAAAATCGCTCCGGTGGCATTTCTTGTAATCAAAGACGGGACAACCCGCGTGCTGCCGGTGGCGGTTCCGCCTGAATCCACGGTGGATCGCGTAATTGAAATGGTTCCCGATTTGGTGGATAAAGTCGAAAATTATTTCGACAAGAAAAAGGGAAAAGAGAACTTCTGAAAGGCGTATAATCTTCTCAATACGAGAATGAGAGGATGACGCTGTATGCCGGAACGGTTTCGACGATGGGCGGCGGGAATTTTGTGTGCTCTTTTCGCAGTAGGGAGCCTGTGCTGCCCCACGGCGGCGGTCGGAACCTCTGCCACCTCCGCCGCGCTGATGGATGTGGAGAGCGGACGGGTACTGTATGCCAGCAATGCCAATGCGCGGATGAAGATAGCCAGCACTACGAAGATTATGACGGCGCTGGTGGCGATTGAGCGGGGGGAGCTGTCCGATGTTATTACAGTGAAGAAGTCCGAAACCGGTGTGGAGGGGACTTCCATGTACCTGAAGCCCGGTGAGCATCTGACGCTGGAAACGCTGCTGTATGGGCTGCTGCTCTGTTCCGGCAATGATGCCGCGGTGGCTATCGCGGATCACATCGGCGGCAGCCAGGAGAAATTTGTTGCGCTGATGAATCAGCGGGCGAAGTCACTGGGCATGAAGAATACGTCTTTTGCCAATCCCAACGGATTGGATAACCCGAAGCATTATTCCACGGCGCTGGATATGGCAAGGCTGGCGTGCGCGGCGATGAAAAATGAGACGCTGGCGCGGATTGTCTCCACAAAAAGCGTGACGGTGGGCGGACGCACCATGCACAACCACAACAAATTGCTGAGCTATATGGATGGCTGTATCGGCCTGAAAACCGGCTTTACGGAAAAGTGCCGGACGGACTTTGGTTTCCTGTGCCGTGCGAAACGGACAGCGTCTGGTGGCGGTAACGCTGCAGGACGGAAACGACTGGGCGGATCATCAGCAGCTTTACGAATTTGGCTTTGCGACATATCCCGCCAAAACCGCGGTTTCCATGGGCCAGTGTGTGGGAAAGGCCCGTGTGGAACAGGATCCATCCGTCCGCATTCCACTGATAGCGTCGGAAACGGTGATGTGGCCGACTGCGAAAGGCGAGAAGCTGACGGTTCGGCTGGAAGCGCCGAAATCTCTGAATGCCACGGGAAATCCCGGTGACGCCGCGGGGGATGCGGCAGTTTTTCTGAATGGAAAAGAAGTGCGGCGAATTAAACTGCTGCGGGGAGAGACGCCGCTTCCGGAATTTCCATCACCGGCAACCCTGTTTCACGGGCTGCAAAAGAAACTGATGAATCAATCGGAGGGATAATTTGGAAGAGCGGCTGCAAAAACTGATTGCCGCGGCGGGGTTCTGTTCCAGACGAAGCGCAGAAACGCTGATTGCGGCGGGACGCGTTCTGGTAAACGGCCGGCCGGCTGCGCTGGGGGCAAAGGCAGATCCCGAACGCGATATTGTTGCCGTGGATGGAAAAGAACTGCCCCGCAGAGGGAAGAGAGTCTATTTGCTGCTGAACAAGCCGCGGGGATATGTGACTACGCTGTCCGACGAGCAGGGCCGGCCTACGGTGGCGGATTTGGTGCACGGCGCGGGCGTCCGCGTGTTTCCCGTGGGGCGGCTGGATATTCAGTCGGAGGGGCTGCTGCTGCTGACCAACGACGGCGATCTCATGCAGCGCCTTATTCATCCCAAGTTTGAAGTTTCCAAAACCTATTGGCTCAAGGTCGGCGGCAACGTGCGGAACGCCGCGGAGCGTCTTGCCTGCGTAGAGGATCTGGACGGCGAGCGGATTTGCCCCGCAAAAACAGAACTGCTGCGGGAGACAGGCCAAACGGCAGAACTGCTGGTCACCATTCACGAGGGGAAGAACCGTCAGATCCGCAGAATGTGCGAAACCTGTTGTCTGACGGTGCTTCGGCTGCGGCGGGTGCGGGAGCACACGCTGGAACTGGGCAATTTGAAAGCGGGTCAATGGCGCTATCTGACCGAACGGGAGATCAGCGCTTTAAAAGGGAATTAAAATAAAAATTGGAATGGCAGACACAGAGTGTCTGTCATTTTTCTTGAAAAAAATGCGGAACCCGTTTTCTAAAGCGGAGAATTGTGGTAAAATAAATTTTAATTATGCGGATTCAACGATCGGATAGTTTCAATTCCGCAAAGAGCGTCGGCGTACCGCCGGAGAGAGAGGGGATGCTTCCGCACCGGCGGAAGCATCCTTGGAGGGAATACAGATGAATCGACAAGTATTGATCGTCGGCGGCGGGGCCGCCGGGATGATGGCTGCAATCACAGCGGCGGAGCACGGCGCGGCCGTGACACTGCTGGAACCGAATGAACGCCTTGGCAAAAAACTGAATATTACCGGCAAGGGGCGCTGCAATGTGACCAACAATGCCGGCAGCACGGAACTGCTGGCGCACGTTATCCGAAATCCCCGCTTTCTGTACAGCGCTTTTTCCCGCTTTGACGGCCGCGACGCCATCGCCTTTTTTGAAAGGCTCGGTGTTCCGCTGAAAACCGAACGCGGCAACCGCGTTTTTCCGGTTTCAGATCGCTCGTTTGATGTCAGCGGCGCGTTGGAAAGACGTCTGCGCGCGCTTTCTGTCAACTGGGTGCGGGATCGCGCGGAATCGCTGCTGCTGGAAGCGGATCAGATCGGCGGCGTCTGCGCAGAGAGAGGCAAGTACCCGGCGGATGCGGTGATTCTTGCCACCGGCGGCGTCTCCTACCCCGCTACCGGTTCCACGGGCGATGGGTATCGTCTGGCGGAGGCGGCAGGGCATACCGTTGTGCCGCCTGCCGGTTCCCTGGTTCCGCTGGTCAGCCCGGATCCCTGCTGTCCGGCCATGCAGGGGCTTGCCCTGAAAAATGTCCGCGTAACGGTTTACGGACAGAAAGAGGGGAAAATCTTTGAGGATTTCGGCGAGATGCTGTTTACACATTTTGGCCTGTCCGGCCCGGTGATCCTCTCCGCCAGCGCGGTGATGCGCGACTTTGAGAACGGCTATACCGTGCAAATTGATCTGAAGCCCGCGCTGGATGATAAGAAACTGGAAGCGCGGCTGCTGCGGGACATGGAGGAGAAGAAAAACCAGACTTTCAAAAGTCTTGTTGCCGGGTTGGTACCGCGCAAGATGGTTCCCGTGGTGGTGGAGCGCTGCGGCGTGAACAGCGAAATGCCGGTGAACTCCGTAACACGGGAAAACCGCAGAACGCTGGAAACGGTTCTGCGCGGCTTTACCGTTCCGGTTACCGGAACGCGTCCCATGGCGGAGGCTATTGTGACCGCAGGCGGAATTAAAATTGACGAAGTGAATCCAAAAACAATGGAATCAAAGCTTGTAAAGGGATTATACTTCGCAGGGGAGATTTTGGATATTGATGCCTGTACCGGCGGATTTAACTTACAGATTGCCTGGGCAACCGGCAGGGCCGCTGGGGAAGCCGCAGCAGAGAGCAAGAATTGATAAGATAAAGCGGGGAAGAAGAACATGAGACATTACAGCATCGCAATAGACGGACCGTCCGGAGCGGGCAAAAGCACGCTGGCAAGACGGGCCGCGGAAGAATTGAATTTCCTCTATGTGGATACCGGCGCTATTTACCGGACCATCGGCTATTATGTGTTTATCAGAAAAATTGATCCCAAGAACGGCGCCGCCGTGGTGAGCGCGCTGCCGGGCGTGCATCTCGAACTGCACTACGGAAAAGACGGGTTGCAGCATATGCTGCTGGGCGGAGCGGACGTGACGCGGGAAATCCGCCTTCCGGAAATTTCTCTTTATGCCTCGGCAATTTCCACCCACCCGGGTGTACGGGCCTATCTGCTTGGAATGCAGCGGGAGCTGGCGAAAAAGGACAGTGTCGTGATGGACGGACGGGACATCGGTACGGTGGTTCTGCCCGATGCGGATGTGAAAATTTATCTGACGGCTTCTCCGGAGGCGCGGGCAAAGCGGCGCTGCCTGGAGCTGGAGCGGCGGGGAACTCCTCAGGAGTATGCGTCGGTGCTGAAAGACATTCAGGATCGGGATTACCGGGATACGCACCGCAGCGTCGCGCCGCTGCGCCAGGCGGCGGATGCGGAACTGCTGGATACGACGGAGCTGGATTTCGAGCAGAGTTATCAGAGACTTTTGACACTGATAAGGGGGAAAATTGGAAAATGAACAGATTTTTCCGATTTGTTTACCGGTTGATGAACTGCTTCGTCTTTCTGTTCCATCCGGTTACGGTCAGCGGGCTGGAGAATCTGCCGCGCCACGGTGCGATTCTCTGCCCGAACCATGCCAGCAACTGGGATCCGATTTTGCTGACGCTGAAGCTGCCTATTGACTATCACCTGTACATTATGGGGAAGGCACAGTTGTTTCGGAATCCCCTGTTGGGATGGGTTTTACGAAAATTGGGCGTATTTCCCGTTTCCCGCGGAAATTCCGATATTCAGGCGGTGAAAACGGCGCTCCAGACGATTAAAAACGGTGACAATCTGCTGATATTCCCAGAGGGAACCCGCATCCGCAACGGAATCGGCAGGGACGGAAAGCCTGCGTCCGCTAAAAGCGGCGCGGCTATGATTGGCGTCCGTGCCGGTGCCATATTGGTACCGGTTTTTCTGGATCGGGAAAAGCGTACCTTTCACCGGACGCGCATCGTTTTTGGAAGGCCGTATCAGCCGGTGTATTCCGGCCGCCACGGTACGGCGGCGGAAATGCAGAAGATCGCCGATGAAATTATGAAAGAGGCTTATGCGCTGGGAGGAGATGCGGAATGAAGGTGCTTCTGGCAGAATCCGCCGGCTTCTGTTACGGCGTCCGGCGCGCGGTGCAAACGGCGGAACAGACGGCGCAAGAGGACGGGGGATGCCGGATGCTGGGCGATCTGATCCACAACGCCCATGTCGTGCGGGAACTGGAGGAAAAGGGCGTGCGAAAGACGGAGAATCCCCAGACGCTTCGCGCGGGAGATACGGTTCTCATCCGCTCCCACGGCGAGCGGAAGGATGTTCTGGACGCGCTGGAAGCACGCGGCGTACGGTGCATCAACGCGACCTGCCCCAATGTGATGCGGATTCAGAAGATTGTGGCCCAGGCGGAGGAAAACGGGCGCCGGAGCATCATTATCGGCGACCCGAATCACCCGGAAGTCCTTGGCATTGCAAGCTGGTGCCGCAATCCGATTATCCTGGACGGGCCGGACGAAGTCCGTGCCTGGCTGGGGGAGAATCCGGCGCGGAAAAACCTTTTGATTACAGTTGTTGCGCAGACCACATACATTCGTGAATTTTTTGAAACTTCTGCGAAATTGCTGAAAAAAGAGTGTACAAATGCGGAAATATTTGATACAATATGTAATGCTACGCATAAGCGTCAATTGGAAGCTGCTGAAATTGCGGCCAAGGTGGATGTGATGGTGGTGGTGGGAGACCGTAAAAGCGCCAACACAAAGCATTTAACGGAAATTTGCAGGGAAAAATGTCCGCGCGTCTATCAGATAGAAAGTGCGGACGAGCTTCTGCCGGTTTGGTTTAATGGCTGTTCTGTTGCAGGTCTTACGGCCGGCGCCTCCACACCTGCGGGCATCATTAAGGAGGTATATACAACCATGTGTGAAGAGAACAAGGCGGCAGAGGGAAAAGAAGAGTCCTTCGAGGAAATGCTGAATAAGTCTTTCAAAACTTTAAATACAGGAGAGAAGGTAACCGGAATTGTCACGGCCATTACGCCGACCGAGGTTCAGGTGGACGTCGGTGCCAAGCAGGCCGCGTATATCAAACTGAGCGAATTGTCCGACGATCCCAACGTGAAGCCGGAAGATGTTGTCCACGTCGGCGATCAAATTGAAACCTACATTGTCCGCGTCAACGACGTGGAGGGCTATGCGGAACTGTCCAAAAAACGTCTGGATGCCGTCAAGGTCTGGGAGAACATCGAAAAGGCCGTCGATGACAAAACGGTGGTCGAGGGAGTTGTTACTGAGATCAACAAGGGCGGTCTGGTTGTTTCTGTCAAGGGTGTCCGCGTGTTTGTTCCCGCCTCTCAGAGCGGAATGCCCCGCGGCGCCGATTTGGGGACAATGGTAAAGCAGAAGGTTCGCCTTCGCATTATCGAGGTCAATCGTGCCCGCCGCCGCGTGGTCGGATCCATCCGTGCCGTCGAGCAGGAGGAGCGTCAGGCGAAGCAGGCGGAAGTTTGGGCAAATATTGAGGAGGGCAAGCACTATCAGGGCGTCGTGAAATCCATGACATCCTACGGTGTGTTTGTGGACATTGGCGGTGTGGACGGCATGGTTCACATTTCCGAGCTGTCCTGGAGCCGCATCAAAACCCCCGCCGAGGTCTGCAAGGTCGGCGACACGCTGGATGTCTACGTAATTTCCTTCGATGCGGAGAAAAAACGGATTTCTCTGGGCGTGAAGGATCGCAGTATCGATCCGTGGAACGTGTTTATGAATCGGTACCAGGTTGGCGATGTCGCTTCCGTACGTATCGTCAAGCTGATGAGCTTCGGCGCATTTGCCGAGGTGGTTCCCGGTGTGGACGGTCTGATCCACATTTCTCAGATTGCGGATCATCGTATTGATAAGCCAGAGGATGTTTTGTCCGAGGGCCAGACGGTGGATGCGAAGATCATCGCCATTGATGAGGATAAGAAGAAGATCTCCCTGTCCATCCGCGCTTTGCTGGAAGAAGCTCCTGCGAGAGAGGGAGCTCCCTCCGACACTGAGGAATAAATTCTTTTCGGGAAATCAAAGAGACGGGCGTTTGCCCGTCTCTTTTTGCAGCTTCCGGCGATTTATGATCGACCAAGACGCTTTTACTTCTGCAGCGGTTGCTCTCGATTCGTTGCCAAAATCCTACTGCTTGTCCTGATATTCCCGCTCATAATCCCGTTCCATATCCTTATGGTGCTTCCGTAGATATGCTTCCGACAGCTCTTCCGGCGTAATACCGTATCGGAGAAGGGTGTCGGTAAAGTACATCAGCACATCGCTCATTTCCTCCGTGAAGTGCACCCGGACGGCGGAATCTTCCATCACGGCACCGTCGCCTTTCTTTTTGAGGATGGCGACGCACTCGCCGATCTCCTCAATCATATAGAGAATGAAATTTCTGCCGGCGGCGGGCTCCATGGGTGACCAAGTGTCTTGATGCCGCGCCCAGAGTTCCCGCTGCATGGCCGCCATGTCGGAGAGCTTCAAATCACTCATACCGGATGCTCCTCCGATTTCAGCAGCTCCATGCCGGCCCGCAGACGGCGGAGGGTTTCCTCTTTCCCGAGGATATGGCAGATTTCCACGGCGCCTCCCGGAGTCACCATTTTGCCGGAAACGGCAATACGGACCGGCCACATCAGTGTGGCGTTCTTTACGCCTGCTTCCGCCGCCAAATTGATCAGCGCGTCATGAATGGCGTCATTGGTCCATTCCGGAATTGCCTTCAGAACAGGCGCGGCTTTTTCCAGCATGTCCAAAGAGATGGCGGCGTTTGTTTTGGATTTTTTATTGGTATAAAAAGAAACGTCGTACTTCGGCAGCGTATCAAAGAAATCGATCTTTTCCGGAATTTCCGTCAGCTTTTCACAGCGGGCCTGTAAAAGCGCCGCAATCTCCGCAGGATTGACGGACGGGTTCTTCACCGCCCGCCGGATATAGGGTTCCGCAGCCCTGGCGAAAGCGGCCGGTTCCATGGCGCGCAGATAAGTCGCGTTAAAGTAGTCCAGTTTGGCGATATCGAAAATGGCGGGGGACTTGGAAATACCGCCGATGTCAAATGCCTTGACCAGCCCGTCCAGAGAGAAAATCTCCTGTTCGGCCAGATCCCCCTTGGGGGACCAGCCCAGCAGCGCCACATAGTTCAAAATAGCGGGCGTCAGGTATCCCTGTGCCACCAGATCTTCGTAGGAGGGATCGCCGTGCCGCTTGGACATCTTATTGTGAGCGTCCCGCATCACGGGGGGACAGTGGACGTAGGTGGGAATTTCCCAGCCGAAGGCCTGATAGAGCAGGTCGTATTTCGGGGCCGAGGACAGGTATTCGCTGCCGCGCACCACATGGGTAATGCCCATCAGGTGGTCATCCACCACGTTGGCAAAATTATAGGTGGGCAGACCGTCAGATTTCAGAAGGATTTGATCGTCCAAATCTTCGTTGTTGACCGTAATGTCGCCGAAAGTCACGTCGTGGAACGTCGTAGTTCCCTCGCGGGGGATCTTCTGCCGGATCACATAGGGGTGCCCGGCTGCTGTCCGCGCGTTGATTTCTTCTTTGGAAAGCTCGGCGCAGCCGCAGTGATGCTGGTGAATTTTCACGCCGTCGCCGACGTCGATTTCCTCTTCCTCAGAGCGGTTGCAGAAGCAGCGGTAGGCGGCGCCCTTTTCAATCAGCAGCTCGGCATACCTGCGGTAGAGATCCTGACGATCAGTCTGAATATACGGACCCACCGGGCCGCCGATATCGGGACCTTCGTCGTGCGTCAAGCCGCATTCCGCCAGCGTTTTATAGATGACGTCCGTAGCGCCCTTCACCAAACGGCCCCGATCGGTGTCCTCAATCCGCAGAATAAAAACACCGCCGTGAGAGCGGGCAATCAGCCAGGTATACAGCGCGGTACGCAGATTTCCGACATGCATATAACCGGTGGGGGAAGGAGCAAAACGGGTTCGCACCTGCCCTGTGGGAATCCGGGCTTCCATCTCGTCAAAAAATTTGTAATCCAAAGCCATGAGAGCAACCTCCATGCATATTTTAACTTCTATATTATCTGTTTTTCCGAACAGGATGTCAAGAAGCGATTGCACTTTCCGCGGTATTGTGATAAACTTTATCCGTTAAAATGCGTCTATGTGCGGACGCTGCCAGCACATGAATTGAGGTGTTCACAAATGGAAAAAGAAGCCGAAAAAAAAAGAATTTTCAGTGGAATTCAGCCCAGCGGCGAACTGACGCTGGGTTCTTATATGGGAGCGATCAAAAACTGGGTATCGTTTCAGGACGAATATGACTGCATTTACTGCATTGTGGATATGCACGCGATTACCGTCCGGCAGAAGCCTGCGGATCTGCGCCGCCGCAGCCTGAACCAGATTGCGCAGTACCTTGCCTGCGGTTTGGATCCGAAGAAGAGCATTATTTTCATTCAGAGCCATGTTCCGCAGCATGCGGAGCTGTCCTGGATTCTGGGCTGCTATACTCAGTTTGGGGAGCTTTCCCGCATGACACAGTTCAAAATGAAGTCCCAGCAGCACGCGGACAATATTACCGCGGGCCTGTTTACCTATCCTGTTCTGATGGCAGCGGACATTTTGCTCTATCAGGCAGATCTGGTTCCGGTAGGTGAGGATCAGAAGCAGCATGTGGAACTTTGCCGGGATATTGCCCAGCGGTTCAACAGCGTTTACTCCGACACTTTCACACTGCCGGAGCCGTTTATTCCCAAGCTGGGCGCCCGGATTATGAGTCTGGGAAATCCGGCGGGCAAAATGAGCAAGTCCGATCCGGAGGGCTGCGTCTATCTCATGGACACGCCGGAGGAAATCCGGCGGAAGTTTAAGCGCGCAGTGACGGACTGCGACGCCGCAGTGAAATTCGATCAGGTGAATAAGCCGGGCGTTTCCAATCTGCTGACGATTTACTGTGCCGCTACCGGCAAGACGATGGCGGAGGCGGAGGCGGAGTTCGCAGGCCGGGGCTACAGTGTGTTCAAACCCGCCGTAGCTGACGCGGTGATTGAAAAAATGCGCCCCATCCGCGCCGAATCCCAGCGTCTGATCGCGGACAGAGCGTATCTGGAAACCGTGTACCGGGAGGGCGCGGAGCGCGCCCGGTATCTTGCGCAGCGCACTCTGTCCAAGGTACAGCGTAAAATCGGCTTTGCAGCCAGATAAAAGTGGAGGACGTCATGCTTCTTGAATATAAACTGTTTGCCTATGTGGTGCTGGCGCTGGCGGTGGCGCTGGTCATCAGCTTTCTGATGACGCCAATCGTCAAAACGTTTGCCTATAAGGTCGGCGCCATTGACGTACCGAAGGATGCCCGCCGAATGCACCATGAGCCGATTCCCAGACTGGGGGGGCTGGCAATCTTCATTGGCTTCATGGTCAGTATCCTGCTGTTTGCCAATATCCGCGGCGACCGGCAGATGCAGGGCATCCTGATGGGTGCCGTGATGATTGTGATTCTCGGCGTTGTGGACGATATCACGCCGCTGCCGGCGATGTTCAAGTTTGTGGTTCAAATTGCCGCCGCGCTGATTCCCACGCTCCACGGCGTGGTGATTCATGTGATTTCCAATCCCAATCTGACTTCCAGCAACGCTTACTGGAACATGGGCAAGCTGTCTATTCCCATCACGGTGCTGTGGATCGTGGCGATTACCAATTCCGTGAACCTGATTGACGGGCTGGACGGCCTTGCCAACGGCGTTTCCGCCATCTCCGCGACGACGGTGCTGGTAATTGCCATGTTGGTGTCCGAATCTCAGGTTGCCATCGTCATGGCTGCGCTGGTAGGGGCGTGCGTGGGCTTCATGCCGTACAACACAAATCCCGCCAAGATGTTTATGGGTGACACAGGCTCCACGTTCCTCGGCTATATTCTTGCGACCATGTCCATTCAGGGACTCTTTAAGTTCTATGCGATTATCTCTTTTGCGGTACCGTTTCTGATTCTCGGCCTTCCAATTTTTGACACCGCGTTTGCATTTATCCGCCGGCTGGCCCATGGACAGAGTCCCATGCACGCAGATCGCGGCCATATTCACCATCGTCTGGTGGATATGGGTCTGAGCCAGAAGCAGGCGGTGGCCACGCTGTATGTCGTGTCTGCGATCCTCGGCCTTTCCGCGGTAGTGTTGACCACCAGCGGCGAAGAAAAGGCGATGATTCTGTTTGTTGCGCTGTGCGTTGTGGCGGGCGTTGCCGCCCGCACGGTGTTCCCCAAGGAGGTAAAGGGGGAGTTTCGCGAGGAGATGGAGGAGCTGAAGGAACACGGCCATCATTCCGACGATTCCGCCGCCGCCCCCGACAGCGCGGATGCCAAGGATGGGGATCAGGCTTCAACCTCCGCTGTACAGGATGGGAAGGGTGAGGAGAACTAATGGAAAAGCTCCGCATTATGAGTGTTTTCGGTACTCGGCCGGAAGCGATTAAGATGGCGCCGCTGGTGAGGGAACTGGCGTCCCGTCCTGAGATTGACAGCCTTTGCTGTGTGACGGCACAGCACCGCCAGATGCTGGATTCCGTGCTGGACGTGTTCCATTTGAAGCCGGATTGGGATCTGGACATTATGACGCCGCGCCAGACGCTTTCAACGATTACCAGCAAATGCCTGCTGGGGATGGATGCGGCCATTGACGCGCTGAAACCCGACATGATTCTGGTGCACGGCGATACGTCTACGACGTTTGCCGGCGCTCTGTCCGCGTTTTACCATCAGGTTCCAGTGGGTCATGTGGAGGCGGGACTTCGCACCTATGATAAGTATTCCCCGTTTCCGGAAGAAATGAACCGAAG
>JBFLFX010000047.1:0-15222 GCA_041859815.1 Dysosmobacter sp. | reverse complement strand
GCCGATTTTCCGCAGCAGCCGGTCCATGACGAAGGCCACGCGGGCCATGTAGCCGGTGTCCTCCAGAATGGAGAGGAAGAAGAACAGCGTCACAATGATGGGCAGGAACGAGAGTACGCTGCCTACGCCGGCGAAAACGCCCTTGATAATCAGGGAGTGAACCACCGGGTTCAGGCCGTAAGCCGTCAGCCCCGCGTCCACCGCTCCGGTGAGGGCGTCAATGCCCGCGCCAAGCAGGTTGGAAAGCCACTTTCCCACGACGTTGAAAGTCAGGTAAAACACCAGGAACATAATACCCAAAAACAGCGGGATTGCGGTATATTTTCCGGTGAGCACCCGGTCAATCTCCATGGAGCGCCGGTGCTCGATGCTCTCGTGGCACTTGACCACGGAGGCTTTGACCACGCCTTCAATAAAGGCGTAGCGCATATCGGCCAGCGCCGCGTTGCGATCCAGATCCGTCTCATGCTCCATCTCCACGATGCAGTGCTCCAGCAGTTCTTTTTCATTGTCGTCCAGATTCAGCCGCAGCTCCATGCCCCGGTCTCCTTCAATGAGCTTGGTGGCGCAAAAGCGGGGCGGAACGCCCAGACGATCCGCGTGATCCTGAATGAGATGGGTGACGGCGTGGATGCAGCGGTGGGCCGGAGAGCCCTGTTCGCAGAAATCCGTCACGGCTGGCAGCGTCTTTTTCTCCGCAACGCTTACGGCTTTGTCGATCAGCTCCGACACGCCCTCGCCCTTGGAGGCGGAAATGGGAATCACCGGAATGCCCAGCGAGACGCTCATTTTTTCCACATTGATGGTGCCGCCGTTGGCGCGCACCTCATCCATCATGTTCAGTGCCAGCACCATGGGAATTTTCAGTTCCAGCAGCTGCAGCGTCAGGTAGAGATTGCGCTCAATGTTGGTGGCGTCCACAATATTGATAATGCCGTCCGGCTTCTGGTTGAGAATGAAGTCCCGGGTGACAATCTCCTCCTGGGTGTAGGGGCGCAGGGAGTAGATGCCGGGCAGATCCACCACGGAGCAGTCCTTTTCGCCCCGGATGCTGCCCATCTTCTGATCCACCGTCACGCCGGGAAAGTTGCCGACATGCTGGTTGGAGCCGGTCAGCGCATTGAACAGCGTCGTTTTTCCGCAGTTCTGGTTGCCCGCCAATGCAAAAATCATTTCGCATCCCCCGCTTCCAGCTCAATTTTTTTCGCGTCGTCCACTCGCAGCGTCAGCTCGTAGCCGCGCACCTGAATTTCAATGGGATCGCCCATCGGCGCCACTTTTTGCAGGGTGACGCGGGTATGGGGAATCAGCCCCATGTCCAGAAATCTGCAGCGCAGCGCGCCTTCGCCGCCCACGGCTTTGATGGTGGCGCTTCCGCCTACCCTTAACTGATCCAGTGTCATGAATCTGCCTCCTATGTCTGTCCACATCCGATCTTCTTTTTCATCAGCCCCATGTTAGCACAGACTAACTACCCTGTCAATGGCCTCCGGAGAAAACGGTACGGCGGGAAATGAATTTTGTCGGAATTACCGAAATGGGCCGCCGAAAAGGGGAAAAGTACAATAAAAATGAAAAAGACGCATAAAAGCGCGGGATCGTTGGGGGGAAAAATCGGCGGAGTGCCCCTCGCGGCGGCACGGAAATGGTGTTATAATACCCGCAAAGCGGGGATGATCCCGATGGTTCTGCCCCATCGGCTTTTGCCGGCGCTCCGCGCGGAGCCGTGGGACAGGACGCCGAGAGGCGCACCCGTAAAATCCGCCGCAGCCGCGCTGAAAAAATGACTGTAACCGGCGGCGTGTCCGTCGGTTTGGAAAGGATGATCCGCATTGAAATGGAAACCGGGAAGAAAAAATTTCCTCTATCTGGCGGCCGCGCTGGCGCTGACGCTGGTGTGCCTGATTCTGGTCAGCGACGCCAACCTTTACAGCAAAACCATTGTAAAGGTTACGCAGGTGCAGACGCGGCAGGCCGGACAGAGCCGCGGCGAGAACGGGATTACCGAGAAACAGTATACGCAGCGCCTCGCCGCCGTTGTGCAGAACGGGAAGCGGAAAGGCGAGAAAATCGTATTTACCAATCAATATACGGCGTCCCAGACAAAAACTACCCGCTACCGCGCGGGGGATCGGCTGTTTGTCCGGCTCGGCGGCGGGAATGCCGTCTCTGTTCTCAGCGTGAAGCGGGACGTATGGCTGGTGGGGCTTGCCGGGCTTTTCACCTGCACGCTGTTTGTCACATTCACCAATCAATACACGGCATCCCAGACAAAAACCACTCGCTACCGCGCGGGGGATCGGCTGTTTGTCCAACTAAACGGCGGAAATGCCGTTTCTGTTCTCAGCGTGAAGCGGGATATATGGCTGGTAGGACTTGCCGGGCTGTTTGCCTGTACGCTGTTTTTCTTTTACCGGGGACGCGGCTTTCTGATCCTGCTGTCGGTGCTGGTGAATGTGGCGCTGATGGCGTTTGTCCTGGTTCGCGGCAATACGGACGCATTTTTTGCATGGCAGTGGCCGCTGCTGATTGCGGCGTTTTGCGTGCTGACGCTGCTGGCGGTGGGCGGCTTCCGCCGCAAGACACTGGGGACGATTGTCTCTACGCTGTCCACGGCGCTGCTGGTGGGGCTGCTGTACCAGGTCACCGTGAACCGCGGCAACGTGATCCCCTATGATATGATGGAGGACGCGCTGGGTTCCGCACCGATTGAGGACATCTTCCGATTCAGCGTGATCGCCGGTTCCATCGGCGCGATTATGGACGTGGCCGTGGCCATCCACGCATCGGTGGAGAAGATGGCCGCCGACGGCGCGCTGCCGGAGGGAAAAGCCATGCGCGCGTCGCTGCGGGAGATCGGCGGAGATGTGATGGGAACCATGATCAACGTACTGTTCTTTTCCTATATCAGCGCGTCGCTGCCCATCTGCATTCTGAAAATCGCCAGCGGCTATGCGGTGAGTTCTATTTTCAGCTATGATTTGATTTTTGATTTTACGCGGTTCCTGCTGGGCGCTATCGGCATTGTGCTGGCGATTCCGGTTTCGGAGGGCGTGGCGCTGCTGATGTGCCGGTGCGGAAGGAGGCGGACGGCATGATACTGCTGATTCTGGTGGGGCTGCTGCTGGCGCTGATGATTGCCGTGGGCGGCCAGCGGGGCGCCGCGTCTTTTGGGCTGCTGCTGTGCAGCCTGCTTTTGTGCGGGCTTGGCGCTGTGCTGCTGAGTCTGGGCGCCAACCCATATGCCGTTTTGGCGGCGGGCTGCCTGCTGTTCCTGATTTTGATGGTGCCGGTACAAAACGGGCTGAACCGCAAGACGGCGGCGGTGCTGGCGTCCTCCGCCGTGCTGCTGATTCCCGTGACGGTCCTGATTGCGGCGGTATGCTCCGGGGCGCATCTGGCAGGACTGGACGAGTATCAGGCGAGCCTGATGGAAAACAGCTACCTCAGCTCCGGCGTAAAGCTCAATGTGGGCGCGCTGATGCTGCTCAGCATGGTGTTCAGCGAGCTGGGCGCCATCGTGGACACCGGCATGACGGTGGCGACCTCCCTGCACGAGATCCGCGCCCATCACCCGTCCTTCGGGCGGAGGGAACTGCGGCATGTCGGAATGCAGGTGGGCGGCGACATCATCGGCACGACCATCAATACGCTGGTGTTTATCGCCTTCGGAGAGACGGCGATGCTGTGCCTGCTCTATGTCGCGGACGGGTATTCCCTGACCGTGCTGCTGAATGCCAAGTCGTTTTTCCAACAGTTTGGAGGCATCCTGTTCTCCTGCGAAAGCTGCCTGCTGGTGATTCCCCTGACGGTGGAAATCTACTGCCGGCTGACGGATTCCCCGCGGGCGGACGCGTTTTTTACCCGGCTGGAGGAGAAGAAAAAGCGCGCGGAGGAGAAAAATCACGAATAAGGACGGCCCTCCGCCGGAGACGGCGGGAGGGCCTGCTGTCGGGGAGGGCCGGCCGCTGAAAAACCGAAAGGATTGGGATTGCGCTTCCGGCGCGGCTGGTATATGATGGAAGCAGTTGAGATTTTTCATGGCGGCGGGCGTTTAGAGCGCCCGGTTATCAGACGAAGGAGGTACCCCAATGATTCAATTTTCGGAAATCCCCTATCTGCGTCCCGACATGGACAGAATCCGCCGGGAGATGGAGGACGGCATCACCGCGCTGGAGGGCGCAAAAAACTTTGAGGAGGCCTATGCGGCGCTGCTGCGTCTGGAGGAACCCCGGGGCAGCTACGCGACGATGGCGGCGCTCAGTGAGATTCACAGCTCCGTCAACACCAACGATTCGTTTTGGGCGGGGGAAGAGGACTGGTTCAGCGAAAACGGCCCCAAGTTTGAAGAGCTGGTCAACCGGATGATCCGAACGCTGATTGCGTCCCCCTACCGGGCGGAGCTGGAAAAGCACCTTGGCGCGGAGCCGTTCCGCCGGGCGGAAATGGAGTCCAGGGCGTTCTCCCCGGAGCTTCTCGGGGATTTGGAGGAGGAGAACAAGCTCTCCAACGAGTACTCCAAGCTCACGGCCAACCTGACGGCGGAGCTGGACGGAAAGAGCTATACGCTGGGCCAGCTGACGCAGATGGAGGAATGAGACGGACCGGGCCTCCGCAAGAAGTTCGATGCGCTGCGTCAGTCCGCGTTTGCCAAGGAGACGAAACGGCTGGACTCCATGTTCGACGAGCTGGTCAGGGTCCGGGACCGTATTGGCGAAGAAACTGGGCTACGGCAGCTTTACGGAAATGGGATTCCTCCGCCAGACCCGCACCAGCTTACCAGCGGGCGGATCTGGAGTCTTTCCGCAGCGCCATCCGGCGGGAGATCACTCCGGCGGTGAACCAGCTGTATGCCGGGGAACAGGCGCGGCTGGGCTATGAGACCGTGTATAACTATGACGAGAAAGCTATTTTCGCAGCCACCAAGCTGCGGGCAAAACCCGGAAAGGTGGAGGATCTGTTTGTGCCGGTGTTTTCCGCCCTGTCTCCGGAGACCCGGGTATTTTACGAGGATCTGCGCCGCTTCAGCTTCTATGATACGGAGGAGCGCAAGGGAAAGGCGCGCAATGCCTACACCGAATATCTCACCCAGTACCACATGCCCTTCGTGTTTACGAGTTACAACGCCACGTTTGACGAGGTGGTGACGTTTGCCCACGAGTGCGGCCACGCGCTGCAGGGCTATATCAAGCGGGGCGAGCCGTTCATGGACAACACCAATCCCTCGTGTGATCTGTGCGAGATTCACTCCATGTCCATGGAGTTTTTCATCTGGCCCTATCTGAAAGCGCTGATCCCCGAGGCGGACATCGACAAGTACAAGTACCTGCACCTGAAGTCCACCCTGTCTTTTATCCCCTACGGAACCATTGTGGACGCGTATCAGACGCAGGTTTACGATCATCCCGGCCTGACGCCGGTGCAGCGCCGGGAGCTGTGGCAATCGCTGGAGCGGGACTTCCTGCCGTGGAAGAAGTTCGACGGGAACGGCTTTTACGCCCAGGGACGGTTCTGGCAGCGCCAGACGCACATTTACCGTTGGCCGTTCTATTACATCGACTATGTGCTGGCGCAGACCTGCGCCCTGCAGTATCATTTTATGGACGAGGAAGATCACGAAAAGGCGTGGAACAGCTATATGACGCTGGTACGGGAGAGTGATCGCTGCTCTTTCTCGGAGACGCTGGAGAAGGCGGGGCTGGAATCGCCTTTCAAGCCCGGCGTGCTGGCGGAGCTGGGACGCAAAGCCGTGGCGGAGCTGAACGAGCTGGCGGCCAAGGCCTACAAATAAAAAACGGCGTTAAAAACCCGCGAAGGCAATCACTTGCCTTCGCGGGTTTTTAACGGGCTGAAAAGCGGAAAGCCTTTACAGGTTCGCGTCCAGCAAATCGGTATACGTGCCGATAGGCTGCGCGCCCACAAGGCGCTTCATCTCTTTGCCGTTCTGAAAGAGAATCACGGTGGGAATGCTCATCACATGGAAGCGCCGTGCCAGCTCGGCCTCTTCATCTACGTTGACCTTGGCAATCAGCGCCCGGCCGTCGTATTGCTGCGCCAGCTCTTCAATAATGGGGGAGACCATGCGGCAGGGGCCGCACCATTCGGCCCAGAAATCCAGCAGCGCCAAGGGCGCGGCGGTGACAACCGTATCAAATTCCTGCGTCTTTAAATGTTTCAATGCCATTTCATTACCTCCCGATTGCCGCGAAACGCGGCGACAGATTGTTTTTGTCTCTGGACTTACCATAGCAGAATGGGTCGGTTTCTAACAGCAGCATCTGCAACAATTTGAAAATTATTCAGACGGAACAGGACGGCCGCCGATAAAAAAAGGCGGCCGTCCCTCGTTTATTTTACCAGAAGCTCGCAGACCAGATCCGTATAACCGGAGGGATCGTCCAGCGGCAGGCCCGCAATCAACAGGGCCTGATCATAGAGCAGCACCGCGTATTTTTTCGCCAGCTCCTCGTTTTCACCCACGGCCTTTTCCAGCGCGGCGAAAACGGGATGAGCGGTGTTCAGTTCCAGAATCCGATCGGCGTGAATCGGGGCGCCCGGCTGCACTGCATTGAGGTACTTCTCCATTTCAAAACTGAGATTTTCCCCCGCAGTGAGGCAGACGGGATGGGATTTCAGCTTCTTGGAGGCGCGGACTTCCTTCACGGAATCACCCAGCGCCTTCTTCACAAAATCCAGCGCGGCCTTGTGCGTGTCGTCCTTCGGCTCCTCGGCGGGCGTTTCGCCGTCCTTCTTCTTTTCTGTGTCGGCCTTTTCGATCTCGCCGTTGAGGGCGGAGCGGAATTCCTTTTCCCTGTAAGAGTGCAGAATCTGCGCCGCAAATTCGTCCACTTCCTCGGTGAAGTAGAGAATTTCCACGCCGCTGTCCTTCAGGCCCTCAATCTGCGGCAGGCGGTCAATGGCGCCGACATTCTCGCCGGAGGCGTAGTAAATGACCTTCTGATCGCCCTTCATGCGGGAGACATATTCGTCCAGCGTGACCGGAGCTTTCTCCGTGGAGGAGTAAAACAGAAGCAGATCCTGCAGCTTGTCCTTATGGGCGCCGTAGTCGGAGACAATGCCGTATTTCAGTTGGCGGCCGAAGTTCTTCCAGAAAATTTCATAGCCCTTGCGATCGTCTTTCAGCAGCGAAGCGAGATCCGCCTGAATTTTCTTATCCAGATTGGCGGCGATGACGTGAAGCTGCCGGTCGTGCTGAAGCATTTCCCGGGAGATGTTCAGGCTCAGATCGGGGGAATCCACCACGCCGCGGATAAAGCGGAAGTATTCCGGCACCAGATCGGCGCACTTGTCCATGATGAGAACGCCGTTGGAGTATAGCTGCAGGCCCTTTTCGTAGTCCTTGGAATAAAAATCGAAGGGTGCCGCGCCGGGAACGAACAGCAGCGCTTTATAGGTGACCGCACCCTCGGCGGAGACGGTGATGACCCGCTGCGGATCGGTGTAATCCGAAAACTTGTCCCGGTAAAATTTATCATACTCGTCTTTTTTGACGGAGGATTTGGGCCGCTGCCAGATGGGGACCATGGAATTCAGCGTATCCACCTCGCGGTAAGTCTCATACTCCGGCTTGTCGTCGGGGGATCCCTCCTTTTTCCGGGTCTTGCTGACCTCCATTTTGATTGGAAAACGGATATAGTCGGAGTAACGCCGCACCAGATCCTGTATTTTCCAGTCCTCCAGAAATTCGCCGTACTTCTCGTCGTCCGTATCGGGCTTGAGGTGCATGATGATGTCCGTGCCAGCGGCGTCCCGGCCGCACTCCGCAATGGTGTAGCCGTCCGCGCCGGAGGATTCCCAGCGGTACGCGGTGTCCGCGCCGTATTTTTTGGAGACGACCGTGATGTGGTCGGAAACCATGAACGCCGAGTAGAACCCAACGCCGAACTGGCCGATGACGTCGGTGTTTTTGGCGTCCTCGCCGATTTCCTGCTTGAATTTCAGGGAACCGGAGGAGGCAATCACACCCAGATTATTCTCCAGATCGTCTTTGTCCATGCCGATGCCGTTGTCGGAGACGGTCAGCGTCCGGGCGTCCTTGTCCACACAGATGTCGATGCGGAAATCTTTGCGGGTCATCCCCACCGCGTTGTCCGTCAGAGCTTTGTAGCTCAGCTTGTCACAGGCGTCGCTGGCATTGGAGATGATCTCCCGCAGGAAAATTTCCTTGTGCGTGTAGATGGAATTGACCATCAGATCCAGAAGACGCTTGGACTCCGCTTTGAATTGTTTTTTTGCCATGAAAAACGCACTCCTTTGTGTCTTTTATATGAACGAAACAAATTATAGCACGCTGAAACGAAACAAGAAATTACTTTTTTGTAAACTCCGCCGCCAAGTGGTTGTAGCGGCGGGCCTTTGCGTGTAAAATAGAAAAATCATGATAGCGGCTTTTACGGGCTGCGCGGCAAGGAGATTGAGTCTATGTCGTTTTTCCGGAAAATCGGGAATGGAATGGCGCGGTTCATGTATGGCCGGAACGGATTGGACCGGCTGGGAATCGCCCAGATTTGGTGCTGTCTGATTCTGGAGCTGGTGTCCATCTTTGTGACGAAGCGCGTCCCGGCGGCGGGCTCCGTCTTGTATCTGGTTTCCACGGCGCTGTGGATTTGGGCAATCTTCCGGATGCTCTCCCGCAATCTGTACAAGCGGCGGGAGGAGAACGCGCGGTACTGCGCGTTCTTTGGAAATCTCCGGGCCAGAAACGGCGACGCGAAGGCGCGCCGCGCCGACCATGAACACCGCTACTTTACCTGTAAGCACTGTAAAACCGTCTGCCGTGTACCGGTGGGGAAGGGGAAAATCGTGATCACCTGCCCCAAGTGCGGCGCGGAAATTCACGCGAAAACCTGACCTGCGCGGAGAGAACGGGTCTGCCGCATTCTGCGGCAGACCCGTTCTTGTATGGGAAACATTAAAAGAGAGCGGTACATTTGAGGCTGGGTTCTGCAGAAAAAATTCCGCCGCCCGTTTTTCACAGCACCTTTTCCAGAAACGACTGCAGCCGCTCGCTCTTGGGGTGAGTGAAAAATTCGTCCGGCCGATTCTGCTCCACGATGTGCCCGCCGTCCATGAACAGCACGCGGCTGGCCACTTCCCGGGCAAACCCCATCTCGTGGGTCACCACCACCATGGTCATGCCGTCGGCCGCCAGCCGCTTCATCACGTCCAGCACCTCGCCCACCATTTCCGGGTCGAGAGCGGAGGTGGGTTCGTCGAAGAGCATGACTTCCGGCCGCATGGCCAGCGCCCGGACAATGGCGATGCGCTGCTTCTGCCCGCCGGACAGCGCGGAGGGATAGCTGTCGGCACGGTCGGCAAGGCCCACGCGCTCCAGCAGACGGACGGATTCCGTTTCCGCCTCGTCCCGGCTCATCAGGTCGGTCTGCACCGGGCCGAGGGTCAGATTCTGCCGGACGGTCATGTGGGGGAACAGGTTGAAGTGCTGAAACACCATGCCCATCCGCCGGCGGACAGCGTTGATGTCCGTGTTCGGCGCGGTAACGTCCCGCCCCTTGAATGTGATTGTGCCGGATGTGGGCATTTCCAACAGATTCAGGCAGCGGAGGAAGGTGGACTTGCCCGACCCGGAGGGCCCCAGCAGCACCACCCGCTCGCCGGGGGAGACATGCTCGGTAAGGTCGTCCAGCACCAGGTGATCTCCGAAGGATTTTGATAAATGCTTAATGTCGATCACTTTGCCGCATCCTCCTCTCCAGCTTGTCCAGTATCCATGTAAAAAACAGCACCAGCACCAGATAGACCAACGCGACACCGAAAAGCGACATGAAACCGCCGTAAGTCTTGCCCTGAATCAGCAGGGCGGCTTTGGTAATGTCCATGCCGCCGATGACGGTGACAATGGAGGTGTCTTTCAGCAGCGTGATGAACTCGTTGCCCAGCGCCGGGAGGATTGTGCGGACGGCCTGCGGAATCACGATGAACCGCATGACTTTGCTTTGCTTCAGGCCGAGGCAGCGCCCGGCTTCCGCCTGTCCGGGATCCCCCGCCATAATGCCGCCCCGGATGATCTCCGAAACATAGGCACCGGAATTGATGCCGAAGGCCAGCGCCGCCACCATGGTGGTGTTGCGGCTGCTCTGGAAGATAACGAAGCCCATAATCAGCAGCTGCACCATCATGGGCGTACCGCGGATCACCGTGACGTAAATTTTGCAGGCGGCGTTGAGCAGGCTCAGCATCGGGGCGGGACGTGGGTCCCGCCGCTGATCGTGGGCGGTGCGCGCCAGCGCCGTCAGCACGCCCAGCACGATCCCCAGCGCCAGCGCCAGCGCGGTAATGGTCAGCGTGGTGCCAAGCCCCCGTACATAGAGCTTCCAGCGGGAACCCTCAAGAAAGCTCTGGTAGAAGTCATACCCCAACTTTTGGCGGAAGCTCAGAGAATGGCCGCTCAGCAGCAGCTTTCCCATCTCCTGATACCAGTGTTCCAAAACGAAACCTCCCTGTTTAGTCGGCGGAAATATATTTGCTCATGATAGACTTCACGGTGCCGTCCGCAGTGAGGGACTTCAGCGCGGCATTGATCTTTTTCAGCAGCGCCGAATTGCCCTTCTTTACGGCGATGGCGTACTTCTCGTCCGTAAACGCGGTGGGCAGAATGGTCAGGCCGGGATTCGCCTTGACATACTCCTTGGCGGGTGCCTGATCGATGACCACGGCATCCACTTTCTTTTTCAGCAGCGCCTGTACGGCGGTGGAGCCGCTGTCGTAGGCGATGACGTGATCCTCACCGTAGCCGCCGTCTTTCACGGAGGCGGAGCAGTAAATGTAACCCGTGGTGCCCTCCTGCGTGCCAATCATCTTATTTTTTGACAAATCCGCAATTTTTTGAATGTCGGATCCCTTCGGCACGATTACCACCTGTACGCCGTTGGCGTAAGGGGTGGAGAAGTCCAGGTTCTTCTTGCGCTCGTTTGTGACGGTAAGACCCGCCATGCAGAAGTCCGCCTTGCCCTGCGCGGGGGCGTTGACGGCGGCGGAAAAGTCCATGTCGTCGATTTCCAGCTTCAGACCCAGCTTCTGGGCGATGGCGTAGGCGATTTCCACGTCGATGCCCTCATAGCCGGTGCCTTTGTAGCCCTGCCCGTCATCCGCCACCGATTCATAGGGGGCGAAGGTCGCATTGGTGGCCATCACCAATTTTCCGGACTGGACGGTAGCGATGGCGGCGGATTTGGACGATGCGGAGGACGCGGCTTTTTCAGAACCGCAGGCAGCCAGGCTGAGACACATGGCTGCCGCCATAAGAAGGGTAATGATTTTTTTCTTCATGTTTTTCCCTCTTTCCACGTTCCGGCCATTTGCCGGAACGACTTTTTATAAGTCATAACTTACCATGGATCTCGGCCTGCAGTCAATACTTTTTCACAAAAAGTTGCATAAATATCAACTACAAAAACGTAAAAATATGAACATCTATTCGCATAAATATGAATAAATAGCCGTTATTCACGAATAAAGATGAATATTTGAAAGCGCAGAAGCAGCGGCTGTGATGAATATTTAAACGGATTGACACGAAAAATACTCAGAAAAATCTTCCCGGAGAGCTCTGAACAAATCCGGTAAAACGGACAGTGATAAAACGCCCCCTGGTGTGGGATGATCACCACATCAGGGGGCGCCGCTATGCGTAAACGAAGCTGGACAAATCTGAAGGCGATTGAGGCGAGCGTAATTATCATGCGGCGGGAGGGCGGAACCCGGCGAATTTATGTGCCGCACAGGCGCCGCATGGGCTTATCCGCACAGGCGCCGCTCATGAGAATGCGGCGGGAACGATCGTCGTTGATTTTAGATCCGCGGGAGCGCGGAGTCACTGTTTTGCGGTTGCTTCCAGTGCGTCCGCCGCGCCATCCAGCCAGTTGCCCTGAAATTCCTCGATCTTTCCGCTGTCCGCAAGGGCGGCCAGCGCCGGATCAATGGGCATCTTTGCCAGCAGGGGGAGGTTGTGCCGCTTGGCGGCTTCCTCCGATTTTCCCTCGCCGAAGAGGTAGATCTTTTTGCCGCAGTCCGGGCAGGCGAGATAGCTCATATTTTCCACAAGGCCGACAATGGGGACTTCCATCATCTCCGCCATATTCACGGCCTTTTCCACCACCATGCTCACCAGCTCCTGGGGAGAGGCGATAATGAGAATGCCGTCCAGCGGGACGGACTGAAACACGGAGAGAGACACGTCGCCGGTGCCGGGAGGCATATCGACGAACAGATAATCCGCATGCCAGACGACGTCCGCCCAGAACTGCTGCACCACGCCGGCGATCATGGGACCGCGCCAGAGAACCGGGTCGGTTTCGTGATCCAGCAGCAGGTTGGTGGAGGCAATTTCAATGCCGGTTTTGGAAGTGCAGGGATACATCCCCTCGTCGCTGCCGGTCATGCGCTCATGGACGCCGAAAGCGCGGGGAATCGACGGGCCGGTGACATCGGCGTCCAGAATGCCGACTTGGAATCCCCGCCGCCGCATGGTGACCGCCAGCTGGCTGGTGACCATGGATTTGCCGACGCCGCCCTTGCCGGACACCACGCCGAACACCTTACCGATGTGGCTGTGGACGTTGGGCTCTTTCAGAAAAGACTGGGGATTCTGACGCTCTTCGCAGTTTTCCCCGCAGGAGGAACATTCGTGGGTGCATTCGCTCATGGTAAGAACTCCTTTATCTTTATGATTTCATTTTAAAACGATAGTTTCCGGCAAACGCCGGCTACAATAGACTTATCTTATACCTGAACCGGGCGGCTCGTCAACGCCTGAATCCGGACATTGGGGTCATTCCGGAAAAATTCCGCCTCCCTGTTGTGGCAGGTAAAGAGAAGAATCTGCCGCGATTCCGCCTCCCGGCGCAGCAGCCGCAGTGCGGCGGCACAGCGGTCATTGTCAAAATCGGCCAGCGCGTCATCCAATATCATGGGCACCCGCCGGTTTTCCGGCAGTACCATCTCGCATACTGCCAAACGGACCGCGAGATACAGCTGATCCAACGCGCCGGCGGAGAGGAACTGCGCGTCCCGGTAAACCGTATCCCCCTTCGGCTCGGCGGAAAGGCGCAAAGAGCGATCCAGCGCCACGCCGGTGTAACACCCGTCTGTCAGCGCGGAAAAAAGTTCCGCGGCACGGCGGCCCAGCGCGGGAGAAAAACGGCTTTGCAGCGTTGCGTTGGCGGAATCCAGCGCTTCCAGCGCCTGGGAGAGGGAATCATATTCGCCGTTCAGCGCCCCGAGGCGGGCCTCCAGCTGCTCCGCCTGCGCGGCTAAAACCGCCGGGTCCCCCAGCGCGGCGACGGTGCCGGAGAGTCGATCGGCGGTCTGTGCCGCCTCTCGCAGCGTACTTTGCAGCGCGTCCAGCGCGGCGGAAGTCTCTGCCAAATCGTACGGGGAATCGTCCGGATCCACAGGTTCCAAATCGGAAACGGTTTCCGCAGGGATTTGCTGGGAGAGGACTTCGTAGCGCGCGCGGGCTTCCTGCGCCGAAGACTGCGCGGCGGTCAGCTCCCGGCGGCGCAGGGCGCACTGCCGCAGCAGCGCGTCCGCTGTGGGAATGTCGAAAGCGGCGGGGGCAAAGCGCCGTACCTCCAGAAGAATTGCCTGTTCGTTGGAGGACAGGGAGGTATGCAGACTGTCGGCGGCGGCGGATTTCCCGGCGGCGTCCGTCCGGGCCGCGTCCCGGGCGGCGAGACGCCGGCAGTATTCTTCCGCCAGACTGGGCAGCTCCGCAAAGGAGGACGCGCCGTACCGTTTTAGCCGCGCGGCATTTGCGCGGTGCATCCGCGTTCTGCCGGAGATTTCCGCGGCGGCCACCGCAATGCCGGGCAGCAGCACGGCGGCCGCCTGCACCGGATAGGAGAGGTGAAAAGCCGCATGGCTCAGCCATAAGAATCCGGCGGCAAAGAACGCATAGAGCAGCGGCAGCGCTTTCAGGAAACGGGGCAACGTCGTTTCCGGCAGAGCGGCTTCCCGCCGGGCCTCCTCCGCGCTCATGGGGGCAAAGGGGCTTTCCCCGGCGGCCTCCTCCGCGCGGAACTGTACCCGGCGGGCGTTGTCCCGGGCATCTCTGGCCTTGCTTACGTTTTTGCGGACGGTTTCCAGATTGACGATAGCGCCCCGCAACCGTCCGATGGCCTCGTTTTCCGGGATCCGCTCCGCGTCTAGACGGCTTTGCAGCGCGTCTGCCTGTTGTTCCGCCCGACGGACGGCACTTTCGGCAGCCGCCAGAGCCTCCTGCTTTTGCGCCGCCTCCCTGCGGCTGCAGAGCTCTCTGCGGCGCGTGAGTTCTTTTTCCTGCGTGCGGAGCGTTTGCAGCCGTGCCTGTGCGCCGGACAGCGCACGCTGCTGGGCGGCGGCTTCCGTCAACTGCCCCCGTGTCTCCGCCAGCTCCGCTTCCAGCGCGGGGATCTCCCCCGTCCGGTTGTGGCGTCGGCGGTTCAGCTGCTTTTTTAGCTGGGCGGCGGCTTCCGTATAAGAGGTATCCTCGTCGCCGGAAGTGACCAGCGAGACAATCCGCCGCTCCAATTCCGCGTCTTGTGTAACGCTGAGGCCGGACTGACGGATAAAGGCGCTGCGCTCAAAGACCCCTTTGGGGATGCCGAGCAGCTCTTCGCCGCAGCGGCTTCCGGTCAGCCCCGGCACCGGTTCGCCGGTTCCGGTGTAGACTGCCTGGAAATCCCCCATGGGAGAGCGGCGGCTCTGGCGAAACAGAGAGATTTCATTTCCCTCGTCGGTGCGGCAGTCCAGCCGGCCCTCCATGGGCTTTCCGCACCAAGGGGCAAAGCGATTTTTGTCCGCCAGCGCGTCTGCCCGGTCGCGCTCCCGGCTGTTAATGCCGTAGAGCATGGCGCTGAGAAAGGCACACCAAGTGGATTTTCCCGTCTCGTTTGGAGCTTCCAAAATATTCAGACTGTCGGAGAATTCAAGAGAAGTTCCGTCCAGCCGGCCGAATACGGCTGTCATCTTATGTATCAGCAGAGCAATCCCTCCTGCTATGTTTCTACATTATATAATGTATAGACATCAAAAATAAGCTGTCTGCCTGCCACAGCAATCTCATTATAACATAACGGCCGCGCGTTGCCCACGTGATTTTGCATTGCGGCGGAAAAACAGGCATGATAAGGCGAAAAGATAATAAATATCAGGGAAAGTGGGGAAAAGGGATTGACAAAGTGGGGAAGGTCTGGTATTCTA
>JBFLFX010000046.1:0-14978 GCA_041859815.1 Dysosmobacter sp. | reverse complement strand
AATGAACTGAAAATGCACCGTCACGTCGCCGCCGCAGGTCATTCCGATGTCCTCACCCGGATTTTTGTGCAGCAAAAATTCGTGGATCCGGGATTTTCTCTCTTTCAGCAGCTCCATCGCCATCTCTTCGCTGCGCTTTTCTACCGCGCCGCCGCCGATGGTCCCCGCCGCACGGCCTCTGCGGCTGACCAGCATCTGGGATCCCGCACCGCGCGGCGCGCTGCCGCGATCGCCAATCAGGGTCACCAGCACGGTGTCGTTCTGCTTTTCCCGTTCATAGAAAAGCTGGGCAATGATCTGTCTCATAACCGTCTCCTCATTTCTTTGAAATTAATGCAGCAGGGCATCCAGCCGGGCCGCCGCGCCTGCCAGCAGCCCCCGGGACGCCGCGCCGGAATAGGCTTCCGTCCCGGTCAGGATTCCGTTGGCAACCGCCCAGGAAACCGCTGTCTGGGCGTTGTCGGCCACGCCGTAAATCAATTCTCCGGTTCCCTGCACCGTCAGATTCCGGCTCTTGGCATACCGGGCCAGAAAAACCGCCGCCTGTTCCACCGTCACCGGGCTTTCCGGTGAAAACGCCGTCGCCGAGGTTCCGGCGGCAATCCCGTTTTTCACGGCCCAGGAAATCGCCTTTTGATACCATGCCTTAGGCGTGTCGGTAAACGCCGTCTTTCCGGAAACCGCCGGAGTTCCCGCCATCCGGTAGAGCACCGTGACAAACATGGCGCGGGTCATCGGCGCCGCAGGAGAGAAGGCGGCCGCGGAAGTTCCATGGAAATACCCGGCCGCGCAGGCGCGGCTAACGCCGTCAAAGCAGCGGTCCGTCACCGCGACGTCCGTAAACGCCAGCGGGACCGCGAATTTTCCGCCGGCTGTGCCGGAGAGCCCCTTTACAGACGCCCTGCCGGGATAGCTCTTGCTGACGGAGGCGCTGTTGCCGCTGTGCCCCAGTGCATACAGCGTTCCGCCGGTAAAGGTGAACGTCCCCGCGTCCAGCGCGGTGGGGGACTTGACGGATTGGAGGCGCACGGTGCCGCCGCTGATGTCCACCGTCTTGGCATAGAGGACGGAGACATTGTCGCTGTTGGTGTAGCCCGCCAGCGTGCCGCCGCTGACGCGCACCGTTCCCTCCGGCGCGTAAACCGCGCCGCCGGCCATGCCCAGCAGGTCGGTTTTTTTGATATTCAGCGTGCCGGAGGCCAGCGTCAGCGCAGACGCGCCGTCCAGCTCCACCGCGCAGTTGTAAATACCGGAATTTACATTCAGCGTGCCGCTGCCGGAAACCGCCGTGTCGCCGGTCAGCAGAATTGCCGGGTTTCGATTGTCCTTCCCGTCCGCCGCGGTGGTGAGAGCACTCGTTCCCTCCAGTATCAGACTGCCGCCGGCCATGGTCAGCACGGTGGTTTCGGAGCTGATTTTGACATTTTGCAGCGTCAGGCGCGTGCCGCTGCCCACGGTAATCGCGAGGTTTTGGCAGGATTCGCCGCCGCCTGCCAGCGTCACGTCCAGATTGGGGCCGATCGTCAGCGTGCCGCCGGCGGCGGAATCCAAAAGCCACGCGCCGCTGTTTGAAATCGTCTCGCCCGCGCGGATAAGATTGGGTTGATAAACGGCGCGCACCGTCAGATTTTCCGATCCCAGCGCGTAGGACGGCCATGTGCCGGTATAGCCCGCTTTTTGCGGAACGGGCGGCGCCGCGATGCCGCTCGCCCCCTTCTCATAGTTCACCGCCGCCACGAGTTTGCCGTCCGCCTTAAAAGTCACGGTATAGGGGCCGGGATTTTCCACTTTTTCGGGGGCGGATGCCTGCGACGGAGCCGGCAGCAGGCTTTCGTCCGTCAACGGGATCTCCTTTACCGCTCCGCCGCGCCCCACCGTCTGCCCGGCATAGGCGGAAGTGAACGTACTCTCTTTTTTCAGCGTCCCGCTGAATTTGCAGTTTTGCAGCGTCAGATACTGCGCGTAGCCTATCAGTCCGCCCAGGGCGGCGTTGGAATGCGCGCAGGAGGAGGAAACTTCCGACGCGCTGATGCAATTTTTCACGGTGGAGGCGTTCCGCGCCGTGGTATAGCCGGAAATGCCGCCGGTATAGCGATCCGCGCTGATGACCGCGCCGTAGTTCCCGCAGCCGTCCGCCGTTCCCGCCAGCCGTCCCGCAACGCCGCCGGTGCCGTAAATTCCCTCCCCGGCAGCCGTCACCGCGCCGTAGTTGACGCAGCGGGTAATCTGATCCGACGGGCTGTACGCAATGCCCGCAATGCCGCCCACGCCGCTGGTGCCGCCGATGGCCGCGCGGTTGTCGCAGACATATCCGGCGAGACCGCCGCAGCCCACGCCCGCGGCCGTCACCGCTGCGAAATTAACGCAACTGAACACCGTGGTTTTGGAGCCGTAGCCCACCACGCCGCCGGCATAGGACGTCTCCGCCCTGCTGGAAACGCTGCCGCAGACGTTCAGGTTCCGCACGGTTGCGCCGCTGCAATAGCTGAAAAGTTCCGCATAGCTGCTGTCCTGCCGCACCGTCATATCCCAAATAGCGTGGCCGCGGCCGTCAAAAATGCCGCCCGCGGAACGCGGCGGAATCATTCCTGCCGATCCCGTCCCAGAGCCGGACCCCGGAAGTTCCGTCATTATTGGCGAGTGAAACGTCCGTATCCAGAAAGATCAGGACTCCCGAAAACGACACACCATCCTCATTGACCAGCTTGGCAAGCCCCGCCAGCTGTTCCGCCGTGGTCAGCGTATAGGTCTTGCGCCGGCCGGTATACCAGCTGGTGTCCCCCACTGAAGCCCAGGTTTTTGCCTGCTGATTGCGGCTGACCGCAATATTCACCGTACCGTTTCCGGTGACGGTATAGGTCCCGTCGCTGTTTTTCGTCGTATTGGAAAGCCGGCTTGTAAAGCCGTCGGTATATTCCATGTTCACATCGGACGGCGCGGCGTTTTTCCACGGCACGGTGTGGACGGAAAGGAGATCTCCCTCCAGCAGTTTCGTAGAGGAGGTCACCGTCTCATCGGTGACATAGACGGTCTTCTCTCCGTCTGTTTTATAACCCGTGCGGGTTACCGTCAGATCAAAGCCGTCGGTCTGAGGCAGCGTAACACCCGCCTGCCTCACTTTTTCAAACACCGCTCCGACGGTGGAATCCCCGCTGACCGTGAAGAAATCGGCGGCTATTTTTTTGCCGTTCACCGTATAATAACGCAGTGTATAGCCCGCGTCGGGAGCTGCCGTAAGCGTTACATTCTGCCCGTACGGCACCGTGCCGGAAGCATCCGCCGTCACCGTTCCGCCGGAGGATTTTTCCACATTGACTGTGCATTTTCCCGCAGCTGCCGCTCCGTTCTGAAACGCCAGAACCGGGTATCCTCCGTTGAGATTCTTCGTATCCGCTGCAAATACGGTGCCGGAAGCGTTGAGTTTTTCCACAAAAGAAGCGCTCTTCATGGCTTCCGCGTCAAGCCCGGCGACGTGCACCGTGATCTTCTTGCTGACGCCCTTATACCAGCCGCCGCTGTCCGGGTCGTCATCACAGCCGTTGAGGTAATAGCAGTTATCCACCACATAGACGCCATAATCGTGGCTGCCGACGCCCCGGCCCAGTCTCTGACCGTTGCTGTCCACTTTTCCCACGTTATAGCAGTTGTAGACGCTCAGTCCGCCGTCGACTCCCACGATACCGCCTGCGGGGCAGGCATAGGTGGTGGAAATTCTCCCGGTGTTGTAGCAGTTGCGAACCGCGCCGGCGCCCCAGCCGGTGCCGTCGATGCCGCCGATCCCCTTGGAGTCCGTGCTGTGCACCGCCGCGCCGTTGGCACAGTTTTCAATCACGACACCGCCGGTAGTCTCCCCCACGCGGCCGACAATGCCGCCCACCATGCGGCGGCCGTAAACAGATCCGCTTTTCACCACCAGATTCCGCACGGCGGGCTTCCAGGCGTCAGAGAATTTACCCGTTACCGCCGGATTCAGATCGGAAGCGCCGCCCAGATAGCCCACAAGCCCCACACACTGGCTGTAGGGAAAGCCCTTGGCCGCGTATCGGTTGCAGTACAGGTTGGAGATCGTATGCCCCTGCCCGTCCAGCACGCCGTTGAACCGGGCGTCCAGCACCAGACTGTCCCCCTTGACTTCCCCGTTTTTCATGGAGTATTTGCCCCCGATAGGCGTCCAGTTGGGGCCGCTCCAGGTGCCTTTGGCACTGTTGTACACGCCGCCCATGTCCAAATCGGCGGTGAGATACACCGTCTTATGGGCAAAATCCACGCTGGAGGCATAGACTGTATCCTTCACATTTCCCCCGCCGGCACCCACCAAAAGCGCGTTGCGATAGGCTTTGCTGGTGATGTAAGCCTTGTTGCCGATGAGGTTCGGGCAGGACGGGTCCGTCATGCCGTTGACCAGTGCGGCCAGTCCCGCCAGCTGCGCCGGGGTGCTGATACGGTATTCCGTCTTGGCGGGATCATACCACGAAATATCCACCGTACCGTCCCATTTGCCGGAGACGGCGGAAGCGGCGGGCACAAAGCTGTTCATGGAAAACAGCAGCAGCACCGCCAGCAGGCAGGAAATCCAGCGTTTCATGTCAATCAGTCCCTTTAATAATATAGTAATTTCCGGTGGTCTTGTCATAGTAAACCGCGCCCATTTTGGTCAGGTCCTTTTCATCCGGCTTTTCGCTGTCCTTGGCGGACTGGAGCTGATCCTTGTCCACCGCCACCGTCTGTTCCGATTTGGACGCCTGCGTCTTCTGATCCTTGGATGCGGAGACCACCGCCAGATCCACGTTCCAGTTTACCACCAGCGCCAGCATAATGCCAACCGCCAGAACCAGCATGGTGTCTGCCATGTTGCCCACGCTGTCCATGGGGTTCACGGGCGTCTCCTCTTCCGCGCGGCCAAGCCGCTTAGCCGTCAGTCTTCTCGTCATCGTTCTTCTCCGTTTCCAGCACACATTCCGCAACCGTTTCCAGCAGGGACATATAGTCCTTATACCAGCCCCGCCGCACCATGGAAACCACCACCGCGACAGCCGCGCTGGCAAGGCCCGCCACCGTGGTATCAAACGCGGTGAGCAGGGAGTTGGACAGCGTCTGCGTGTCGCCCTGCCCCAGCGCGATAATGCCGGGCCCAAGCGGAATCAGCGTTCCCATCAGGCCGAGCATCGGCGCGAGGCGCGCCAGCAGCTCCGAGTAATGGACAATGCGGTCGTAGCGCATCTGCTGTTCTTCCATCAGACGCACCGCCAGCGCCTCCCGGACAGAGGAGGAAAAGCCGGGATGGGACAGCAGCTCCAGCAGCGCCGCCTTCTGGCGCTTCAGAAGCCCGCTGCTTTCAATGCACTCCCTGGCGGGAGTCTCTCCCGCCCGCAAATCCTCCAGCAGGGCGGGCAGGCACACCTTCAGATGCCGCCGTTCCGTGAAGTATTCTCCAATCAGCCAGCCCAGCAGAAATACCGCCAGCGCAATGCTGCAAATCAGCAGAAAAATCACCGGCTTTTCCAGCATCCGGGACACCTGCCGCAGAATGTCGCCGATTTGAAATACTTTTGCCGTATCCGTCGTACTCATATTGTCTCTCCCTTGTGATTCTTTTTCTTCGGCTCCCGCAGCTCCGAGCGGAACGTGAGGACGCTGCCCCCCGCGCCGAGGCACAGCAGCACGCCCGCCGCCGTGTAAACCGGCCACATCTTCTGCGTGTTGATTTTCACGCGCAGCGCCTTGGCGTTCTTGTCCATGCCGCTCCTGCGCCAGTTGGCCACGCCGCCGGATCCGGAGCCGGAGGAGGCGTTATTGGTTAAGATACTGCCGCTGCGCTTCGCGTTCGCCAGTATCTTCTTCACCTCGCCGGACAGCAGCAAAACATTGCCGTCTGCCTGCCCCGAAGCGGTCTTTTGACTTCCGGTGCGCTTGCCCAAACCGCCGGAAATGCCGGAAGTCCCCGCAGTGCGGCTTGTGCCGCTTCCTGCTCCGCCGCCCGTGCCGCTGCTGCCAGTGCCTCCGCCCGCGCCGCCGGAGCTGACCACGTTGCCGCTGCCGTCCACTTTCACAGTGACGGAAACGGAGGATTGTCCGAACGACGCCTTCACCACGGCTTTCCCGGCTTTTTTCACCGCCAGCTTCCCGGCAGAATCCACCGCGATGACGCTGGAATCGCTGGAGCTCCATTTGATGTTCTTGCGGACGTAGGAATCCAGCAAACTGTCCTCAGCCGAAACGCCCACCGTCATCTGATAGTTGCTGCCGATTTTCAGCGACAGATCCGGGGCCTTCGCCGTCAGCTGCGGCGTGCCGGAAAATGTCACGTAGATCGCGTAGACATATTTTGCGGCCGCGCTGGTCATGGACTCCTCCGGCGTCAGCTGGCCAAACAGCAGCCGGAAACGGCTGGAGGTGCTGGGCGCCGTATAGTCGCTGCCGTCCGCGTCCCACTCCCAGTTGTCCTCCAGCGCCAGCATCGTCTCCACCCGCTGGGCGCCGTCCCACAGGCTCCCGCCGTTCCGGGCGTAAGGCTTCCCGGTCGTCTCATTGGCGGCGAGATTGGGAAAGTAATACCGCGGCGCGTCCAGCAGGGAATAGCGGGTAAACGTGCGGTACGCACCGGTGGTATGATCCTTTGTGTAGAAATCCAGCGAGGCGATGGAATTCATATCCACGTCCGCGTACTGCAAAAAGTCGGAGAGATAGAAGCCCCGGGCGGAATCCACCGCCGCCCGGCTGCCGCTGTAATAGGTATACGCCTCCTTGTGGCTGTCCAGCGCGCCGCCGTAAAGGTCGTCCAGATCCGACCAGCGATAGGTGTGCTTGAGGTAGTACGGCCCGCCGTAATACCCCACATAAACCGACAGCGTATCCGTCACCGCATCCGCTCTCGCGGGAACGCACGCCGCCGCGCCAAGACATGCGCAGCACAGCGCGCAGAGAAACCAGAATCGTTTCACGGCGTCCCCCTCACTTTACTTTTCCCGTGGAGTTCGCCAGCAGCGCCGCCGCCTCCCCGTCGGAGAGCGGGTAGTTCCAGAACAGCCTGTAAAACTTTTCCGCCACGGATTTCATATCGTAGTGGTAAACATCCGGATAGAGAAGATTGCCCAGCCACCAGACGCCCAGCAGCATGTTCACGGACGGCGGATTGGACATCCAGTTATAGGGTTCGCCGGGAATCTCGTAATACTTCCCGCTTTTTACCGCTTTGAGCTTGTTCCACACCTTGTCGGACGGCAGCGTGGCATACGGCCCGCCCTGCGCCATCACAATTACATCCGGGTCAAAGGCATAGAGCTGCTCCATGTTGATGGTGTTGCCGCCGCCCTTGTCGCTGACGTCCTCCACCGTGATGGCGTTCTTCGCGCCGACAATGTCCAACACCTGCGCCTGCACGGAGCCTTTTGCGTTGGTATTCAGCCCGGTGGTGCCGGAGGTGTACATTACGGAGAGCCGCCGGCTTTTGGGAATTTTTTTTCTGTTCTCCTTTGCCGTCTTCAGCGTGTGATCCACAAACGCCGCCAGCTTCTCTCCGCGATCTTTTTTGCCGGAAATCAGTGTTCCCAGCGTGCGGTAAGCTTCTGCCATATGCGGCAGATCCGCTTCCACAAATATCACTGGGATGCCGGTTTGCTTTTGCAGGGCGTTTAAGTCGGAGGCCATGCCGTCCTTCTTGTCGCCGAGGTCGATAATCACCTGAGGGCTGGCCGCAATCAGGGCCTCCAGATTGATGTTGCTCTTGCTCCCGTAAAGCTGGCCGAAGGTGGGCAGCTTCAGGAATTTACGGGGCAGATACTTGTACTGCGCGCTGCTGGGCGTCGCGCTGATACCCACCAGATCCGCCGGCGCAATGGTAGACAGAATCATAGTCGCAACCGCGCCGCTGGGCGCGATTCTGGTAATCTTCGCGGGGATTTCCACTTTCCGCCCGCAGGAATCCGTAAAGGAAATTGTCTTTTCCCCTCCGGCCGCGGCTTTCGTTCCGCAGCCGCAGAGACTCAGCAGCAGCGCCAGCGCCAGCAGCGCCGCCGAAATACGTTTTTTCATCCTGATCTTCTCCTTTTGCCGTGTCTTGCTCAGCCCCGCAGCGCCCGGCGGACATCGTCCGCGTGAAACGCCAGCAGGTGAAAGTCGCTTTTCATGGGGCTGAACAGCGGATAAGTCCCCTGCGGGTCAGGTTCCAGCCGGTTTTGTACCCGCTCTTTCGTAATCGGCTCCCCGCTCCGGTCGTAAATCCGGAAGAAGCGCACCGCGTCCTCCAAACTGCGGAACGGCTGCCCCGTCTCCACGTCAAAGCGCTCGTGCCGATAGGGAATTTTCAGCCTGTCCAGCTCTTCCCGGGAAAACCACTCTTTCCGCCGCACCGCTTTTTCCGCCAGTGTAAACCGATGATTGGAATTGGCCAGCGTCAAAACCACCGCGGTGCCGCCGCACTGCTCCGCCGTCAGCTTCAGAATATCCGCCACCGCGCCGAACCGGCAGAATACCATGGCGTCGTATGGGCGCTCCGGCTTTACGGAAAAGATGTCCGCCGCCACGGCGGTGATATTCCCGACACCCCGTTTCTGCAAATTTTCCCGCAACACCGTCAGCGCCGCCGGGGAGCGTTCCACCGCCGTGAGATGCTTCACATAAGGGCTGAGCGCCAGACTGAGATACCCCAGGCCGCAGCCGCCTTCGCAGGCCGCCGCTTCCGGCGGCAGGTACGGCAGGATATGTTTCGCCTGCACCTCGGCAAATTTCAAATGCTCCGCGCTGTCGCGCATAAAGCGGATCCCCTCTTCATCCCAGTGAATCATTTTTATCCCTCTCCCGGCAGGCAGATCGCAATTCTCCTGCCGCCGTGTTCCACATAGTGCAGCGCCACCGGCATCCCGTACAGCAGCGAAAGCTTTTCCTCCGTCAGCAGTTCCGGCGTGCCGTCAATCAAAATCGTCCCCTCCCGCAGCGCCAAAACCCTGGTCGCATACAGCGTTGCCTGCTCCGGGTGGTGCGTGGAGAAGAGAACCGTATATCCCTTTTGGGAAAGCCTGGTCACGCTGTCCATCACCCGGCACTGGTTTCCAAAATCCAAATTTGCAGTAGGCTCGTCCATAATCAGGATTTTCGCGTCCTGTACCAAAGCCCGCGCCAGCAGGACCAGCTGCTGCTCTCCGCCGCTGAGTTCCCGGAAGCCGCATTCCGCCAGACGGGCAATGCCCAGCATCTCCAGCGCGGAGGCCACCGCCTCCCGCTGCCGTTTTTTGGGCGTTTCAAAAAGGCCCAGGCTCCCCGTAACGCCCATCAGCGCCACATCCGCCACCGTGTAGTTAAAGGACGGCGCCGTGCTCTGGGGAATGTAGGCAATCCGCGCCGCCAGCTCTTTGGGCGAAAACGCCCGCGCCTCTCTCCCGTCCAGCAGGACGGAGCCGCCGTAGCCGGACAGGAATTGCATCATGCACCGGAAAAGCGTTGTTTTTCCGGTGCCGTTGGGGCCGAGCAGCGCGATCCGCTCGCCGCTTTCCGCGTCGAAGGATACGTCCCGCAGGACGGCGTGCGCGCCGTAAGCGAAGCTCAAATTACGAACGGAGAGCCGCATCGTGTCTCTCTCCTTTCCAAATTAGAAAGATAAAAACCGGCGCGCCGATGAACGAAGTGAGAATGCCGATGGGCAGCTCGCTGGTGACGGCGACCCGCGCCACATCGTCCACCACAATCAGAAAGGTCGCGCCCAGCAGCGCGGACGCCGGAATTACCCGGCGATAGTCGTAGCCGAAGAGGATCCGCACAAAATGGGGAATGACCAGACCCACCCAGCCGATCATGCCGGAAATGGCCACACTGGCGGCAGTCATCAGCGTCGCGCAAAAAATTACCGTTACCCGCAGGGCGCCGGGATTCACGCCCACGCTCCGCGCCTCCTCCTCCCCCATCGTCAAAACATTCAGCCTCCACCGCAGCAGAAACAGAACGAAAATACCCAGCAGGATCGGAATCGCCGCGATGAGATTGTTCATGCGGATGGAGGCAAGGCTTCCCATCAGCCAGTAAGTGATGGCCGGCAGGGTTTCCTCCGTGTCCGCCACCAGCTTGATAAACGAGGTTCCGGAGGAAAAGAGCGAGCTAATCACAATGCCCGCCAATACCAGCGACAGCACCCGATCCCCCTTGGCCGCCTTCGCCACAAGAACCGCCGCAAACACCGCCAGCAATCCAAATCCGAAGGACAGCAGCGTGACGCCGCCGTAGTTGAATGCCCACAGGATGCCCAGCGCCGCGCCGAAACCCGCGCCGGAAGACGCGCCCAGCAAATCCGGCGACACCATGGGATTGCGGAAAATCCCCTGATATGCCGCGCCCGCGGTGGAGAGGGCGGCGCCTATCAGAGCTGCCGCCGTGATCCGGGGAAAGCGGATTTGCCAAAACACATTCAGCGTCCGCGCCCGTTCCAGCCTGTCTCCCGACAGGGAGCCCTCGTAGCGCCCCACGGCAAAGGAGAGAAAATAGGCGGCAAGAAAGGCGGCAATCAGCAGCGCAAACCGCCATGCATAGATGTTTTTTCCTTTTTTGTCCATGCTTTCTCCCCTCAATAAACGTTTTAATCTATAAATGCCGGCACTTCAAATGCACGTTTAGCCGGAAATCACCGTTATGATTCCCGGCTAAACAAATCAGTGATGAAAATTTTTCCCGTGCCGCTCCATCTCAGTGCACAAATTTCTGGCAGAAGCGCATCAGGAAAGCGGCTGTCTGCGCACGGCTTGCATTGCCCCGCGGGTTCAGCTTATTCGCCGTTCCCTGCAGGATCCCCGTGTTGACCGCCCAGGTCATCGCGGCAGCGGCGCTGGAGGAAATTCTGCCGTAGTCGGCAAATTCCCGGATAGCCATGCCGCCCTGTGTGGTATCATACTTCATCATTTTTGCGTAGCGATAAAGGAACACCGCGATCTGTTGGCGGGAAGCGCTGGCATTCGGCTGGAACACCGTTTTGCTGACGCCGCCGGCAATGCCGTTGGCCGCGCCCCAAATCACCGCCTTGCAGCAGTAGGAATCAGCCGTCACATCCTTGAACGGGCAGGTTCCCTTGACTTCCGGGCTGCCCGCCAGACGGTAGAGCACACTAATCAGCTGGCCCCGGCTGATATTGCCGGCGGGTGCAAATGCGGTCTCGGTCTTGCCGTGAAACAGGCCCTTGCCGGTCACAAAATTCACGGCGTCATAGCACCAGTCGCCGCTCTTTACGTCGGTAAAGGAAAGGACGGGCGGATAAATCACCGTGACGGCGGTCACGCCGGAAGGCATGCGCTTGCCGGCAGCACTCAAATTCTTGTACTGATCCTGCGAAATGCCGTACACAAACCGCAGTCCGCTGGTATCCACGGCCTTGGCAGCCAAATCCGCCACCGTGCCGTCCTCCGTGGAACCCGTCGTCCATTTCAGCGCGATGCCTGCGGGAACTTTGGAAGACCCCTTCTCGTCGATATAGTATCCGCAGTCCTGAATTTCCTGATAGGCGGGATACGCCTTGGTATACTCCCCGTCGGTGCAGGTAAACGCGAGAGAGGATCCGGAAGTCCAGTCGCCGCTGAGCCCCGCCGCATCCAGCAGCGTATCCAGCGGCACCACCTGCGTGGCAACCACGGCGTTGGCGGCGTTTCCCTTATAATAGAGGTAGCCGTAACCGCCGGCGGAAGCCGTGGACGCAGCCGTCAGCTCCTCTTTGGTAAACTGTGCCGCCCTGACCCTCGCGCCGGCGTTCCCACTCTGGGCATAAACTGTCAGCGCAATGGGTGAAAACACCGCGTTCACCGTCACGTTGGCGGCGGGCATAATAAAGGTATACTTTGCGGTATTGGCAGACACCGTGCCGTTGATCGCCGCGCCGGTAACCGTCAGAGAAGAGAGCCCGTAGCCGTCGGCGGGCGCCGCCGTCAGCGTAACCGTCGTCCCCGCAGGCGCCGCGGCCTGATCCGCCGTGACCGTGCCGTTGGTCCCAGTGTAATCTGTAATGGTATAAGTCGCCTTTTCACCGGCGGCCTGACTGGCTGCCGCTGCCGTTTCCGCATGAGCCGTCATGCCGGCGCCTGTTACCAGCGTCAGTGCCATCGCCGCCGACAGCAGCCATGCGAAAGCTTTTTTTTCGGTTTTTCTCATGATTTCATCTCTCCATTCTTTTTTATTGATTACGTTTTATCCAAAATTCGTCGGATTGCAAGAAATTATCTGCCCTTTTATGATAAATATTAAGCGTTTCGTTGTTCGTTGTCAAGAATAACGTTGCATTTTCCAAAAAATTTGTCAGCCCTATGCAAATTTTTGCATAGGGCTGACAAGTCTTTTTTCCACACCCGCCGCGAAAAGGGCGGCGAAGGGAATTCAATTCCATCCTCCATCCTGTCGCTCAAAATAGGATCTGCATTCACTCCGCCTCTACCGGAAATCCTGCCAACAATGAATTTTGCAAATCCGGAGTCGTCGGCAAAATCGTTTCTCAGCCTCTGGATAGCTCTCTTGCCTGCGTTTTCCGCTGATTGACAATTTCAGAAATGCGGTTTACGATTTCCCGCCTGACGGATTTTTCACACCCTTGCTTCCGTGGAGTCCGCTGTACCGCCATCGGAAGATTCATTCAGCCGCTCCTTTATATCCCGTATTTCAATCCACGCCCTTATTCCTGAAAATAACACAAGCGCGGCAGAGTAAAACTCACAGGATATGACCTTCTGTGGTACAGTGGAATCGTCGAGGCAGCGCTGTCAGAAGGGATACCCTGTGAGCTATCATCCTCTTACACCGGAAAAACAAAAAGCTGTCTCTGTTATTGCTCCTGACGCTCCTGTTTATTTTAAGTTCCACCGGTGATCGCTCCCCTCGCAATTTTCTGCTGGAGCAGCGCGATCATTTTTGCGGCCTCCGCGCGGGTGGCGCTGCCCAGGGGATCGAAACTGCCGTCCTTGTAACCGGCAATGATACCCGCCCGCTGCATGGCGTTCACGGCGCCGGATGCGTAGGACGAGATTTTCGCGCTGTCCGGGAAAGTCACGGCGTCGTTTGACTCCGGCAGGGTGTATCCCGCGACCTTATCGGCATACCGCACAAGCATCACTGCGATGTCCTGCCGGGTAATGGAGGCGTCCGGATTAAATTTACCGCCGCAGCCCTCGGCCACGCCGTTTTCATATGCCCACTGGGCCGCCGCGAAGCACCAGTCGGCGGCGGGTACGTCGGTAAAGGACGACGCGGCAGATCCGCTCAGGTCGTCACCGGACAGCCTTGCGAGGATCGTCACAAACTGTGCCCGCGTGATATTCGCCTCCGGGCTGAATTTTCCGCCGCCCGCACCGCCGGTAATCTCCCGCGCCGCGAGATAATTTACGGCATCCTCATACCAGCCGGAAACATCGGAAAAGCTGACGCTGCGATAGACTACCGCGTACTGGCTGAAATGAGTGGCGGTATAGGTTACCGTTCCGGTTGCTGAATCGTAATGTCCGTTCGGAACGCAGACGGCGTTGCCGCTGCCGTCCAGGTACCACACGACGATGCTGTCCGGATTTTTCAGTTCAGCCTCTGTCGGAGTATAGGGGATGCTCACGGTTACCGGCGCGTCCGGATTGCTCCACTCGGTCTGCGTTCCTCCCAGCGTCAGCGTCAACTGGACAACCGGCCTGTCGCCGATCAATGCCTGCACGTCGCTGGAAAGGGTTGAGGTGTCACCCGCGCTGATGGTCACCTGCGCTGTTTTGCCTGTTGTATCCGACAGCGACGAGAGCATATTGGCCGGCATGGAGAGAGCGCCAAGTGCCGTACTCATTGTAAGCGTACCGCCCGCATGCTTGGACAGCGCGCTTGCCGGAATCTCCACGCCGTAACTGGTCGCGTTTTCCACGTTTGGCATATCGATTTCAAGCGTATTTCCATTTGCAATCAGACGGCTTTCGGTTGTGCCGACAGCTGCCACCGCACGTTTGCCGCTTGTCGTTACCTTGAGTTTCTCCGAAGTACCGTTGCTTGCCGTTGCCGTCGCCTGATAAGACGTACCGCCGGAGCTTCCGCCGCCAGTGGAGCCGCCGCTGCTATTTACCGTGAAGCTGACGGCAAAAGAGCTGGTGATGCTGTTGCCTCCGGATACCGTGACCGTCGCCGTGTAAATCCCCGCCGAAAGCCCCGTGTTCGGCTCGACGGTAAAGTTGTCGCTGCCTCCCGCCGCAATACTGCTGACGGTAGTCTTGGACAGGGTGAAGCTGCCGGAATTCGTATCGGAGAGCGCCGCGCTCAGATCTCCCGTCGCCTGAGTGCCGGTATTGCGCACCGTGACGTTCAGGGGGGATACGGAGCTGTAGCCTACGGTCCGCGCGGGAAAGATATAAGCGCCGCTTTGGCTCAGGCCGATACCATAGGTGGTGGCCGGAGCCTCCTCCCATTTGGCGTACAGGGTCGTGTCGGCGGTAATCTTCGCAGCCGTAAAATCGAATTCGGTGGTATAGGTGTTGTCCGTATACCAGCCTTTGAAGACATAACCGGGATACGTCGGATCGTCGGGCCTTGCGGCATAGCCGCCGGACTCGACGCTCTGGCTGTCAACCGCGCCGCCGGAGCCCGTGTTGAAGCTCACGGTATCACAGGCCGTCAATTTACGTACCAGTCCATTGCCGTACTCCGCAATGTAAAGGTTGCCGGTTGCGTCCGCAGCTACTCCGACCGGGAAGTCCAGTTCCGCCGCCGTCGCGGGTCCCCCGTCTCCGGAATCGCCTGCGGTCCCGTTCCCGGCGACCGTCGTGATCGTACCGTTCGTATCCACTTTGCGGATGCGGTTGTTTACAGTGTCCGCGATGTAAAGGTTCCCGCTTGCGTCCACTGCAATTCCTATGGGAGAATTCAGTTCCGCCGCCGTGGCGGGTCCCCCGTCCCCGGAATCGCCTGCGGTGCCAGTCCCGGCAACCGTCGTGATCGTACCGTTCGTATCCACTTTGCGGATGCGGTTGTTATCAGAGTCTGCAATATAAAGGTTCCCG
>JBFLFX010000045.1:0-16398 GCA_041859815.1 Dysosmobacter sp. | reverse complement strand
GGTGCCGATACCATGACCGACATATTCCCGGACGATGGAATACCCGCGCTCCTCAGCGTACTTTTGGACAGCCGCCGAAATATCATATAGACGGTATCCCTCTTTTGCGAACTTGATACCCTCGAAAAAGCTCTGTCTGGTCACATCGATCAGATTTTGCGCTTCCGGAGTAATCCGCCCGCATGCAAAGGTTGCCGCGCAGTCACCGTGATATCCGTCGATAAACGCGCCCACATCCACGCTGACGATGTCGCCTTCCTTCAGCGCCCGGCTGCCCGGAATGCCGTGGATGATCTCATCGTTCACGCTGATGCAGACAGACGCCGGATATCCCTCATAGTGAAGAAACGACGGAGTCGCGCCATGTTTACGGATAAACCGCTCTACTGCGCTGTCGATTTCCTGGGTTGTTACGCCGGGTCTTACCATTTCCCCTGCAAAAGCACGGGCCGCCGCGGTAATTTTACCGGCTCGGCGCATCAGTTGGATCTCATGCTGGGACTTCAGTGTAATCATTTTGCTATCATCTCCCCAGCGCCAGCAGAATTGCCCGTGTCGTCGCAGCCACTTTGGGCTGGTTCTCAACAGGCTTTAGAAGGCCGCGCTTGGCGTAGAATTCTTTTAAAGGCTCGGTCTCCCTATGATAGACCTCAAGACGTGCTCTCACAGTCTCGGGGGCATCATCCTTACGCTGAACCAATTTGCCGCCGCAGGTATCGCACACGCCCGCTTTTTTTGGCGGAACAGCTTCCAGATGGTAGCTTGCTCCGCAGTCTTCGCAGACGCGCCGCCCGCTCAGCCGTCTCATAATTTCCTCATCGGAAATCTCAATAGAAACTGCTGCGTCAAATTTGATTCCCGCCTGTTCCAATGCCTCACCCTGGGCCAGCGTGCGGGGCACGCCGTCCAGAATGAAACCGTTGGAACAGTCTTTTTCCGCCAGCCGTTCCGTAACGATATCAATGATGATACCGTCGGGCACCAGATGGCCCGCGTCCATGAAGGTCTTGGCCCGCATGCCGGTGGGCGTCTCGTTTTTAATCGCCGCGCGGAGAATGTTTCCGGTGGAAATTGCGGGAATGTTCAGCTCTTTGCTCAGGCGCTCCGCCTGCGTGCCTTTGCCGGCACCAGGGGCGCCCAATAAAATCAGCTTCATCGGAAAGCGCCTTCTCTCTTATTCCAGGAATCCCTTGTACTGACGGATTACCATCTGGGATTCCAGCGCCTGCACCGTCTCCAGCGCGACGCCGACAACGATGATGACAGACGTGCCGCCGATGGCCAGACTGTTGTTATTGACCGCCTTGCCCAAAATCAGCGGGCAGATTGCGACGATGCCCAGATAGATCGCGCCGAACAACGTCACCTTGTTCAGGACTTTCTTGATGAACTCCACGGTGGGCTTGCCCGGACGGAAGCCCGGAATAAAGCCGCCCTGCTTCTTCAGATTGTTGGAAATTTCCACAGGGTTGAATTGAATGGTGGAATAGAAATAACTGAACCCAATAATCATCAGGAAATAGATGATCATGTAGAGCACAGACTTAGTATCAATTGCCTGTGCCAGCGCATAGCTGAAAGTGCCTTTTTTGCCGGTGCCGGTGAATGCCATAATCGTCGCGGGCAGAGACGCAATGCTCTGCGCGAAGATAATGGGCAGAACGCCAGCCATATTCACCTTCATGGGAAGCGTGGTATTCTGACCGCCGTACATCTTGCGGCCAACCTGCCGTTTTGCGTACTGAACGGGAATCCGGCGCTCCGCGTCATTGATGAACACAATGAACACAATCAGAGCCAGAATGGCGACAATCAGCAACGCATCCCAAAGCCAGTTAATAGGCGACTTCTGACCAAACGCCACTGCGGAGGAAACCATGTAGGGAACACGAGCCAGAATGCCGGCAAACAGAATAATCGAAATGCCGTTGCCGACGCCGAACTCGGTTACCTGCTCGCCCATCCACATGCAAAAGGTAGAGCCGGCAACGAAGGAGACGATAATCACCAGTGCGTGCCAGACGTTGGGGCTTGATACGCTCAGCAGGTTGTAGCGCTTCATCAGCATATAATAGCCGAAGCCCTGCAGAACGGCGATGCCCACGGTGGTATAGCGGGTGATGGACTGGATTTTCTTGCGTCCCTCTTCGCCGCCATCCTGTGCCAGGCGCTCCAGCGAGGGAATTGCAACGGTCAGCAGCTGAATAATAATCTCCGCGTTGATGTACGGCTGAATACTCAGTGCAAAAACGGTTGCTTCCGCGAAAGCGCCGCCGGTCATTACGTTATACAGCCCGAGAACGGTTGTACTCATCTGGTTTAGGTACTGACCCAGCATTGTTACATTAACATACGGCACAGGGATTGCATTGCCAATCCGAAAAATCAGCAGAATGAGAAGTGTGAAAACCATTTTTTTCCGCAGTTCAGGAATCCCCCACGCCTTGTGAATCGTCTGAAGCACGTCAAATCACCTCGGTCTTTCCGCCTGCTGCTTCGATTGCCTCCTTGGCAGATTTAGAGAAAGCGGAAGCCCGAACCGTTACTTTTTTCGTGATCTTGCCGTTGCCCAGAACTTTGTAGCCATAGACACATTTGCTCAGAATGCCTCTGTTCAGCAGAGCTTCCGCAGTAACGGTCTCTCCATCCGCGAATAGATTGAGGGCGCTCAGATTTACAATCTCCAGCGGCTTGGCAAAAATGTTGTTGAAACCACGCTTAGGAATGCGGCGTGCCAGCGGCATCTGGCCGCCTTCAAATCCGATACGGAGTTTTCCGCCGGAACGGGCCTTCTGGCCCTTATGGCCGCGGCCGCCGGTCTTGCCGTTTCCGCTGCCCGCACCGCGGCCCTTGCGGTAAGCGCTGCGGACGGAACCCTCAGCGGGAGACAGTTCACTCAGCTTCATTATTTATTACCTCCCTCTTCGGTAACCTGCAGCATGTAACCAATCTTAGCCACCTTGCCGCGAGTCTGATCGTTGTCGGGCTGCACGGTGACATCACCGATCTTGCGGAGCCCCAAAGAGTGTGCGGTGGCAACCTGCTTTTCCAGGCGGCCATTTAGGCTCTTGACGAGCTTAATCGTTAAGTTTGCCATAATCTAAGCCCCTCCTTAACCCACGATCTCTTCAACGCTCTTGCCGCGGATGCGGGCAACTTCCTCAGGGCTGCGCATGGAGCGCAGACCTTCAAAAGCGGCGGCAACCACGTTGTTCGCATTGTTGGAGCGCAGGCACTTGGTACGGATATCCTTAATGCCGGCTGCTTCAACGACGGCACGAACTGCGCCGCCGGCAATCACGCCGGTGCCGGGAGCCGCAGGCTTCATCAGCACGCGGCCTGCTCCGGCCACACCGATCGTCTCGTGGGGAATCGTACTGCCGGCGAGAGATACCGTGATCATGTTCTTCTTGGCGGCTTCCAGCCCCTTGCGGATTGCCTCGGGAACTTCAGCGGCCTTACCCAGGCCATAGCCAACCTTGCCCTTCTGATCGCCCACCACGACAAGCGCGGCGAACTTCATGACACGTCCGCCCTTGACGGTCTTGGAAACACGGTTGAGGGCAACAACCTTCTCAGTGTACTCACTGGGTTCTCTTTGAAATCTTGGCATTTTGTTGTTCCTCCCTCCGATTAAAACTTCAGGCCACCCTCGCGGGCGCCCTCGGCCAGTGCCTGCACACGGCCATGGTAAAGGTATCCTCCGCGGTCAAAGACCACGTTCTCGATGCCCTTTGCCTTGGCGCGCTCAGCAAGCAGCTTGCCCACTGCGGTAGCTGCGGCGGCATTGCCGCCGTATCCCTCAATGGTTTTATCCTTTTATCCAGAGAGGAAGCGGAAGCCAGCGTCTTGCCGCTCACATCGTCGATGATCTGAGCATAGATGTTGCTTTCGCTGCGGAATACATTCAGGCGCGGAATCTCGGGAGTGCCGGAGATTTTACTGCGCACCCTTTTGTGACGCTTCATACGCTGTGCATTGGTATCAGGTCTCTTAATCATTTCGGCACACCTCCTTACTTCTTAGCGCCGGTCTTGCCAACCTTACGACGGATGGTTTCCTCGGCGTACTTGATTCCCTTGCCCTTATAAGGCTCGGGCGGACGTTTCTTACGGATTTCAGCGGCAAACTGGCCGACAGCCTGTTTGTCGCAGCCGTGAATCACGATTTTATTGGGAGCGGGGACATCAATGGTAATGCCCTCGATCTCAGGAACAATCACCGGATGAGAAAAGCCCACGGTTAAAATCAGGTTCTTTCCCTCCTTGGCGGCACGGTAACCGATGCCGTTCACCTCAAGCTCCTTGGTGAATTCCTTGTCGACGCCGGCAATCATGTTGTTCAGCAGACTGCGGGTCAGGCCGTGCAGTGCGCGATGGAGATTGTCCTCAGAGGGCCGATCGACGGTGATTGTATTGCCTTCCTGCTTGATAATCATCTCGGGACGCAGCGCCTTGGTCAGCTGTCCCTTGGGTCCCTTGACGGTAACCACATTACCCTCGGCGACCGTAACGGTGACGCCTGTGGGGACGGTAATGGGCATTCTGCCAATTCTAGACATATTCAGATACCCTCCTTACCATACGAATGCCAGGACTTCGCCGCCGACATGGGCCTCGCGGGCCTTCTTATCGGTCATGATGCCCTTGGATGTGGAAATAATTGCGATGCCCAGGCCGCGGAGCACGCGGGGCAGTTCGTCTGCGCCCACATAGACGCGGAGGCCGGGCTTGGAAACGCGGCGCAGTCCGGTAATAACCTTTTCCTTGCCCGTGTTGTACTTCAGCGCGATGCGAATGATACCCTGGGTACCGTCGTCCACCAGCTGAAAGTTCTTGATGTAACCTTCGTCCAGCAAAATCTGGGCAATGCTCTTTTTCATGTTGGAAGCAGGGACATCAACGTTCTCGTGCTTTGCGTTGTTTGCGTTGCGGATACGAGTCAGCATGTCCGCAACCGGATCGGTGATATGCATAGAATAATCCTCCTATTTTAGAGAGTTACGGCTTTTAAAACCGTTCCGGCAGCGAGGTATCACTATGAATGGAGCAGTCTGCTGCTGCATGGTACTCAATTCACAGTGACCTTTCGCTATCCTATCGCCAAAGCCCATATCAAAGCTCTTGGTTTTGTATTTGCTATTCGCGGGGGCTTCTCAGAAAGAGGCCTTGCGAACGCCGGGGATTTCACCCTTGTAAGCCAGCTCACGGAAGCAGATACGGCAGACGCCGTAATTGCGGAGGTAAGCGTGGGGACGGCCGCAGATCTTACAGCGGTTATACTTACGGGTGGAATATTTTGGAGTAGCCTGCTGCTTCAAAATCATGGATTTCTTTGCCATCTTATTCTTCTCCTCCTTAGCGGGCGAAGGGTGCGCCGACCTGCTCAAGCAGGGCGCGGGCCTCTTCGTCGGTCCGAGCCGTAGTGCAGATTACCACGTCCATGCCGCGGATCTTGTCGATTTTATCGTACTCGATCTCGGGGAAGATCAGCTGTTCCTTGATGCCCAGAGCATAGTTGCCCCGGCCGTCAAACGCGTTTGCGCTGATCCCCTGAAAGTCACGCACACGGGGCAGAGCCACGTTGAACAGACGATCCAGGAATTCCCACATTCTCTCGCCGCGGAGCGTTACCTTCGCGCCGATGGGCATGCCCTCGCGCAGCTTGAAGTTTGCGATGGATTTGCGGGCCTTGGTAATGACGGGATGCTGGCCGGTAATCTGGGACAGGTCACTCACCACGTTTTCCAAAACCTTGGCGTTTTCGCGCGCTTCGCCGCAGCCGACGTTCACAACGATCTTTTCGATCTTCGGAATCTGCATGACGCTCTTGTACTGGAACTGTTTCATCAGAGCGGGAGCGACTTCGGCCTTATACTTTTCTTTCAGTCTTGCCATGTTTGTCCACTCCCCCCTCTCACAGAGCCGCGCCGCAGTGCTTGCACACGCGGACGCTCTTGCCGTTCTCAATCTTATGTGCAACGCGGGTACCCTTGCCGCACTTTGGGCAGACGACCTGCACCTTGCAGGAGGCAATGGCAGCCTCGCGTCTCACGATGCCGCCCTCTTCGCCCTGCTTCTTGGGCTTCATGTGGCAGGTCACCATGTTGATCTTCTCAGCGACAACCTTGCTGGTTCCAGGAACTGTTCCCAGAACTTTGCCCTTCTTGCCGCGGTCTTTACCGGACAGGACGACGATGGTGTCGCCCTTCTTGATATTCATAGACATTTCGGCACCCTCCTCAAATGACTTCCGGAGCCAGAGACAGGATCTTCATATAATCCTTGTCGCGCAGCTCTCTTGCAACCGGCCCGAAAATACGGGTACCCTTGGGGTTCTTATCGTCGTTAATCAGAACGGCCGCGTTGTCGTCAAAACGGACATAGGTGCCGTCATTGCGGCGAATGCCCTTGGCGCTCCGAACGATAACCGCCTTGACAACCTCGCCCTTTTTCACGGTGCCGCCGGGAGTGGATTTGCGCACAGACGCCACAACCACATCGCCGATGTTGCCGAATTTGCGCGTAGAGCCGCCCAGAACCCGGATGCACTTAATAATCTTGGCGCCGGTATTATCGGCAACCTTCAGATAAGATTCCTGCTGAACCATAAATCGGCACCTCCTTACTTCGCTTTTTCAATGATTTCAACCACGCGCCACCGTTTGTCCTTGGACAGGGGGCGGGTCTCCATCACTTTGACTTTATCACCGATCCTGCAGGTGTTTTCCTCGTCGTGAGCTTTCAGCTTATAAGTGCGGCCGACAATTTTCTTGTAAAGAGGATGCGCCACGCGATCCTCGATGGCGACCACGACAGTCTTATCCATCTTGTCGGAGACGACCTTACCCACTCTCGTCTTACGGGAGGAAGTTCTCTTCTCTTCGTTCATGTTCGCTTACCTCCTTTTACTGCTTGTCGGAAGCTTGGAGCTCCCGCAGAACGGTCTTGACTCGGGCAATGTCGTGCTTCGTCTCTTTGATCTTCAGTGGATTATCCAGCTGATTGGTCGCGTGCTGCATCCGAAGATAGAACAGATCTTTCTTCAGGCCGGCCAGTTTTTCATTGAGCTGGTCGGGATTCATCTTACGAACTTCACTTGCCTTCATCTTACTCACCTGCTTCCTGTGCTGCCGAAACAGACGGAGCCGCAACAATCTTCGTCTTAATGGGCAGCTTATAGCTGGCCAGACGCAGCGCCTCGCGGGCAGTCTCTTCGGGTACGCCGGCAATCTCAAACATGACACGGCCGGGCTTCACAACTGCAACCCAATACTCCACGTTGCCCTTGCCAGAACCCATCCGGGAATCGGCGGCTCTCTGTGTAACGGGCTTATCGGGGAAAACTTTAATCCAGACCTGACCGCCGCGCTTGGTATAGCGGGTCATGGCGACACGCGCCGCCTCAATCTGGTTGCTCTTAATCCATGCGGGCTCCAAAGCCTGCAGACCGTACTCTCCATAAGTCACGGTATTGCCGCGAGTGGCCTTTCCGGTCATACGGCCGCGCTGAACGCGGCGATATTTCACTCTCTTCGGCAGAAGCATTATTCAGCTCCTCCTTCCTTTGCGGGTGCCGCGGGTGCTGCGGGTGCTGCAGGTGCAGCCGGCGCAGCCGGGCGGGAATAATTGTTGCTGCGGTTCTGGCCGTTGCGGTTATAGCTGCCGCTCTGACCGCCGCGGTTATAGCTGCCGCTTTGGCCGCCGCGGTTATAGCCGCTCTGGCCGTTGCGGTTATAGCCGCTCTGGCCGCCGCGGTTGTAGCTGCCGCTCTGACCGCCGCGGTTATAGCCGCCGCGATTGCTGCGGAAATCACCGTCCCGGCGGGGACGGCGCTCCCGACGCTCCTGATAGGGCTTGGAGGTGTCCATCGTGCGGGGAGTCGTGCGCAGGGTCTGACTCAGGATTTCGCCCTTATAAATCCAGACCTTGACGCCGATGCGGCCGAATGTGGTGGCCGCCTCTGCAAAGCCGTAATCGATGTCGGCACGGATGGTCTGCAGAGGAATCGTGCCGTCGTGATAATGCTCCGTGCGGGCAATTTCAGCGCCGCCCAGACGTCCCTCGCAGCAAGTTTTAATGCCCTTTGCGCCGGCGCGCATTGCGCGGCCCATGGAATTTTTCATGGCGCGGCGGAAGGAAATCCGCTTCTCCAGCTGCTGGGCAATATTCTCGGCAACCAGCTGCGCATCCATGTCGGGGCTCTTTACCTCAACAATGTTCAGCTTTACCTTCTTGCCGATCATCTTCTCGACAGCCTGACGATACTGCTCGATCTGCTCGCCGCCCTTGCCAATAACCACACCGGGACGCGCGCAGTGCAGGAAAATGGTAACGACTTCGTTGGCGCCTGCGCCGCTGCGCTCGATCTCGATCTTGGGGACGCCTGCGCTGTACAGCGTTTTCTTCAGATATTTACGGATCTTGTAGTCCTCGACCAGCAGGTCGCCGACCTTTTCTTCACTGGCATACCAACGGGAATCCCAGTCTTTGATGACACCCACACGCATGCCGTGGGGATTAACTTTTTGTCCCATAAAAACTGCCTCCTCCCTTTCTTATGCCTTTTCCGCCACCGTGATGGCGACGTGAGAGCTTCTCTTGTTGATGCGGTAAGCCCTGCCCTGTGCGCGGGGCATCATCCGTTTCAGGATGGGACCCGGAGTCGCGTAAACTTCAGAGACATAGAGCTTTGCGGGATCCATGCTGAAATTATTCTCCGCGTTGGCAGCCGCACTCTTCAGCAACTTCATCAGGGGATCGGAAGCAGCCTTGGGCGTCTGCATCAGAATGGCCATGGCCGTTCCCACATCCTTGCCGCGAATTAAATCGCAGACAATCTGGATCTTGCGGGGAGCGATGCGGACATAGCGCAGATACGCTTTTGCTTCTTTGTTTTCCATGTTCTGCATCCTCCTTAAGCTTGTCTATTGTGGCCGCGGAACGTGCGGGTGGGCGCAAATTCGCCCAGCTTGTGACCGACCATGTCTTCCTGCACATAAACAGGGACATGCTTGCGGCCGTCATGCACGGCAATGGTGTGGCCAACGAAGGCGGGATAAATCGTGGAGCTGCGGCTCCAGGTTTTCAGAACCTTCTTTTCATTCTTTTTGTTCATTTCTTCGACCCGCTTCAGAAGCTCAGGGGCAACATACGGGCCTTTTTTAATGGATCTGCTCATATCTACTTGCCTCCTTACTTCTCGTTGCGACGTTTCACAATGAACTTATTCGTCGGGTTCTTGCCCTTGCGGGTCTTATATCCGTTGGCGGGTTTGCCCCACGGGGTCACAGGGCCGGGACGGCCGACAGGCGCTTTGCCCTCGCCGCCGCCGTGCGGGTGGTCATTGGGGTTCATAACGGAGCCGCGGACCGTCGGACGCCAGCCCATATGGCGCTTGCGTCCGGCCTTGCCGATGTTGATGTTCTCATGCTCGATGTTGCCAACCTGTCCGATGGAAGCCATGCAGTCGATCCGCACAATGCGGACCTCGCCGGAGGGCATGCGGATCTGCGCATCCTTTCCCTCTTTTGCCATCAGCTGCGCGGCAGCACCGGCGGAGCGCACCAGCTGTGCGCCGTTGCCGGGATGCATCTCAATATTGTGAATCACGGTGCCGACAGGAATGTTGGCCAGAGGCAGTGCGTTGCCCGGCTTGATGTCGGCGGTGGGGCTGGCAACCACCCTGTCGCCCGCGTTCAGGCCGACAGGAGCCAGGATGTAGCGGCGCTCGCCGTCCTCATACTCGATAAGAGCAATATTCGCACTGCGGTTGGGATCGTATTCCAGGCGCAGAACTTTTGCAAACATCTCCTGTTTGTCGCGCTTGAAATCGACCACGCGGTATTTCTTCTTATTGCCGCCGCCGCGATGACGAACGGTAATGCAGCCGTAGCTGTTGCGGCCGGAAGACTTTTTCAGAACCCTGGTCAGGCTGGGCTCCGGCTTCGCCTTCTTGTCGAGGCCGTCAAATCCGGAGACAGTCATCTGTCTTCTGGAAGGCGTCGTCGGCTTAAAAGTTTTAATGGACATTTTTGCTTTACACTCCTTCCGTTATTAGACCATATCCTCGAAGAACTCAATGCCCTTGGAGTCATCCGTCAACTGGATATAGGCCTTCTTCCAGCTTCGGGTCATGCCTTGGCGGGAAGCGCCCTGGCGCTTTTCTTTGCCGCGGATATTCAGAGTATTGACGGTTTTGACCTTTACGCCGAAAATTTCCTCCACGGCCTTTTTCACTTCAATCTTACCGGCATCCTTCGCAACTTCAAAGACGTACTTCTTGTCGGCGGCGCTGGCCATGGCGCGCTCAGTGATAATCGGGCGGATGATGATGTCGTATGCGTTCGTCATTATGCAAACACCTCCTCGATCTTTGCGAGAGCGGCCTGATCCACAATCAGATACTTGGCATTCAGAATGTCGTACACGTTGAGGATTGTCGCGGTGGTGGTCAGCACGCCGGGCAGATTGCGAGCGCTCTTGACAACGTTCTCATTCTTCTCCGGCATCACGACGACGGACTTGCCGTCGGCCTTGACATTGCTCAAAAACTTGCTGAAATCGACCGTCTTGATGGCATCCATCTTAATGCTGTCAATCACAATCAGGTTGCCCTCGGCAGCCTTCTCGGACAAGACGGATTTCAGCGCCAGACGCTTGACTTTCTTGTTCAGGACATAGGAGTAATCCCGGGGCTTCGGAGCAAACACGATGCCGCCGTGCGTCCACTGGGGCGCGCGGGTGCTGCCCTGACGGGCATGGCCGGTTCCCTTCTGCTTCCAGGGCTTTTTGCCGCCGCCGGAAACCTCGGCGCGGGTCAGGGCGCTCTGGGTGCCCTGTCTGCGGTTGGCGAGGTGATTTTTAACCGCCTCATGCACAACGACTTCATTGGGTTCAATGCCAAAAATTCCGTCGTTCAATTCAACACTGCCGACTTCTGCGCCGGTCATGTTCAACACTTTCATGGTAGACATTACTCAAGCACCCCTTTCTTACTTATTTCTCGCGGAAGCCTTCTGCGGGTTACGTCCGGAAGCCTTCTGCGGGTTCTTGCTGATGTCTGCGCCGGCCTGCTTGACCTTGTGGACCTTCACGGTGGACTTAATCGTCACAAGACCGCCCTTGGGGCCGGGAACCGCGCCGCAGACCACCAGCATATTCAGCTCCGGGTCAACCTTTACGACGCTGAGATTCTGAACGGTAACCTGATCAACGCCCATATGGCCCGCGCCGATCTTTCCCTTGAAAATACGGGAGGGATCGCTGGAAGAGCCCATGGAACCGGCATGGCGGTGAACAGGGCCGCCGCCGTGGCTGGTGGGAGTGCGCTGTGCGCCCCAGCGCTTGATAACGCCCTGATAGCCATGGCCCTTGCTGATGCCGGTAACATCCACAAAGTCGCCCTCTTTAAAGGTATCGGCTTTCACGATGTCGCCGATGTTCAGCTCGGCCGCGTTGTCCAGATTAAATTCATGCAGATGCTTCTTGGGAGCTACGCCCGCCTTCTTCAGGTGGCCGAGTTCCGGCTTGGTGAGCTTGCGCTCCGCGATGTCCTCATAGCCGAGCTGAACCGCTTCGTAGCCGTCCTTCTCGCCGGTCTTCTTCTGGACAACCGCGCAGGGTCCCGCCTCAATCACGGTAACGGGAATCACATGGCCGTTCTCATCGAAGATCTGGGACATACCGACTTTTTTGCCAATAATTGCTTTCATGTATGTTCCTCCTTAAAGGTTATTGGTCGGCTTAGATACGAAATTTCGCATTGCTCTGCCGACATGACCCGTCCGCCCCGCAAGTTGGCGGACATTGGGTAGCAAATAAAGAATACCAGGAGAAAAAGCTTACAGCTTAATCTCAATTTCCACGCCTGCGGGCAGTTCCAGGGCCATCAGGGCCTCGACCGTCTTGGGGGTGGACTTGGTGATATCGATCAGTCTCTTGTGCGTGCGGCGCTCGAACTGCTCGCGGCTGTCCTTGTACTTATGCACTGCGCGGAGAATGGTGATAATCTCCTTCTTGGTGGGCAGAGGGATGGGGCCGGAAACCTCGGCGCCGGTGCGCTTTGCGGTCTCGACAATCTTCTCTGCGCTTTGGTCGATGACCTGATGATCATAGGCCTTCAGACGAATGCGAATCATTTGTTTCTGTGCTGCCATAGTTTTTTCCTCCTGTTTTCGTACGTCGTTTTTGCGTGGTCTCGACTCCGTACGGCGAGGGATTTTTCTATACGCTTAACCGTGCGTATCATTCCGGCTCATGAAAAATACCGGCACTAAAGCAACGGCCGGTACGGTCCCTGGCGCAGTGATCTACGCAACGTACAGATTTTCCTCAGCCGCCCGATTATCGGACATACTCCCCGAAAGTTACCGGACTGTCGCCCGCAATCTCCCGGTTCATCGCAGTTTGCGTGTATTTGGGCAAAATTCACCCACACAGCGCGCTTATCTATCATATAAAAATATTGGGGATCTGTCAAGAGAATTTTTACAATTTTTATTCATTTTTTGGGGACAATGTGCCATTTTTTTTCTTTGCAGCCTTTTTCTACAAAAAACTACCGCTTTTAAAGTTTTCAGTCCAGAATCATCCTTGCAATTTTCCCATGCCAATGCTATTATTATTTCGATAAATTTCTAAATCCTTTTGCGGACACTTGGGAAAGGAGGAATCCATGGGATTCGAGAACACGTTCAAAGCGCTTTCCGACCCAATCCGGCGGGAAATTCTGATGCTGCTGCGAAACGGACGAATGTCGGCGGGTGCCATCGGCCGGCACTTTAATGTCTCCGGCGCCACAATTTCCTACCATCTGGGCCTTTTGAAAAAATCCGGACTGATTGAAGAAACCCGGTGCGGAAACTACATTTATTATGATTTGAACACTTCCGTGGTAGAAGAAATCATGCTATGGCTTTCAAATTTAAGGGGGAAAACGCCATGAAACTGAAAAAAAGGACTGTCATTATCTCCGTCGCCATCACGCTGCTGCCCTGCCTCATCGGACTGCTGCTGTGGAATCGGCTGCCGGAAGTCATCGCCACGCATTTCGGCTCTCATAATGAGCCAAATGGCTGGAGCAGCAAGACTTTCACTGTTCTTGGACTTCCCGCGTTTTTTGCCGGGGTACAGCTGTTTTGTCTCTGGGCAATTACGAATGATCCGCGGAGAAAAAATATCAACGGCAAGCTGTTCACTGTGGTACTCTGGATTATCCCGGTGATTTCACAAATCTGCTGTCTCAGCACCTATGCCATTGCACTGCATCAAACGGTAAACGTCAATTCGCTTGCCAACATCGCCATCGGCATCGTGTTCCTCTTAATCGGAAACTACATGCCAAAGGCAAAGCAAAATTATACGGTGGGCATCAAGCTGCCATGGACTCTGAACAGCGAGGAAAACTGGAACCGCACCCATCGGATGGCCGGTCGACTGTGGGTGCTGGGCGGGCTGGTCATGCTCGTCAACGTGTTCTTTCACAGCAGCGTTGTCCTGATTGTGGTTCTGTGCGCCATGGTGATTCTCCCGTTTCTTTATTCCTTCCTGCTTTTCAAGAAGGGAATCTGAGGCGGCTCGCCGGTGCCGCCTCGGCTGAGGAAACCCCGTGCCGGCACCGCTCGCGGTGACCCTGTCGGCGGGACGAAAAGATTTTTTGACAGATTGAGGCGCTTTGCGATTTCATACCGCAGAGTGCCCTCTCTTTTTTAATGTCAGGAGGTTCGCGCCTCTATCTGTTCAATTATGGCCGTCGGAAGCCCCATCGCTTCGCGGGTCGTCTGAGCGCCGCAATACGGGCGGCATTCGGCGGCTTTTAACAGTTTAACAGACATACCTATCAGGCTCTGTTTGAAAAATCGCGGCACTGCTTTTTCGCTGAATCTTGCGGCATACCCCGTTCAATTTCTCTGCCGTAAACCAATGATGCCTGCGAAAATTTTCCCTGCCGGGCACATTAATGCCCGGCAGTGTCCGCGCGTTCCTCATTCGCAGTTTTTCTACCGCCTTTTGGCATAATTAAAAGCACCGCACGCTCATGCCTCTAAAGTGAACAATCTTTGCTATTTTCCTAATCTGTATAAAGAAAAACAGCACAAATGATAAAAATTTCACAATTATTTTCTCCTGCAACAGGTTGCTTTTGCTCTGTAATTCTTGACATACGGCCTTGGAATATTATATAATTTGCATAATTCATGAATTGTTTTGGGGGGATATTTTGTGGAAAATGAACGAGGTTCCTGGGGAAGCAACATTGGCTTCCTGTTGGCGGCGATCGGGTCGGCCGTCGGGCTGGGCAACATTTGGGCCTTTCCGTACAAAATGGGAAAGTCCGGTGGATTTATGTTCCTGCTGGCATATCTGGTATTGGCGGTTTTTATCGGCTTCATCCTCATGATGAGCGAGCTGGCGCTGGGCCGCAAAACCAGGTCCAGCGTTGTCGGCGCCTACCACGCGGTGTCGCAAAAGTTCAGCTGGATCGGCTGGCTGGCCATGCTGGCGCCGTTCCTGATTATGAGTTTCTATTCCGTACTGGGCGGTTACTGCATTGAGTACATGTCGCTGAATCTTTCCAATCTGGCCTTCGGCGGCAGCAAGACCGCCACCGGCGCGGAGCTGTTCAGTTCCATGCTGGCAAATCCGTTCGGCTGCGCCCTGTTTACGGTGCTGTTTCTGCTGATCTGCCTGGTGATCGTCAAAGGCGGCATCTCCGGCGGTATCGAGAAATTCAACGAAGTGGGGATGCCCGCGCTGTTCGTTTTGCTGGTCATCATCATTATCCGGTCGCTGACGCTTCCCAATGCGTCCGAGGGACTGAAATTTATGTTTGTCTCCGGCTATGCGGTGAAAGCGGGCTTTATTGCAAAAGCGCCAAACTTTGTCACCGTCCTGTCCACTGCCGGGGGGCAGATGTTCTTCTCGCTGTCCCTGGCCATGGGCGCGATGGTAACCTACGGATCTTACCTTGACAAAAAGGAAAATCTGGTCAGCAACTCTGCGGTGATCGTAATCGCCGATACGGTCGTCGCTCTGATGGCCGGCATCGCCGTTATTCCCGCCGCCGTGTCCAACGGAATCTCACAGGGCATCGCCCTGTCCAATATCAAGCTGGGCGGACCAAGTCTGCTGTTTGTCACGCTGCAGGACGTATTTTCGGCCATGGGCAGGCTCGGGCCGCTGTTCGGTGTGCTCTTTTACCTGCTGGTTATAATCGCGGCTGTCTCCTCCGCCATCTCTTTGATGGAAGTTTTGGTAACCTTTTTCCTGGATCACGCCAAGCTCAGGGGCAAAACAACTACCACCCGCAGCAAGGTTACTTTCTGGGTGACGCTTGCCATTTTGGCTGAAGCCATGATCGTCGCTATCGACGGGCTGGGAACCAACGGGCTGTGGCTGCCGGGCCAGGGCGGCGGCGCCACCATCTCCGGCTGGAATGACTGCTGGCTGGATTTCATGGACTGCTGGTCGGAGGGAATCGCCATGCCGCTCGGCGCGATGCTGATGGCTCTGATGATCGGCTGGGAGATCAAGCCCAGGGGTACGCTGGATGAGATTCACGTCGGCCTTTCCGGAAGCCACCATGGGCTGGATTTCTTCTACACGCTTTGCATCAAGTTCATCGTCCCCATCTCCATGGCTTTCGTTCTGGCCGGTCAGATGATCAACTTCTTTAAAAAAACGACTATCAGTTATATTCTCGCGTTCTTACTGCTGGCAATCTTCTGGATCGCCGCGCTTGTCCCATCAAAAAAGGCGGCCGGATAAACCGCCTCACTGCGAGGAGGACGCTTCGGCGTCCTCCTCGTTTTTCGGGCGGCCGAAAGGCTCAACAGGCACGGCCGTACGGCCCGCTCGCAGCGGCATCGCCGGAGTAATGTGCTGATTACGTTATTGGGATTCTGATGTCCGTTTTAATTAACTTGCCGATTCGTTCGATGTTTCCCATTCCTTACACCTTGCCGTGGCTTGCCACCTTGTTATGTATGCTTTTTGTATTTCTGATTACCTGGGGCACCACCCGCTATGCGGCACATAGGCTGCAAAAGCAGAATCTCATTGAAACGATTCGGTCGGAAAGCGGACGGTGAATCCAATTAAAAACCCGCAAGTGCTTCTGAAAAAGCACTTGCGGGTTTTTGCATCAAAGTGTCGTTACGCCGCTTAAATCATTGAGAAATGTTTCAGAGCATTACGAATTGCGTTTTCCTTATCCTGCGGACATTGCGGTACTTCAGATGGACGATGTGCAGGCACCTCCCATCGGTACCAAAGGAACGGTGACCGGGATTGATGATACCGGTTCCCTCCTCGTAAACTGGGACAACCGCTCCGGCCTCAATGTAATCTACGGAGTCGACCTTGTCCGGAAGGTGGCAGATTGACATGGAACAGAAAA
>JBFLFX010000044.1:0-15539 GCA_041859815.1 Dysosmobacter sp. | reverse complement strand
AAAATCAACCGTTCCGGTAAAAATAGAGCATAATGCCGGGCTTTTAATAAGCCCCCGCTTTGAAAGGATCGATCACGTTGAAACTCGTAAAACGCAGCACCGGCGAGGCGGAAGATACTCCGCAGAAGGAAGCACCGCAAAAAGGCGGCAGAAAACCTGTCATCGTATATATTATGATCCTGTTCATTGTCGCTTTTATATTGATGGCAGTTTCTTTCATCATGCATCAGCGTACAAACACCGAGGAAATCGGCAAACTGCGCGATTCTGTGTCTGCTTTGCAGGAAGTGCAGGAGACCGAGGATAAAAACATTAAACTGCAGGAAAAACTAAACGCTTCGGAGAAAAAGGTAAAGGCGCTGGAAAAGGATCTGGAAAAGGCCAAGGAATCCCAGGAGTCCGCTTCCAATCAGTCGGATGCCCTGCTGGCCCTTTACACACTGAACCAGCAATATGTCACGAAGGATTATGACGCCTGCAAAGCAACCATCTCCTCCATGGAGGAAAAAGGGTTGGACAAGCTCCTCCCCGCCGACAGTGAAAACGGGGTGACTTCCCCCGCGCAGCGTTATTTGCAGCTGCGGGAAGTGATTTCCTCCAAGTGATGTTTCACATGAAACATAGTTGCTGAATTGATAAATTGATGAGGTGAACAGATATGCTTGATATAAAATTTGTGCGCGAAAATCCCGATGCAGTCAAGGAAAATATTCGTAAAAAGTTTCAGGATTCCAAGCTTCCGCTGGTGGATGAGGTCATTGCATTGGACTCTCAGCGCCGTACGGGCATTGCCGAGGCGGATCAGCTTCGCGCCGACCGCAACAAGCTGTCCAGACAGATCGGTATTCTGATGGGGCAGGCAAAGAAAGATCCCTCCAAAAAAGAGGAGGCGGAATCCGTAAAAGCACAGGTCACCGCAAACGCCACCCGTCTGGCGGAGCTGAAAGCCCAGGAGACCAAACTGGATGAGGAAATTCGCAGGCGGATGATGCTGATCCCCCAGATGCTGGATCCCACCGTTCCCATCGGGAAAGATGACAGTGAAAACGTCGAGGTGCAGCGCTTTGGAGAACCTGTGGTTCCCAATTTTGAGATTCCCTACCACACGGAAATTATGGAGTCTTTCAACGGCATCGATCTGGACGCGGCGCGCCGCGTCTCCGGCAACGGCTTCTATTACCTGCTGGGCGACATTGCCCGGCTGCATGAAGCGGTGCTGGCTTATGCGCGGGACTTCATGATCGAAAAGGGGTTTACCTATGTAATTCCCCCCTTCATGATTCACGGCGACGTGGTGGAGGGCGTCATGTCCCAAACGGACATGGACGGCATGATGTATAAGATCGAGGGCGAGGATCTTTACCTGATCGGCACTTCCGAGCATTCTATGATTGGCCGCTTTATCGATCAGATTCTTCCCGAAAGTCAGCTGCCCCTGAAACTGACCTCCTATTCCCCCTGCTTCCGGAAGGAAAAGGGCGCGCATGGCATTGAGGAACGCGGCGTATACCGCATTCATCAGTTTGAAAAGCAGGAAATGATTGTAGTCTGCCGCCCGGAGGAGAGCAGGGACTGGTATGAACGGCTCTGGCGGCTCTCCGTAGATCTGTTCCGCTCTATGGAGATCCCTGTCCGGCAACTGGAGTGCTGCTCCGGCGACCTGGCCGATCTCAAATGCAAATCCTGTGACATTGAAGCCTGGTCCCCCCGGCAAAAGAAATATTTTGAGGTCTGCTCCTGTTCTAATTTGGGCGACGCGCAGGCCCGCCGTTTGAAAATCCGCTATAAGGACGAAAACGGCAAGATGCAGCTCTGCCACACATTGAACAATACCGCAGTGGCTCCCCCGAGAATGCTGATCGCATTTCTCGAAAACAATCTCCAGCCCGACGGCAGCGTCCTGATCCCCGAGGTTTTGCAGCCCTATATGGGCGGGACAGAGAAACTGGTCCCCAAGCAGAAATCCTAACGCCCCGTTACTTTCTGAGGGAATCAGGCAATACGGCATGTCCGGCAAAAGCCGGCTTTTCCGCAGAATGCAAAAATTTATCCCTCGCGGGGGACAGCATGGTTCGAACGTCGGCGCAATCAGCGGCGGCGCATTAAACCCATTGCGGCGCATTGCTGAAGCCGGTGCTTTAGCTTCCATCTATTGGCATTTTTATGAAAGAGGGCATTTTCTCGGCCCTGGCTTTCAGAGTGGCGGAACCCACCGTCCCATTTGACAGCCGAATGCAGGCCGGGGCCTGTTTTTCGATAATAACGCCGGTCCATTTCCCGCCTGGTGCGCGGGTAAACCGTCTGCACGGCCGGCTGCCGCAGCTGCAGACCGGAGAAGCCCGCAGAGGAAGTTCCCGCTTTCCCCCGCGGAAGAGATGTCTCTCGCGGGAATCCGCAATCTTTTAAAGGAGCAAACATAATTTTATGGAGCAGTATCTGAAAGACGGCCTTGCCGCACTGCATCTCCCGACGGACGGAGTCCCCGCGCTGCTGCGCTACGCCGAGCTTCTGCTGGAAAAGAACAAAGTGATGAACCTCACCGCCATTACGGACCCGAAAGACGTTGCGGCTCTGCACTTTCTGGACAGCCTGGAGCTTTTAAGATTTTGCGATTTTAATAAAAAAACCGTAGCGGACGTGGGGACCGGCGCGGGATTTCCCGGTCTCCCCCTGCGGATCGTGACCCCCTCCATCCGGCTGACGCTGCTGGATGCCCTTGGCAAGCGCGTAAATTTTTTGCGGGAGGTCTGCGGCGATCTGGGCCTCTCGGACGTCCGCTGCATTCACGCCCGCGCGGAGGAATTTGCCGCGGGAAACCGGGAGAGTTTTGAAATCGTCACTTCCCGCGCGGTTGCCGCGCTTCCGGTTCTCTGCGAGCTCTGTCTTCCCCTTGTGCGCCCCGGCGGCCTGTTCCTGGCCATGAAATCGGCGGATGACGGCGCAGAGCTCCATTCCGCTGAGCACGCCATTACGCTGCTGGGAGGCAGGGTGGAAAAAGCCGCGGATTATACCATCCCGGGGACAAATGTCACACACCGATTGATTCTCATTCGGAAAGCCGAAGCATCCCCTCAAAAATATCCCCGCGCCTTCTCCAAAATAAAAAAAGCGCCGCTTTAAGAAATTCAACGATCACAGGAGGCAGATACCGTGGAATCAAAGCACCGTCGAGGACAATGCATCGCCGTAGTCTCCGGCAAAGGAGGCACGGGTAAAACTTCATTTACCGCCGGCGTCGGGACGGCGCTGGCTCTGATGGGAAAACGGGTTCTCTGTCTCGACTGTGATATCGGGCTTCGCAATCTTGATCTCGCTCTGGGGCTGACGGATCGCGCCCTGATGGACTTTACCGATGTGGCGCAGGGCCGCTGCTCCCTGGAAGCCGCCGCTGTAGAGCACCCGAAAATCCCCAAGCTCTTCCTGCTCACCGCGCCGGCCCGTGTGTTTGGCCGGCCCGTCACCCGCAGTGAAATGTCCGCACTGCTGGAATCCGTCCGCCAGCGGTTTGACTTCTGTTTTCTGGACGCCCCGGCGGGGCTGGGTTCCGGCTTTCGCCTGACCACCTGCGCCGCGGACAAAGTCGTGGTGGTCACCACATCGGAAGCCTCTTCCCTTCGGGATGCGCAGCACACCGTTATGGAACTGAACCGCTTTCCTCTGGGCAGCCTCCATCTGGTTGTCAACCGCGTCCGAAAAAAGCTCCTCAGAAATATGCACGCCACTATTGACGACGCCATTGATGCCGCGGGGCTTCCCCTGCTGGGTGTCATTCCGGAAGACGACCGCCTTCCCCTGTCTCTCAATCGGGGCACACCGCTGCTGCTGGCGGGTTCCAGCAGCGCCGCCGTTGCCTATCAGAATATTGCCTACCGCATGACCGGACGAAGAGTCCCACTGATGCGGATTAAATAAGAAAGGAGTATCTTCATGAATATTGCGCTTATGTCCCATGACAACAAAAAGGATTTGATGGTTCAATTCTGCACAGCCTACGCGGGAATTCTCTCCAAGCACGAAATCTTCGCGACAAACACCACCGGCCATATGGTGGCGGAAGCTACCGGTTTGAACATCCACTGCTTTCTCTCCTGCGCCCACGGCGGCAGCCAGCAGATCGGCGCCCGGATTGCCTATAACGAATTTGATATGGTTCTCTTTTTCAGCGATCCCAACAGTGAGGCAATGGCCCAGGAGGTCACCTATATTGCCCGTCTGTGCGATCAGAATAACATTCCCTTTGCCAGCAACATCGCCACTGCCGAGCTGCTGATTCTCGGCCTCGCCCGCGGCGATCTGGACTGGCGGCTGGTAGTCAATCCCAACAGCAATCTTTCTTCCCTCTGACTTCTTGACTTTTGGCGGAAAACTGCATAAAATAGAAACCATTGTATGACCGCGCAGATGCCGCAGCAGTATTCCGGTTCCCCAACACAGAGAAAAACGCGTTTGCTGAGAGCGTTTTCGGTTAAACCGGGTGAAGGACAGCGGCGGAGCGGGGGCGGAAACGCCCACGGCTGCCTTCCCGTACCAGAAGGCCAAAAAGGAGAGGATTTCCCTCTTGAATTTGGGTGGCACCACGAAGCGCGCAGCGCTCTCGTCCCAATAGAAAGGGACGAGAGCGTTTTTGTACGCTTTTCGGCCCACTTTACAACAAAAAGGAGAAATTTACATGAGCAAGATAACACCGCGCACTCTCTCCGGCTTCATGGAACTGCTCCCCGCGCAGGAGCAGCAGATGCAGCGCATTCAGGAGATTCTGCGCAAAACTTACGCGCTTTACGGCTTTACGCCGCTGGACACGCCCGTGATCGAGTCCGCCGACGTGCTGCTGGCCAAGGGCGGCGGCGAGACGGAAAAGCAGATCTACCGCTTCCAAAAGGGCGATTCCGATCTGGCGCTGCGCTTTGATCTGACGGTTCCTCTGGCAAAATACGTCGCCCTGCACTACAACGACTTGTCCTTCCCCTTCCGCCGCTATCAGATTGGCAAGGTCTACCGGGGCGAGCGCGCCCAGCGCGGCCGTTTCCGGGAATTTTATCAGGCGGATATCGACATCATCGGGGACGGCAAACTCTCCGTCCTCAACGAAGCGGAGATTCCCTCCATCATTTACCGCACTTTCTCCGCTCTGGGACTGAAGCGCTTTCAAATCCGCGTCAACAACCGCAAAATTCTCACCGGATTCTACGCCATGCTGGGGCTGGGCGAAAAATCCGGCGACATCATGCGGACGGTGGATAAACTGGATAAAATCGGCCCGGACAAAGTGAAAGCCAGCCTGACGGATACGCTTTCCATCTCCGTTTCCGACGCGGAGGAAATTCTCCGGTTTATTTCCGTCCACGGCGGCACGGACAGCGTTCTCACCGCGCTGAAAAGCTACCTTGGAAGAAACGAAACTTTTGACGAGGGATTCTCTGAACTGAACACCGTGGTGCAGTACCTCGGCGCTTTCGGCGTTCCTGCGGAAAATTTCGCGGTGGATCTCACCATTGCCCGGGGATTGGATTACTACACCGGCACCGTCTACGAAACCACGCTGCTGGATCACCCGGAAATCGGATCAATCTGCTCCGGCGGACGGTATGACAATTTGGCGGGCTTTTACACGGATCGGGCGCTGCCCGGCGTGGGCATTTCCATCGGCTTAACCCGGCTGTTCTATATCCTCGGCGAGCAGGGGATGCTGAATCCCAGCCTCCCCACCGCCCCGGCGGATGTGCTGATTCTCCCCATGACGGAGGATTTGGCTCCTGCCATTCAGCTTGCCACCCGTCTGCGGGAAGCGGGCATCCGGACGCAGCTTCACTGCGAAGATAAAAAATTCAAGCAAAAGCTGGCCTATGCAAACAAGCTGAACGTCCCCTACGTAGTGATGCTGGGCGAGAACGAACTGGCCTCCGGCGTCGTTACCTGTAAGGATATGGCCTCCGGCGAGCAGACCAAACTGGATACGGAAGCCACCATTGCCCGGATTCAAGCAGGTCTTGACAGACAAAACAAGGGTGCAGTCATTCTCGAAAAACGGGTTAATCTCTTATAATTTGAATACAAATAGTAATATCATAGATTTGTAATACTATTTGGAGCGGATTTTCCCCGGAATTTATTTGCTTTTTAGAAATTTTACCGTTCAATCCAACAGAGAAAAGAGGAAACACAATGATGCAAAACAGGACCCATACCTGCGGCGAGCTCCGCGCCGCCGATGCAGGCAAGCAGGTGAAGCTGGCAGGCTGGATGGAAAACATCCGGGAGGTCGGCAGCGAGTTGGCGTTCGTTGTCCTCCGCGATTTTTACGGCACCACCCAGATCGTCGCGGAAACCGAGGAAATGGTCGCCGCCTTCAAGGCAATCAACAAGGAGTCCACCGTCAGCGTGGAGGGAACCGTCCGGGAGCGCGCCAGCAAAAATCCCAAACAGGACACCGGCGATATTGAAGTCGTCCCCTCCAAAGTGGAGGTATTGGGCCGCTGCCGCTACAACGAGCTGCCCTTCCCGATCAACCGCAGCCGGGAGGCCGATGAAGCCGCCCGCCTGAAATACCGCTATCTGGATCTGCGGAACCCGGCGGTCAAGAAAAATATAATCCTGCGCTGCAACGTGGTTTCCGCCCTGCGCCAGGCCATGACGGAACACGGGTTTCTGGAGATCACCACGCCGATTCTCACCGCCTCCTCCCCGGAAGGCGCCCGGGACTATCTGGTTCCGGCCCGGAACCACCCCGGCAAGTTCTATGCCCTGCCCCAGGCTCCTCAGCAGTTCAAGCAGCTGCTGATGGCCTCCGGTTTTGACCGCTATTTTCAGATTGCCCCCTGCTTCCGCGACGAGGATGCCCGGGCGGATCGCTCCCCCGGCGAATTTTACCAGTTGGATCTGGAGATGGCGTTCGCCTCTCAGGAGGATGTCTTTGCCGTTCTGGAGGATGTCCTGCCGCCGATCTTCGCCAAATACGGCATTCACAGCCGAGCCTCCGGCGCGCCGTTTTTGCGGATCCCCTATGCGGAAGCCATGGAAATCTACGGCTCCGACAAGCCGGATCTGCGCATCGACCTTCATGCCGAGGATGTCACTTCCCTGCTGAGCGGCTGCGGTTTCGGTCCGTTTGAAAGCAGGGTTGTAAAGGCCGTCGTCGTCTCCGGCTTCAAAGAAAGCCGGAAATTCATCGACAAAATCCTGGCAGATGTGGAAGTCCAGTCCGGCAGCAAGGCGTTTTGGTTCCGTCTGGACGAAAGCGGCGGCCTCGTGGGCGGCATTTCCAAGTTTGTCGCCCCCATCAAAGATCGGGTAATCAGCGCGCTGAATTTAAAGCCCGGCTGTCTGGTGGCGCTGTCCGCCGGCACCCTGGCCGCGGCGCAGAAAACCGCCGGTGTCCTAATCAAGACGCTGGGCGCCGCCGTCCCCGGCCACATGGATAAAGAACAGTACGCGTTCTGCTGGATTGTGGATTTCCCCATGTACGAGATCGGCGAGGAGTCCGGCGAGCTGGAGTTCTGCCACAATCCGTTTTCCATGCCCTCCGGCGGGCTGGAGGTGCTGCAGAAAGCGGAGCGGGGCAATCTGGATCCGCTGTCCATCACCGCCGATCAGTATGATCTCGTCTGCAACGGCGTGGAGCTGTCCTCCGGCGCCGTACGGAACCACGATCCCGAGATCATGGTCAAGGCATTTGAACTGGTGCATCTGGGGGAGGACGATGTAAAAGCCAAGTTCCCCGCCATGTACAATGCGTTCTGCTACGGTGCACCCCCCCACGCGGGCATCGCGCCGGGCATAGATCGCATGGTCATGCTGCTGGCCGGTGAGGACTCCATCCGGGAGATCATTCCCTTCCCCATGAACAAAAACGCGCAGGATCTGATGATGGGCGCCCCCGGCGAGGTCACGCAAAAACAGCTGGACGAGCTGCATATTCAGATTGTTAAAAACGAAGAACCCTGATTTTGGAAAAAGGACGGAGGAGAGCAGATTGCTTCCCTCCGTCCTTTTTCCATTCAAAGTGCCGTTTGTCTCTGCCGGGGAATTCAAACGCCCCGACTTTTCAATTACCCTAAAATGTGTTAGACTGAAGTTGTATCAAGTTCAGGGGGTTATTATGAAAAGACACTTTCTATTGATTCTGCTGGCGTTTTGTCTGCTGTTTCTGGCAGGCTGCGGACAGCAGAATCCGATTAAAAGCGCGGCGTCCCCGCCCGGTTCTCCGCCGGATTCCGGATCTTCCGGAAATGCGGAGGAACCGGTTTCTTCGGCTGAGAAAAAAGTTTCCTCCCTGTTGGATTCCATGACGCCGGAAGAAAAGGTCGGCCAGCTGTTCTTCGTCCGCTGTCCGGAAAGTGAAGCGGTAAGCGACGTAAAAACTTACCACCTCGGCGGGTACCTGCTGTTCGGCAGGGATTTCAGGGATCGTACCGCCAACGAGATTATTCAGACCATCCATGCCTATCAGGAGGCGGCAGAAAAAGATACCGGCATCCCGCTTTTGATCGGCACGGACGAGGAGGGCGGCACAGTGGTGCGCGTCTCCTCCAATCCCCGCCTGTGCAGGGAAAAATTTTGCTCCCCGCAGCAGTTGTTCGCAGCCGGAGGCATGAAAAAAATCACTGCCGATACCCATGAAAAGGACGTGCTGCTGAAAGCGCTGGGTATCAACGTCAACTTCGCTCCGGTGTCGGACGTCTCCACCGATCCCAAAAATTTCATCTATGCCCGCAGCTTTGGACAGAACGCGGAATCCACTGCAGCCTATGTCTCCGCCGTGGTGTCGCAGATGAACGACGACCGGATGGGCAGCGTGCTGAAGCATTTCCCCGGCTACGGAAACAACGCGGACACCCATACCGGCAGCAGCATCGACAGCCGTCCGATCAAAACGTTTCAAACTTCCGATTTTCTGCCGTTTCAGGCGGGAATCAGGAAAGCCGACGGGAAAACCGCCGTCCTCGTGAGCCACAATCTTGTCAAAGTAATGGATGCGGAGCTTCCAGCTTCTCTCTCCCCCGCCGTTCACAAAATTCTCCGGAAGAATTTGAATTTTGACAGCGTGGTGATGACGGACGATTTGGCCATGGACGCGGTAAAAACCTACATCCGGGAGGGAGACGCGGCGCTTCTTGCCCTGAAGGCGGGCAACGACATCGTGCTGACTTCCGATTACCGCACACAGATCCCTCAAATTCTCTCCGCTTTGAAAAAAGGAGATTGGTCCGAGCAGGATCTCAACGGCGCCTGCCGCCGGGTTTTGCTCTGGAAACAGTCACTGGGGCTTCTCTCCACTTGCTAAACTCTCCTTGTCTTTCCGCAAAACCGCAAAAATGAAAGGAAATTTTCCACATGGACACTGTAAAACTTTTTTATGAGAATCCCTTCTTGAAAATGTTCTCCGCAAAAGTTCTCACCTGCGAAAGGGCTGAAACCGGCTTCGCCGTAAGCCTGGATCGCACCGCCTTTTACCCGGAGGGAGGCGGGCAGCCCGCCGATCACGGCTTTTTGAACGATGCCTCCGTAACGGACGTACAGGAGAGGGAGGGCGTCATTTTCCACAATGTTGATCAACCGTTGGAAACTGGGGAACCCGTGACCGGAATCATCGACTGGCCGCGCCGCTTCGATCATATGCAGCAGCATTCCGGCGAGCATATTCTCTCCGGCATTCTCTGCCGGGACTGCCGCTGCGACAATGTGGGCTTTCACATGGGCGCGGATACCGTTACCATCGACTACGACGCCGAGATTTCCCGGCAGCAGGCGTTGAAAGCCGAACAGGAGGCGAACGACATAATTGCCGCCGACAAACCGGTGGAAATCGCTTATCCTTCCCGGGAAGAACTGAAAACCATTCACTACCGCAGCAAAAAAGAACTGACCGGGCAGGTGCGCATCGTGACGTTTCCCGGCGCGGATTGCTGCGCCTGCTGCGGAACCCATGTCCTCCGCGCCGGCCAGGTCGAATTGGTGAAGGTGCTGTCCGTCCAAAAATTCCGGGACGGCGTCCGCATGGAAATCGTCTGCGGAGGCCGGGCGCTGCATCTTTTCTCCACAGTGTACGGCCAAAACCGCGCGGTGGCGCAGATGCTTTCCGTAAAAATAAGCGACACCGCCGATGCCGTAAATCGCACATTAAAAGATCTGGCAACGGCAAAACAGCGCATGAGCGAACTTGAAGAACAGGTTTTTACCGCCACAGCGGAAAAGTATGCCGGTTCCGGCGACGTTTTGCTGTTGGAAAACCCGATGCGGCCCGACGCCGTCCGGAAGTTGGCGGATGCCGTGGCAAAACGCTGCGGCGGATTGTGCGCCGTGTTCGCGGGCAGCGACGGCGATCGCTACAACTACACGCTTGTCCGCGCCGACGGCGGCGATCTCCGGCAGCTGGTCAAGAATCTGAACGCCTCGCTTAACGGACGCGGCGGCGGAAAAGCCGGCTTTGCCCAGGGCAGCGTACAGACAAGCCGCAAAAAAATCAAAACCTTTTTTGAACAAGCCGATCATGCTTGAGAAAACCGCCCCGAAAACGAAGCGTTTCGGGGCGGTCTTTTATGCGCGCATGGCATTCAGCGTTTTTTGAAACAGCGTATCGAGATCCATTCCCAGCATCTCCGCACCCTTCGCAATAATCTCCCGGGAACAGCCGGCGGCAAATTTTTTATCTTTGAATTTTTTCCTGACGGACTTCACTTCCATATCGGAAATACCGGTAGGCCGCATCAGCGCCGCGGCACCGATCAAACCCGTCAGTTCATCAACAGCAAAAAGCACCTTTTCCATATACGCAGTGGGCTCCACCTCACTGCAAATTCCGTAGCCGTGGCTCACCACCGCGTGAATGACCGTTTCCTCCACGTCCAGTTCCCGCAGCAGTGAGTCCGCCTTTTTGCAGTGCTCCTCCGGCCATTGTTCAAAATCAATATCGTGCAGCATTCCCACCGCGCGCCAAAAATCCACGCGTTCGGGATCATACTCCCGCGCAAACTCTCCCATCACCTTGGAAACCGTTTCCGCGTGCTGAATATGAAAGGGTTCCCGATTATAGCGCTTCACCAGCTCTTCCGCCTGTGCGGGAGTCGGAATATAGCTCATCTGTCTGCCTCCATTCATCCATTTTTATTTTGTCAGTTTTTCGGTCTCCGTGTCTCCCAGTAATACTGCAGTATCCGGTACTGCTTCAGGGCGTCCTTGCCGGCCTTGGACAGCGCGGATTCCCTTACAGATTTCTTCCCCTCGGAAAAACGTCCGATGGTCGTAATGACGGGCAGGGTCCTGCGAATCTGCGAAGTCGCCTGCATCCAGGCATTGCCTGTCCACCCGCACCGGCTGAACACCTCGTTCATCAGGTAATTGGAGGACAGATCCGGGCCTTTCCCGGTAAATGTTTTCCCCAGCGCCTTCTTTGCGGAATCCGTGGCCCAAATCACATACTGCGTAGAATATTTATTATAAAGACCGGCTTCTTCCGAGGCATCCAAATCAATTCCCAGTTCTTCGTAAACGGAGTTGTTGTCGCCCAGCCACGGCTTATGATCACCGTAGAGTACCACCACCACCGGATCGCCGCTCTTTTCAAATTGATTCAGCAGTTTTTGCAGCTGCTCCGCCGTGTCTTTGACGGAGCCCAGATAGTTGTCCAGAATATTCGCGGACGCCAGGGAATATTTTCCGTCCGTAAAGTGCTCTTTGCGCCAGACCTCCGTCGCACTGTACGGACCGTGCCCCTGATAGGTCACATTAAAGGAAAAAACCGGCTTTCCCTTTTGATGGGCTTTTCCGTAAAGATAGTAGATCTGCGGAAGCAGAATACTGTCGGAAGCAATCTGCCCGTCCGCCAGCTTGGAATAATAGTTCTCACTGAAATAATAAGTTGGGAATCCCAGATAGCGGTTGATATTTTTCCGATTATAAAACCAGCCGTAACTTGGATGGCTGCCGCCGACGGCATAACCCTGTGAAAGGAAATAGCGCGCGTAAGAGTTCGTATCGCTGCGAAAATTCTTCAGCTGGGTAAATCCGGTGAGAAAACAGCGCTCCGTATTCACCGTTCCCCCCGCAAAAATATTTGTCAGCAAGCGCCCGGAAACGCTGTTTTTTAAAATCTCATGATAGGCGCCGTAGGCTTTTTCCCAGTCCACTCCCTTTACGCCAAGGCCGGACAAATCCGAAAACGCCTCCAGCTGAATCGTTACAACGCTGACCTTTTTCTTCTCCGGAATTTTTGCGTCATGAAATTGGGAAAGCGCCATTTTCGCCTTTACCGAGCTGTATCCGTCCGGTTTTTCCAGCACATCGGAAGTGATGCTGTGCAGAAACGGGTAGACAAAGCCCTTGGATATATAGACCTGCGTGGCCGACCATTGGTTAATCGCCTCATTATTGACGGTTTTCGCGGAGTAAATTTTCTCATCCGCGGATAAAATCATCAGCGGAATCAGCAGCAGCAGCGGAATCAGCAGCAGCATCATCCTGATGCGGAATCTGATTTTGGCGCAGTGCCGGACAAAAACGGAAATCAGCAAAATGCAGAGCAGGATACAGCCGATTCCAATCCACATCCGCGTGTCGGGCATTAAATTGTATTTCTGCTTTTTCGTAATGGAAATTGCCTCCCGGAAATTTAAAAAATCTCCGAAAGACAGCGGATCATCCCGCAGACGGATCAAGTAGTAATTGATAAACGTCAACCCGATTACCACCGCGGCCGTGGCAATAAAAGCCGCACGGGGTCCGCCGAATAAAAGGTAAAAAATAAATGCCAGCAGAATTACCGGCGCGAGATTCAGAAAAAGAAGCAGCGGGTGATGGAAATAACTTACAACAATTTTATCTCCATAGGATCCGGGGGCATAGCAGAGGGACATGAGTCCGATAAAGCTGCCGAGAACCAGCAGCAGAAAAAACGTGCCGATGAGAGAAGCCGCGGAGAGCTCCCGCTTTTTCACCCGCTTGCCTTTTCGCATTTCCAACGGAATTTTCCCCCTTTTCAATCTTCAATAGGGTAATCATAGCATATCCGCCGCCGATTTCAAAGGGTTTCTTCCTGAAATGAAAAGACACGGAGCGGAAAAGCGCCCCGTGTTTTTTCATAATATGATCAATAACTCAGTTTCTCCGCAAAATAGGTCTTTAGCTGAGTAATCGGAATCCGGATTTGTTTCATCGTATCGCGGTCCCGGATGGTGACGCAGTGATCCGCCTCCGCCTTGTCATCGCCGACGGTCTGGAAATCCACCGTTACGCAGTACGGCGTGCCGATTTCGTCCTCCCGGCGATAACGCTTGCCGATGGAACCGGTGTCGTCAAAGTCACACATCCAGTCGGAGGAAAGCGCCTGCTGAATTTCCCGGGCTTTGTCGTTGAGCTTTTTGCTCAGCGGCAGCACCGCAATTTTAAACGGTGCAACGGCGGGATGAAAGTGCATAACCACGCGGGTATCATTTTTTTCCGCATCCACAATCTCTTCGTCATAAGCTTCCACCAGCAGCGCCAGCGTCATGCGGTCGGCGCCCAGGGACGGTTCCACGACATAGGGAATATAGCGTTCGTTCTTCTCCTGATCAAAATACGTCATATCCTGACCGGAGTGCTCCTGATGCTTGGTCAGATCGTAATTCGTCCGATCGGCAACGCCCCAAAGTTCGCCCCAGCCGAAGGGAAACAGATACTCAAAATCCGTGGTAGCCTTGGAATAAAACGCCAGCTCCGCCTTTTCGTGATCCCGCAGGCGCAGATTTTCCTCCCGGATATTCAGGCCTGTCAGCCAGTTACGGCAGAAAGTACGCCAATATTCAAACCACTTAAGATCCGTGCCCGGCTTGCAGAAAAATTCCAACTCCATCTGTTCAAACTCGCGGATGCGGAAAATGAAGTTGCCCGGCGTGATCTCATTTCGGAAGGACTTGCCAATCTGGCAGACGCCGAAAGGCAGCTTGCGGCGGGTTGTGCGCTGAATATTCGGGAAATTCACAAAAATACCCTGACAGGTCTCCGGCCGCAGATAGATTTCCGTGGAGGTATCCTCCGTCACCCCCTGATGGGTCTTGTACATCAGGTTAAACTTGCGGATGTCGGTAAAATCGGACTTTCCGCAGCCCGGACAGGGAATTTGCCGATCCCGGATATAGGACATCATCTCCTCATTGGACATGGCCTCCACGTTGACATCGGCGATGCCGTGTTCGTTATTATACCCCTCAATCAGCTTGTCGGCGCGATGACGCATTCTGCAGTTTTTGCAGTCGATCAGAGGATCGTTGAACGTCGTCACATGGCCGGAAGCCACCCAGACCTCCGGATTCATCAGAATCGCGGAGTCCAGACCTACATTGTAAGGATTTTCCTGTACGAATTTCTTCCACCACGCGCGCTTGACGTTGTTTTTCATTTCTACGCCCAGCGGGCCGAAGTCCCAGCTGTTGGCGAGGCCGCCGTAGATTTCGCTGCCTGGAAATACAAATCCGCGGTTTTTACACAGCGCCACGATTTTCTCCATTGTCTTCTGTTTATTGTTCATAACCATTCTTTCCTTTTCTCCGCCGCTGGCTGCGGCAGACAGTTTCTCCCCGGCAAGGCCCCCTCGCCGGAGGTTTATTTTCGCCCGGAGAAGAAGTTCTCCTCCGGGCGGAATCCGCGGATTTCAGTTTTTCTCCCGGTCAAAGGCAACAATTACCCGCCGGTTGGGTTCGACGCCCGTGGAATAGGTCGTCACATTCTTCGTATCCTGCAGTGCCGTGTGAATTACGTGGCGCTCATAGGCATTCATTGGCTCCAGCGTTACGTTGCGGCGGTACTTGACCACTTTCGCGGCAACCTTCTGTGCCAGATGTTCCAGACTCTGCTCCCGGCGTTCCCGGTAATTCTCCGCGTCCAGCTGGATGCGGACACGGGGACCGGCCCCCCGATTGACGGAATAACTGGTCAGCTGCTGAATCGCATCCAGCGTCTCGCCCCGGCGCCCAATAAGCTGGCCGAGGTTTGTGCCCTCCAAAATAACCTTATAACGGCCTTTTTCCGAAAGGTACACATGGCTTTCCGCATCGCTTTTCATCTGACGCAGCAGGCCGGATAGAAATTCCCTGATAGCCCGCGCCTTCTCGTCGTCCACTTCCACTCCCTCTGCCGAAGGAGCGGAAACGGCCGCTTCCTGCCGGGCGGGCTCCGGATCGGCAGGCTTCGGCACGGTTTTTAAAGCCGGCTTTTCAGCGGGTTTTTCAATCGGCTTTATCTCCGGCTCTCTCACAGCAGGGGCGGGTTCGTCCTCCCCATAGGTCACCCGGACTTTTGCCGGGCTGCTTCCCAGACCCAGAAAACCGGATTTGGCTCTTTCCAGAATTTCAACGGAGACATCGTCCCGATCAAGCTTTAGCTGCGCAAGGGCCTTTGTAACAGCTTCCTCTTCCGTTTTCCCCGTCACATCAATATAACTCATCTTGCAATCAGCTCCTTATTTTTTTCCGTCTCTCGGCGTGTTTTTACCGTATTCATCAGAATACGCACGGCCGCGCGCATAGGGACGCTCGCCCACACGTCCGTTTTCATTGGTGCTGACTTTT
>JBFLFX010000043.1:0-15571 GCA_041859815.1 Dysosmobacter sp. | reverse complement strand
AATTTACCACGCAATTCGGCATTGATGTTTCCGCCAATCAAAACCGGAACACTTCGGGCGGAGTGATTGACTGGAACGCTGTGGCGAACGACGGCGTACAGTTTGCCCTTGTCCGCGTGGGCGGACGCGGCACGGCGGCCTCCGGCAACCTATATCCCGATGCCTATTACGCACAAAATCTGGACGGTGCCATCGCTTCCGGAATTACGACCGGCGCATATTTTTTCTCTCAGGCAACGACGGTGGAGGAAGCGGAAGAAGAGGCGGACTATGTGATTTCGCTGCTGAACGGTCGTGCAATCACCGGCCCCGTTGCCTACGACTGGGAGATGAAGGACAGCACCTACCGGGTTTACGGAACCAGTCGGGAAACCGCCACCGCCTGTGCCCTGGCATTTTGTCGGAGGGTTGCGGAGGCGGGCTACCAGCCGATGGTATATGCCAGCAAATATGTGGGTTATTTCAAGTTTGATCTCTCCCAGCTCAAACAGTATCCGATTTGGTATCCTGCGTATAAGTATACGACGTCTTCCAATGTCTATCCCGATTTTTACTATCAGGTGAATTACTGGCAGTACAATAATAAAACGCAGATCAACGGTATCGGCGGCAATGTGGATGCCAGCCTCCGGTTTATCAAAAAATAACGCGGATAAAAGAAACACCCATGCGGCAAAAGCCGCACGGGTGCTTCTTCGTTTAGTTCAAAAAATCTTTCAACTTTTTGCTGCGGCTGGGATGGCGCAGCTTGCGGAGGGCTTTGGCCTCAATCTGCCGGATGCGCTCGCGGGTGACGTTGAATTCCCTGCCGACCTCCTCCAGCGTCCGGGTACGGCCGTCCTCAATGCCGAAGCGCAGCTTCAGCACCTTTTCTTCGCGGGGGGTCAGCGTGGAGAGAACGTCCATCAGCTGCTCTTTCAGCAGCGTAAAGGAGGCCGCTTCGGAAGGCTCGGAGGCGCCTTCGTCCGGGATGAAATCGCCCAGATGGGAATCCTCCTCCTCTCCGATAGGAGTTTCCAAAGAAACCGGCTCCTGCGCGATTTTCAGAATCTCCCGCACCTTTTCCACCGGCATATTCATCTCCCTGGAAATTTCCGCGGGGGAGGGATCATGCCCCAGCTCCTGCAAAAGCTGGCGGGAAACGCGGATGACCTTGTTGATGGTTTCCACCATGTGGACGGGAATCCGGATGGTGCGCGCCTGATCCGCGATGGCGCGGGTAATTGCCTGCCGAATCCACCACGTTGCATAGGTGGAGAACTTATAGCCCTTGGTGTAGTCAAACTTTTCCACGGCCTTGATAAGTCCCAGATTGCCCTCCTGAATCAAATCGAGAAACAGCATTCCGCGCCCCACGTAGCGCTTCGCAATGGAGACTACCAGACGCAGGTTGGCCTCCGCCAGCTTCTGCTTTGCGGTTTCCCCGCGGTAGACCAGCTTACGGAGCGCGGCGGCATCTTCCACGGTCATGGCGGCTTCCTCGCCGGCCTTGCGGCGCTTTTCCGCATCCTGCAGCTGCCGCTTGGCATCGTTGCCGGCGGACATGGCCTGCGCCAGCGAGATCTCCTCATCCGGGGAGAGCAGGGAGACCTTGCCGATTTCCTTCAGATACATCCGCACGGGATCGTCAATGGAAAAGTTGTTGACCAGAGTGTTGGGATCCACCAGCTGCTCTTCCTCAACATCCGCAATTTCATCGTCCGCAGGCTCTTCCTCGGGGGTGTCCGGCAGAATGTCTTCATCGGAGCTGATGTCGATGTTCAGGGCTTCCAGAGAATCGTAAATTTGATCCATCTGGTCGCTCTCCAGATTCAGATCGTCCAGAGACTCCATCAGCTCCCCGGAATCCAGCTTGCCCTTTTTCTTGCCCTTGGCCAGCAGTTCCCGGAGCTTTTCATTGCTCATGATCAGCGCGGCGGCCGGAAGGGATGCGATCGTCTTATCGTCCAGAGCGCGGTTTGACCGCACGGCGGTTTTTCCGTCGCCGCCCTCTGCGGCGTCCGCCTTTTTTCGCGCGGGCTTTTCGGCGGAGGGTTCCGTGCTGCCTTTCCCGGCTTCTCCGGCGGTTTTCTTTGCTTTTTCTGCGGCGTCTGCGGCGGCGAGAATCGCGTCCGCCCGTGCCTTTAATTCTTTTGCGGTGGGCTGTTTTCCATCTGTCATGGTGCTTTCCTCCAGTACCCTATTTCAATTTTTTATATTTCTTGGTTGCTGCCAAAAGCGGGTCGGTTCCAGTGCCTTCCGCCCGCCTGGCGGCCTCTTCCCGAATGACGCTTATGTAGTCGCGCAGCGCCTGCGCGCGGTTTTCCGCGGACTCCGGCTGCTGGCAGACAAGGGTGATATGGTTCATTTCATCCGCCGTCAGTTCACAGGAGAGCGAGGCCAGGGACAGCGGACGTCCCGTCTCCCGCATCCGCCACAGCAGAAAATAGACTTTTCCCAAAACGGGGGAGGAAAAATCCTCTTTTGTCAGCGGAGGCTGCTCCGGGAAGAGCGTCTCATCCAGCAGCAGGAGCCGCAGGACGCCCTCCTCCGCCCGCGCGGAACGGACATTGTCGTAACGCAGTTCCCGCTCTCGGGGCTGCAGCTGGGCCGCGGGATTCAGCGCGATGCGCTGCCGCGCCCGCTTTTCTTTTCCGGCGCGCCGTTTGGCCGCGCGCTGGACGTTCAGCTTCATGGCGTCGGGCGTTACGCGGGCGGCCTCGGCCGCGCGGGTGGAGTAAATTTCCCGCTCCACCGGATTGGTCAGTTCGGCAATCAGATCGCTGACTTCCTCGCAGTACGCCACCCGGGACGGATCGTCTGTGAGATCATATTTTCCCGCAATCTGCGTCATGCGAAATTCCATGCCGTTTTCACTGCCGGAGAGCAGCCGCTCAAACGCGTCCGCGCCCTGGTATTTGATAAAATCGTCCGCATCCTGCTTGACCAGCTCGCCGTCCGCCATCCGGCGGGGAAGCTGGAGGACCCGGACGGTAAATTCCGAGTTGTTCAGGATCTGCAGCGCCCGCTCCGTGGCAATTTTCCCGGCGTTGTCGTTGTCGTAGCAGAGAATCAGCTCCTTGGTATAGCGGGAGAGCAGGCGGGTCTGCTCCACGGTCAGCGCCGTCCCCATGGAAGCCACCGCGTTGTCAAATCCCGCCTGATGCAGCGTGACAATGTCCAGGTTGCCTTCGCAGAGGATGATGTTGGGACGCTTGGATTTTTTCGCGAGATTGAGGCCGTACAGAACGCGCCGCTTGCTGTACACCGGGGTTTCCGGCGAGTTCATGTATTTCGGCTCGGACTTGTCCAGCACACGGCTGCCGAAGGCCACGACGTCGCCCCGGACATCCACGACGGGGAGCATCAGCCGATTGCGGAACTTGTCGTAGAGATGTCCGCCTTTTCCCTGCACCACCAGTCCGGCAGTCAGCAGCTCCGATTTGGAGTACCCCTTTGCCGTCATGGCGGTCAACAGGGTGTCCCAACTGTCCGGAGAAGCGCCCATGCCGAAATTCACCGCCGTGGCGCGGCGGATTTTTCGCCTGTCCAGATATTCCCGCACTGCGCGGCCCTCCGGCTTTTGAAGCAAATCGTAGTAAAAGCGGGCGGCATCCCGGTTCAGTTCCAGAAGCCGTTGCCTGCGGTGTGCGGCCTCGCGGTTGCCGTCTTCCTCGGGAACCGCCATCCCGGCCCGCTTGGCAAGAAACCGGACCGCGTCGGGAAAATTCAATCCCTCTTCCTCCATGATAAAGTTGATGACTCCGCCCCCGCGCTTGCAGCCGAAGCAATAGTAAATCTGCTTGTCCGGAGATACGGAAAAGGAGGGCGTCCGCTCGCTGTGGAAGGGGCAGAGCCCAAACAGGTTGCTGCCCTTTTTGGTCAGCGCCACATAGCTGCCCACAACGTCCACAATATCGTTCCGTGAAATCAGCTCGTCCAGAAAGCTCTGGGGAAATGACACTGTCCGCACCTCCTGCCTGTCCAAATGTGCCGGGAAAATAATCCTCTCCCGGTTTAAAAGCGCTGTTTCTTCCTATACAAGTTTAGATATACCCCGAAATTTTATAAAATCCTCTTTTTTTTTAAAAATTCTTGGAAAAATTTTATTTGATTGCCGTCTGCGCTTTACTTTTTCATAAAATTCATGATAAAATCAGCCGAAAGAAATACGAAGAGGAGACGAAACGATGACGGGGATCTGGGCGGTTCGGATTGACCGCGCGCTGACGCCGCGGCAGGAGCAGTTCGCGATGCAGCTTCTTCCGCCGGCGCGTCGGAAGCGGATAGAAAACACGGGGCGCCGCGCGGAACCGCTGTGCGCGTATGCCGCGCTGCGGCTGGCGCTGAAGAAAACCGTGCGGTGGAACCGGCTGCCGGAAGTCGCGCTGTCCGACGGGGGAAAACCGTTCTTTCCCGGATTTCCGGAGGTCTGCTTCAATCTCAGTCATACGGACGGCGCCGTGCTGGCCGGCGTTTCGCCGCTGGATCTGGGCGTGGACATTGAAAAAATCCGCCCGATGAATCCGGCGGCCATACGGCGGCTGGCGGGGGAAACCGATCCGGACGCATTTTTCCGCTGCTGGGTTTGCCGGGAGGCGTTGGCCAAGCGCGACGGGAGTGGATTCCGGGCGCTGATGGAAAAACACGCGCCGGACGATCCGCTGTATCGCGCGTTTGAACCGTTCCCCGGCTACGCTGCGGGTGCGGCGATGAGCGGCGGCGGGGAATTTACCCTGCACTGCTGCGCAGCGGATGCGCTGCTGGGGGAGCTTGCGGAAATTTTGTGACAGAGGGGAGAGCATATATGAACCTGGAAATGACCGACCGGATTGCGCGTGCGGATGAAGACGCCGTCTATCGGGGACTGCTGGAATATAATCTTGCCCGGCTGGAGGACAAACATCCCAGACAGATGGGAATTTTCCTCCGCAATGAGCGGGGAATACCCGCGGCGGGGCTGATTGGCACGACGCACGGTAACTGGCTGAGCATTAAATATTTGTGGGTATCGGAGCCGCTGCGGGAGCAGGGCGTCGGCAGCCGTCTGTTGGAACGGGCGGAATCCGCCGCCGTGGAGCGTGGGTGCCGGTATGCTTTTGTGGACACGTTTCACTTTCAGGCACCGAAGTTTTACGAAAAGCACGGCTATCGGGAAGCTTTTGTCCTGACCGAGTACCTAGTGACGGGCAGGCGCTATTATTACACGAAGCGCCTGGCCTTGCAGGACAGTCATCACTGAAAAAATCAGGCGGATGGGAGCCGTGCGGTTCCCGTTCGTCTGATTTTTGCTTTGGATCTGTTTGAAAAATTGCGGCAGTTGGATTTTCTGACAAGGTTTGTGTCGGGCAATGCAAATTTCTGCGGACATCATTGGCTGGTGGCGAAGAAATTGGACGCAGTCCGCCATGGTTTCGGCAGTGTTGTGCCGGACGGCCGTAAGCGGAATATGCAGCCTGCGCAGCAGCGCGAATGTGCGCGTTTCCGCGGCGCAGAGCGCGTCCTTTGGCGGAACGGTCGGAAGTTCGGAGATCCACATTTTTACGGGCGTTCCCGTTCCAGCAGCTTTTCTCCCGCGCGGTAAATATCGCCCGCGCCGACCGTGAGGATCAGATCGCCCGGCTGGGCCAGCTGGGACAGCTTATCGGTGACTTTGTCCAGCGTGGAGCAGTAGTAAGAGCCGGGGATATTCCGGCACAGATCGGCGGAGGAGATGCCGATGGTGTTGGTCTCCCGCGCGGCGTAGATTTCCGCCAGTACCGTAATGTCGGGAACCCGCAGCTCCTCGACAAAACGGTCGAACAGTTTCTGCGTGCGGGAATAGGTGTGCGGCTGAAATGCCACGATGATCCGCTTGTAGCCCAACTCTTTTGCGGACTCCAGCAGGGCGTGCAGCTCATCCGGATGGTGGGCGTAGTCATCGTAAATATCCGCGCCGTGATAGACGCCTTTTTTTTCAAAGCGGCGGTTGGCGCCGGTGAATGAGGCGAGCCCCTCCTCCACGGCGGAGCCGGGAATGCCCAGCGCGTATGCGGCGGAGGCGGCGGCCAGTGCATTGAAGATGTTGTGCCGCCCGTGAATCCGCAGCTGGACATGGGCATATTTTTCCCCGTGGATCAGCACGTCGAATAGCGGGAAGCAGTTGCGCTCCTCAATGTTTACCGCCGTACAGTCCGCCGGGTGTTCCAGACCGAAGGTAAACACCGGGTGCGCCACGCCACTCACGGCGTCCATGGCGCCCTGATCGTCAGCGTTGGCGATGACCGTGCCGGAGGGCGGCACTAGATCCGCAAATTTATGGAAGGAGTGTTCAATATCTTCCAAATCCTTGAAAAAATCCAGATGGTCGGCCTCCACATTCAGAATGACCGCCACCGTGGGGAAAAAGTACAAAAAGCTGTTGCAGTACTCACAGGATTCCAGAATAATGGTATTGCCGTGCCCCACGCGGTAGCCGGCGTTCAGAAGCGGCAGTGTGCCGCCGATCATGACGGTGGGGTCTTTCTGTGCGGCCATAAAAATGTGCGTGCACATGGAGGTTGTGGTGGTTTTCCCGTGGGTGCCGGAGATGCACAGCGCGTTTTCGTAATTCCGCATAATGGCGCCCCACGCCTGCGCGCGTTCGTAGACGGGGATTCCGCGGGCGATGGCGCCGGAGATTTCTGGGTTGTCGTCATGTACCGCGGCGGTCCGGATGACAAAATCGCAGTCGCCGAGGTTCTCCGCGCTGTGTCCCGCGGCCACCGGAATGCCCAGCGAACGGAGGCGCTTGACGGAAGTGCTTTCGGACATATCGGAGCCCTGTACCAGAAGCCCCTGCTTCAGCAGAACCTCGGCCAGAGGACACATGGAAACGCCGCCGATGCCCACAAGATGCGCGCGCATACCGGGGATGATATAATCGGAAATCGGATGGGGGTTGTTCATCATAATAAAAGAAACTCCTTTATTGCGGCCTTGCCGCGAATTGCAAAAAACATCCAATCATAGTATAATTAATGTCAGATCATTATAATACACAAGCAAGGGGAATGCAACCGAAAGGAGGGGACGAGGCGTGTCGGAAATACCGGAATTTGTGCGGGAAGTTTTGGAAAAATTGAACGAAAACGGGTTTGAAGCATGGTGTGTGGGCGGCTGTGTCCGGGACACGCTGCTGGGCCGTGTCCCGGGCGACTGGGATGTGGCCGCCTCTGCGCGGCCGGAGGAAATCATGCGGGTATTCGGACAGCGGGCAATCCCCACCGGAATCAGGCACGGAACCGTTACGGTGCGCACGGCGGAGCAGCCGGTGGAGATAACCACCTACCGCTGCGACGGAGCATATGCGGATCACCGCCACCCTGTCAGCGTGACGTTTTCCGGCTCCCTGCGGGAGGATCTCCGGCGGCGGGACTTCACGGTGAACGCCATGGCAATGGATGTACGCGGAACCGTGGAGGATCCGTTCGGCGGGCGGGCGGATTTGCAGGCAAAAACGCTGCGCTGCGTGGGGGATCCGGCGTGCCGGTTTCGGGAGGATGCGCTGCGGATCCTCCGGGGGCTGCGGTTTGCGTCGGTCTTGGAATTTTCCCTGGAGGAGGGCACCGCGCAGGCGCTGCGGGAGCAGCGACCGCTGCTTCGGGAAATCTCCGCGGAGCGGATTCGGACGGAGCTTGTAAAGCTGCTGTGCGGCAGCGGCGTGTGTAAAATTCTGCTGGGCTACCCGGAGGTTCTGGGGGTGATTTTGCCGGAAATCACCCCGGCGGTGGGGTTTGACCAGCGGAACTGCCACCACTGCTACGATGTGTGGGAGCATACCGCCAGAAGCGTGGCGGCGGTTCCGCAGGAACCGGTTTTGCGGATGGCCATGCTGCTGCACGACTTGGGCAAGCCCGCCAGCTTTCGGCTGGACGCGGAGGGAACGGGGCATTTTCTGGGGCACGCGAAGGCAAGTCGGGTACTTGCGGACGCCATCCTTCGCCGTCTGCGGTTCAGCACCGCCGATCGGGAGGATATTCTGGTATTGGTGGAGCAGCACGACCGTCTGGTTGCCCCTACGGAGAAGAGTGTGCGCCGTGCGCTGCTGCGGTTTGGAGAGAAGAATTTCCGCCGCTTGCTGGCGGTGAAGCGCGCGGACAATCTGGCCCAGGCCCCGGCGTATCTGGGCCGCCAGAGAGAGTACGACGCCGTGGAGGCGGTGCTGAACGGACTGTTGGAACAAAGCGCCTGCTTTTCTCTCCGCCAGCTGGCGGTGAACGGACATGACATGACCGCGCTGGGCTATTGCGGCCCGGAGGTGGGAAAAATTCTGCGGTTTCTGCTGCACGGCGTGGTGGACGGAAAACTGCCCAATGACCGTGAGGCGCTGATCCGCGAAGCGAAGAAGCGAATGTCGGAAAAATGATAAAGCCGGGGCGGGACACAGCAGGGTCTGTGCCCCGCCCTTTTGCGCGGCGGCAATCACCGCCGCTTTTCCTCCCTCATAGAATGCTCCAGGAGGGGAACATCATGAGACTGACTTTTGGAGTCATCGGCGGCGATGGGCGGCAGGCCTATCTGGCTGATTTGTTGCAGCGGGACGGATATTCCGTTCATACTTACGGGCTTTCCCAGTGGGATGCGCCGGGCAATTTGCCGCTGGACGGCGCGGCGGATGCAAACGTAGCGGTATTGCCGGTTCCGCTGTGCCGGGAAGCAGGGATCCTGAACTGCGCGGGTGTGCAGATAGCTACCGCCGATCTGTTTCCGCGCCTGCAAAAGCCGCGTCTGGTAACGGCGGGTAAAGTCAACCCGGCGCAGTACCGGGAGGCGGAAGAGGCGGAAGTGGAACTGACGGATTATATGCTGAGGGAAGAAGCCGCCGTGGCCAACGCGGCGCCGACGGCGGAGGGCGCGCTTCAAATCGCCATGGAACAGCTGCCGGAGACGCTCTGCGGCTGCAACTGCCTGGTGATCGGCTTCGGGCGAATCGGAAAATTGCTGGCGCACCGCCTGAGCGGGCTGGGCGCGCGGGTTTCCGTCAGCGCCAGAAAATACGGGGATCTGGCGTGGATCCGCGCGTTTGGCTGGCAGCCGCTGTGGACCGATCGCCTGCGCGGAAAACTGGGCGATTTCCGGGCGGTATTCAACACGGTTCCGGCGCCGATTCTGGACAGCGGACTGCTGGCGGAACTGCCTGCGGGCTGCCTCTGCATGGAACTGGCCTCTGTGCCGGGATTTGATCTGGACGCAGCGAAGGCACAGGGACTCAATGCGGTGCAGGCACGGGGGCTGCCCGGGAAAACCTCTCCTCTGACCGCGGCGGAAGCCGTCCGGGACGCGGTGTATCATATTCTGGAGGAACGGGGGGACTTACAGTGAGAGAGGAACGTGTGGGATTTGCCATGTGCGGCTCTTTCTGCACCCATGAAAAAGTGCTGAAGGTGCTGCGGGAAATCACCGATCAATATCGGATTGTGATTCCTATTTTGTCGGAGACGGCGGCGGGCAGCGATACCCGTTTTGGAACGGCGGATGATTTGGTGCGGCAGTTGGAGGCGCTGACCGGGCATCCGGTCTGGTCGGACATCCGCGCGGTGGAACCCATCGGCCCCAAGGGGCTGCTGGATATTCTGGTGATCGCGCCCTGTACGGGAAACACGCTGGCAAAGCTGGCGTGCGGAGTGACCGACACGGCGGTGACCATGGCGGCCAAGGCACATCTGCGGGGAGGCAAACCGGTGGTGCTGGCGGTTTCCACCAACGACGGGCTTTCCGCCAGCGCGAAAAATATCGGGGAATTGCTGGTGCGCAAAAATTACTACTTTGTGCCGTTCAGACAGGACAATCCGGAGAAAAAGCCCTGTTCGCTGGTGGCGGATTTCCACCTGCTTCCGGCAACGATGGAGGCGGCGCTGCGGGGCGAGCAGATTCAGCCGATTCTGAGTGTCAAATGAAAACGTTGGGAGCGTCCGGAGAATGCCCGGACGCTCCCGATGCTTTTTTCACTTTCCTTATTGTTAAAAAGATGTTATAATTCAAACGAAAGCAGTACGGCGGATAACGTCAGAAAGGCGGGGTCTCTCAAAATGTCTCTGACAACCAAGCGTGCTTTGGCGAACTCTTTTGAAAAACTATTGAGCAAGCGCAGTTTTGACAAGATTACAGTGAAAGATATTGTGGAGGACTGCGGCGTAAACCGTCAGACTTTTTATTATCATTTCCATGATATATACGACCTGATCGAATGGATTTTTCAGGATGCCGCGGATCATGTGGACGAGGACCTGCTGGACTATAACGACTGGACTTCCGGCCTGGAGAAGCTGACAAAATTTTTGCTGGACAACAAAGTCCTGATTTTGAACGCCTACAACTCCATCAACCATGCCGTTGTCGCCGATTACATCCGCAAGGGACTCCAGCCGTATTGCAACGCCATTGTCCGACATCAGGCCATGGGAATGGACGAGACGGTTTCCCAGGAAAACATTGATTTTGTAACTGAAATCTTTACGCTTGCCACCACGGGAATTGTGGCGCAGTGGATTGGAAACCGGATGCGGGTGGAGGATCACACCTTTGCTTCGCTAAACAAATTCCAGATGGCAATGAGCGGAAGCATCCAGCTGATGCTGCACAATTTGAATCAAAATCCGCAGCAGTGATTCCGCACAAATGCGGATCTCTCTGCGGTTTTTGCCTGCGCCGAAAAAAATAATACAATTCCGTGAATTTTTTATGAAGTTTAGACACATAAAATAATCTGCCTATATTCAAATGCCCGCACGGAAGATAGAATAGGCTGTGAAGCATGGCAAAGGAGATACCTGTATGAACGTGTCTGAAGTGGCCAAACGCATTGCATTCAGCAAAGCGTATGAGTTTTTGGATCGAAATCCCGAACAGAACTTTCTGAAACTGGTGGACTGGCTTGAAAAGCTGGACAAAAACGGCTATGTAGCCAATCAGCTTCCGGTGATTCGGAAGTATGCCAGCAATCCGGAAAACAACTGGTATAAACTGGCCCTCAGCCTGTGGAACGATGTGGATGACGAGGTTCGCAAGACTCTGTTTACCAATTTCATGCTCAATGGGAATGTGCTGGATAACAAACGCCTGATGGAAAAGCGGCGGCAGTATCACTGCAACATCCCCTGGACGATTGTGATAGATATGACCGAAATACCCTCGGAGGGTGGGGCGGCCTGCGGCCTGAGCTTTGATGAGATCGACGGCGTGATTGAACAGGGAAAAGAGCTGGGCGTTTATATTTACTGTTTTACCGGTGCTGATTTTCCAGCGCGGCGCAGTGATTTGATTGCGCTGTGCAATAAAAATTCCGAATGTGTCTTTCTGTTTCAGATGGACGGGATGCGCCTTGACGAGGGGATTGCGCAGGATTTACTGCGGGTGAAGAACTGCATTCCGATTATCTGGGTGGACGGACTTCAGAAGGAGACGGATGCCGCGCGGGGCGAGGGCGCGTTCAATCGGGTCTGCGCGTCTATGGAGCTGCTGCAAAAGCGGAAGATCCTCTTTGGTGTTGCCTGCCGTTACACCGCGCAGAATTGCAGGGTAGTGGGCAGCGAACGATTTTATGACACTATGATTTATCTGGGCGCAAAGTTTGCGTCATTTTCCGCTTATATGCCGACGGGCAGGGACTGTGACGCAGAGCTGCTCCTCACGGCGGAGCAGCGGGAACAGTTCCACCGCAGTCTGAAGGCTTTCCGCAGGACAAAGGCGCTGCTGACCACGGATCATTGGAACGACGGCGAGTTTATGGGCGGCTGTCTGGCGGGCGGGCGCGGCTACTGCTACCTGAATGCCCGGGGCGATATGGAACCCTGCCTGTATATTCACTACACAGATTCCAATATCCGTAAGAAGTCCCTGCTGGAGATTCTGCAGTCTCCGCTGTTTATGGCGTTCCACAACGAGCAGCCCTTTAACCGGAATCTACTGCGCCCGTGTCCGCTGCTGGACAGTCCAGAGCGCATCGTCTCCATGATTGAAAGTACCGGCGCCCGAGCAACGGACAATTCCTGTAATATCCGGGATTTGGCCGCCAAGTGTGTGGACTGCGCCCGGGAGTGGACGGATACCGCGGATCGGATGTGGCTGGAAGCGGGGCACGTACTGTAAAAGCGTCGGAAAAACGGATCGGCACTGCCGATCCGTTTTTTGCCGGAGAGGAGGGCATTTTTCCGCGGGCGCGCTGCATAACGGGACTTATTGGAGGAGCGTCTCCTCGGAATCTCCGGGATTTTCCACGGCGCTGTTTTTCAGGCACACGTCGATATCCTCCACAATCCGGCTGTCAATCAGCCCGTTTCCGGCCATTTCCCGCAGAATTTCCATGGATTTTGCATGATTGTACCCCTCCTTATAGGGCCTCTCTTCGCGCAGCGCCTGATAGATATCAAGGCAGGCCATCAGGCGCTCTTTTTGATTGAGCTCCGCGCCGGTTTTCCCAAAGGGGTAGCCGCTGCCGTCCAGTTTCTCATGGTGGAGATAGGCCCAGCGGGAGATCTCCTCCATGCCGCGGATGGAATGCAGCACCACATAGCTGCCGTAGGCGTGGTGCCGGATGCTGCGGTACTCCGTATCTGTCAGCCTGTCCGGCTTTTCCAGAATGTCGGATTTCACAATCAGTTTCCCCACGTCATGGACAGCGCCCGCCAGATAGAGCTCCGCCTGCACGTCCTCACTCCAGCCGTAATAGGCGCCCATGCGTCGGGCCTTTTCCGCAATGCCCCTGGAATGGCGGCAGGTAAACGGTGATTTACAGTCGATGATTTTGGAGAAAATACTGGCCAGGCGGATGAGCTGCCCCGGCTGGTATGCGGTGCGGACTTCGGGCAGGTTTTCCCGCAGACGCCGATTTAGCGTGCTCAAGTCCAGATGCATTTTTTCCGGTGTGGAAAACTCGCTCAGAAAGGCATGAACCGTCTGGGCATCATACATCTTTCCGGTTTCCCGGCGCACAAATTCCCGTACCCGCCGGTATTTTTCCGGCGTCATTTCGCTGAGATCGAACTGCGTGTCAACCGTATCCGCAATATGGATCAGCCGGGAAAAAACCGGCGTTTGCGCCGCTGTTTTTCCAAAAGGCCCGGATCCGTCCGCATTTTCATGGTGATAGAGCACCGCGCCGCGGACGGTGTCATAAAACGACAGCCCGGAAATATTCTCTTCTCCCACAGTGCAGTGGTAGGCAAGGCTGGATGCGATCCCCTCCGGTGTCAGCTGCCAGCCGTTCAGCAGCGCCTTTTGCTGATATTCTGAAAGGGCGTTGTCATGCAGCGCGCCGCAGGCGGCCAGATTGAGCAGGCGTTCGCCGGGATACCCCAGATTTTTCCCCAGGGAGGCGGCAAGATAGGCAACGCGTCTGGAGTGGTGTTCGGAAACCAGCACAACATCCCTCTCCACAAAGTCAAGCGCATAGGAAATACTGTAAATCAAGTCGTTTCGGTACAGTTCAATCATATTGATCCCCGTTTCAAAATAATCAGCAGACATCAGCCTGCAAAAGCGGCAGACAGCCGCCCTTTGCCGGAAATGCCGCCAGCTGGCAGGGCCGTGCCGCTTTTATGCCGCGGACGGTTTCTGCCGTGAGCTCTTTTCTGCCATTGTAGGGCTGTCCGGATAAAAATACAAGCCGGGGGACCTTCTCTTTCCTCCGGCATGGAATTGATATAAAATAAGAAAAAATTCAAACGCAGATGAATGGAGGGCGTGTCATATGGATATTGGCTGCCGGGAGCTTTTTGCCAAAAACTTTTCGTTTTGGGAGCATTTGAGCGCGGAGGAAAAGGAATTGCTCTGCGCAAACACCGTCTCCGTCTGCTATCCGAAGGGAACCGCTATCCACAGCGGCAGCGAGGACTGCGTGGGCGTCCTGCTGGTGAAGCGCGGACAGCTGCGGACTTATCTTCTGTCGGAGAGCGGACGTGACGTCACGCTGTACCGCCTGTTCCCGGGGGATGTGTGCGTGCTCTCTGCGTCCTGCCTGATGGAAACCATCACCTTTGACGTGTTTATCGACGCGGAGGAGGACACGGAAATTTTCCTTATCAACTCACCGGCGTTTCATCAGTTGGCGGACGAGAACATTTATGTAAAGTGCTTCGGCTATCAACTGGCGACCAGCCGGTTTTCCGATGTGATGTGGGCGATGCAGCAGATTTTGTTTATGGGCGTGGATCGGCGGCTGGCAATTTTTCTGCTGGATGAGAGCGCCAAGGAGGGCACGAATGTGATTCGCCTGACCCACGAGCAGATTGCCCGGTACATGGGCAGCGCCCGGGAAGTAGTGACCCGGATGCTGAAATACCTTGCCGGAGAGGGTGCGGTGGAACTGTTCCGGGGCGGGATTCGGATTCTGGATAAAAAGAAGCTGCGGGCGCTGACGGAGGAGGAACGCCGCACCAGAAGATCGGAAGCATAAAAAGCGCGGGATGCATGGGATGCCACGGGACGCCGGAAACCTCCGGCGTCCCGCTTTCCTATCAGATGAACAAATTCACGTTGGACTCCTCCGCATCGCCCAGATAGGTGCCGACGCCGCCGATTTCCACGCCGTCGATAAGCTCCTCCGGCTTGATGCCCATTACATCCATGCTCATGGAGCAGGCGACGATTTTTACGCCTGCCTTGATGGCTTTTTTCATCATGTCTTCCAGGGAATCGACATTTTTGTCGTTCATGATCCGCTTCATCATGGCGGTGCCCATGCCGCCCATGTTCATTCTGGAGAGCTTCAGCTTTCCAATTCCGCGGGGCAGCATGGAACCGAACATGGATTCCATCCGGGTCTTTTTCACTGGCTGTTTTTCAGATTTCCGCAGCGCGGTCAGCCCCCAGAAAGTGAAGAACATGGTTACGGGGCGGCCCATGGCAGCGGCGCCGTTGGCGATAATGAAGCTGGCCAGAACCTTATCCAAATCACCGGAAAAGACGATGATGGTTTTACCCTCCGGCGTTTCTTTCACCGCGTTGACGGGGGATTTTCCGCCCTTGCGGACTTTTGCCACGAAATCGGTTCCCTCATGTCCGCTGGAGAGCAGTGTGTTGCCGGTTCTGCGGCACCATGCGTCGATGTCCCGTACAAAACCGGGATCGGAGGCGGTGATCTCCAGCGCGTCGCCCTGCCTGAGGTTCTGCATGGTTTCGTAGACTCTCATAATCGGGCCGGGGCACTGCATACCGCAGCAGTCCAGCTGGACGGCGTCCGCCGGAGGCTCCGCAACTGCCTGCCCGCTGTCGGCAAAAGAGGACGGCGCATTTGCCGGCAGAGCTTCCGCCTGGTAGTGGGTGGACTGATAGAACTTTGTCCCGGCCGGATAGAGCTTCACGTTCCGGAATCCGTGCTGCATCAGGATCCGTGCGCCGTTATAGGAGCGCACGCCGATGGCGCAGAACACGACGGTTTCCTTCGCGGGATCCAGCTCGTTCAGACGGTTCCGAAGCTGTCCCAGGGGAATCTGCTTTGCGCGGGGCAGGGAGAAGGTCATCAGCTCCGCGTCCTCCCGCACGTCCAGCAAGACGGCGTCCGGGTTTTTCTCCACCACGTCCCAGTCGGAGAAGGTTACCAGGCCGGACAGCACGTTTTCAGCCACAAAGCCCG
>JBFLFX010000042.1:0-15881 GCA_041859815.1 Dysosmobacter sp. | reverse complement strand
GCACGCCCTTCATTTCATACTCGGCAAACTTCCAGCCGGGAGAATTGTCGGAATCATCCATCTTGACGCGGATACCCGCCGTTTTCAGCCGATCCCGCAGCGCGGCGGCGGCCTCCAGCACGCCGGGCTTATGGGCAGCCACGGGAATCACCACCGCCTGAACCGGCGCCACATGGGGCGGCAGCACCAGACCGTTGTCATCGCCGTGCGTCATGATCAGGCCGCCGATAATCCGGGTGGACAGCCCCCAGGAAGTCTCGTAGGGATGCACCAGCCGGTTGTTTTGATCGGTAAAGGCAATCCCATAGGCGGTGGGAAATCCGTTCCCGAAATAGTGGGAGGTTCCGCCCTGCAGCGCCTTGTGGTCATGCATCATGCACTCGATGGTGTAGGTTGCCTCCGCGCCGGCGAACTTTTCCTTGTCGGTTTTCTTACCGCGCACCACGGGCATGGCCAGCGTGTCCTCGCAGAACCCGGCATAGCATTCCAGCTGCTGCCTCGTCTCCGCGACGGCTTCTTCCGCCGTGGCGTGCAGGGTGTGGCCCTCCTGCCACAAAAACTCCCGATGGCGCAGGAAGGGGCGGGAGGTCTTTTCCCAGCGCAGTACGGAACACCACTGATTATAAAGCATCGGCAAGTCGCGCCAAGAGTGAACGACGCGCGCCCAGTGATCGCAGAACAGCGTCTCGGAAGTGGGACGGATGCACAGCGGCTCCTCCAGCTTCTCGCTGCCGCCCATGGTCACCCACGCACACTCCGGCGCAAAGCCGGCAACGTGATCCTTTTCCTTCTGAAGCAGAGACGCAGGGATCAGCATCGGCATGGAGACATTGGTGTGTCCCGTCTTTTTAAATTCGCCGTCCAGCACGTTCCGGATATTTTCCCAAATCGCGTATCCATACGGGCGCAGGACAAACATTCCTTTCATACTGGTATAGTCAATCAGTTCCGCCTTCCGGCACACGTCCGTGTACCATTGGGCGAAGTCCGTATCCCGGGGCGTAATCGCGTCCACCTGTCTTTTATCCTCTGCCATGTCCTTCCATCCTTTACATCTAATATGTCTCTCCAAGAGCAACTGCGCTATGAGCAAAACACTTCGTTAAGCTTTTATTTTACCGAGTCCTGCCGGGATTGTCAACCGTCGGGAGGGAAAACCGGATTTTCCTCCGTTTTATTTGGAAAATGATATTTCAATTTCGACACCCGGGCAAAGTTGTCTATTGAACAAATTTTTCCTGTGCGGTAAGATATGGTTGTTGTAAAGTAAAAGGAGTGATATTCCATGCAATTACCCAACAGCATGAAAAAGTTCGGTATTGAACAGGCCGTCAACTACATTACAAAGGATCCTGAGAAAAACCTTCCCAAGCTGATGGACTGGGTGGATAAGTTTGCCCACGGAGAATTTGTCTCCCAGCGCAACGCCATCCGTACTGCAATTAATGACCCGGATCATGTTTATCATAAGCTCATTATGCATCTGGTGCGTGACATCGACCGTGAAGAGCTGAAATCGACATTCGTCAATTTCTTCCTCAACGCCAATCTGATCGGCTGGGACAGGCAGGAAGAAGTCCGTGAAAAGTACCACTGCAATGTGCCTTGGGCAATCCTGCTGGATCCCACCTCCGCCTGCAACCTGCACTGCACCGGCTGCTGGGCCGCGGAATACGGCAACAAGCTGAACCTTACCTATGACGAAATCGACGACATTATCCGCCAGGGCAAGGAGCTGGGCGTCTATATGTATATCTACACCGGCGGCGAGCCTCTGGTCCGGAAGAACGATCTCATTAAGCTGTGCGAGAAGCATCCTGACTGCGAGTTCCTCTGCTTTACAAACGGGACTCTGATCGATGAGGAATTTGCCGAGGAGATTAAGCGCGTCCATAACTTCAGACCCGCCATTTCGCTGGAGGGATTTGAAGAGGCCACCGACGCGCGCCGCGGCAAGGGCACCTTTGCAAAGGTCGTCAAGGCCATGGATATTCTGCGTTCCAAGCATCTGATCTTTGGCGTCTCCTGCTGCTACACCAGACAGAACTTCGAGTCCATCACCTCGGAGGAGTATTACGACTGGATGATTAAGATGGGCGCTCTTTACGTCTGGTATTTCCACTACATGCCCGTGGGCAACGACGCGGTTCCCGAACTTCTGCCCACGCCGGAGCAGCGCACTGAGATGTATAAACGCATCCGCGACTACCGGAACCGCAAGCCGCTGTTCGCAATGGACTTCCAGAACGACGCGGAATATGTGGGCGGCTGCATCGCCGGCGGACGCCGTTATCTGCATATCAATGCCAACGGCGACATTGATCCCTGCGTGTTTATTCACTATTCCGATTCCAATATCCGTGAAAAGACTCTGCTGGAAGCGTTGCGCTCCCCGATGTTCATGACTTACCACGACGGCCAGCCGTTCAACGAGAATATGCTGCGCCCCTGCCCGATGCTGGAGAATCCGGAGAGACTGCGCGAGATGGTTGCCAAGGCCGGCGCGCACTCCACCGATCCCCAGTCTCCCGAGTCTGCCGAGCATCTGTGCGCCAAGTGCGACCAGTACGCCAAGAACTGGGCGCCCGCTTCCGAAAAGCTCTGGTACGGCAGTAAGGGTGAGGCACGCTACAAGGCCAAGAAAGCCTATCTGGACGCCGAAAAAGCAAAGCACCGCGCCGAACGCGCCGCTAAAGAGGGAAAGTAATCCTTCCCCTTCGGAAAATTCATAAGCATCCGTAAAGGCAAAGCCCGGACAAAAGTCCGGGCTTTGCCTTTACGGATCGTTCCGGCCGGTCGGAAACGTCCGGCCGGCAGCCGGATTCGTTTGCGGCGCGTCTGAACGGCCGCAAAAAAATGCCGCCGCCAAAGAAAAGCGCTGCATCCACGCGGGAGCTGCCGCAGGGCAATGCCGATCGCCCCGCCCCTGTCTTTCGCCTCCCGGCAGTCCCCCGTTTATATCTGGTTTCTCCCGTACAATGCGCAGGCGTACGGGGGATGCGTAAAAATTGGAAGCGGCCGCGCTCCGTTCTCTCCGGCTGTCAAATTCTTCCGGTTTTCAAAAGGATGCCCGCACCGCCGCTACGCCTGTATTCTCAAAAAATTGAAATAAAAATTTTACGGAGAATTTTCTCCTATCTGCGAACCAAACGCCGTCCTGAAGAATCTAATTGTCAGAGCTCAAGATTTTATCGGCCGATGAGGCCCCGGTTGAAAATCGAGGCGTTTGATTTTTTTACCGAACTTTACGTCGGGCAAGGCAAATTCCGCCGGATCCCTGGTTTATGCGGGGAAACGGAACGCAGCACGGCGCAGAATCCGGTGAAAAGACAGATACGACGATTTTTCAAACAGGGCCCGGGAAAGGGACATCATGACGCACATAAAAAGGGAGCGACGCCGTGGACAAAAATGAGTTTGCCGAAAAGGTGACGGCAGCGGAAGCCACGCTGTATCACATCTCCAAATCCATTCTGAGAAACGACTGTGACTGCGCGGATGCCGTTCAGGAAGCCATCATCACGGCATACAGCAAACTTTACAGCTTAAGAGACGACAGATTCTTCAAGACGTGGCTGTGCAGAATTCTGATAAACGAATGTTACCGGATGCGCCGTGCAAACAAAAGGACGATTCCGCTTGAAGACTATATGGAGACAGGGGAGCCGGCGGAACAGCAAAACGATCTGGGCCTGTTTGACGCCATTATGGGGCTCAAAACAGACCTCCGCCTGGCAATCGTCCTGCATTATATGGAAGGTTTTCAGACGGCGGAAATGTCCAAGATCTTAAAAATACCGGAGGGCACGGTAAAGGGCAGGCTGTCGCGCGCCCGCGCGAAATTGAAATCGGTTCTTGGAGAAAAGGAGGTTCTGATCCATGAACAGTCATGATTGGGACAATGTTTTCCCGGAGGTTCCCCAGAGCTTCCACGAAACAGTACAGCGTACCCTGGACACGCAAATATTCAATAAAAGCGGAAGGAAAAGAGTTATGAAAAAGAAATTTCCCCTCGTACTTGCGGCCGTGATCGCGGCCCTTGGCGTGACGGCCGCGGCCGCATACGTGGTCCAATGGAACGGCAAGCTGGCCGATCATTTCGGGGCAAATAAGCAGCAGCAAAGCCAGCTGGCCTCGGACGGAGCCGTGGGAGCCGTGAATCGGGCCGTGACGAAGAACGGCGTGACGATCACCGCCGTCCAGACGCTTGGCGATCAAAGCGGCGTCTATGTGCTGTTTGACGTCAAAGCCCCGAAGGGAATCACCCTGTCGGATACAAACCTGTTTGAGTATACGAACGCCGACATCAACGGGCAGCCTGTCAGCTGGTCCGGAAGTTTCATGAACAACAGCGACAAAACCGGCTCGCCCACCGGGGCAGCCAATGACCGCTATTATGAGGTACGGCTGAACAACAGTGAGAAGGCGGACTGGAAAGGCAAGCCAATTACATTTAACTTTACAAACCTTCAGGCCGATAAGGGAAAGCTGGACATGTACAATCTCGTGGAGGGAAACTGGAAACTGTCCTGGACGCTCTCCTATCTGGACAAAACCCAGCGGTTTGAAATCAACAAGACCTATGACATCAACGGCTGCGAGATGCTGGTAAAATCCGTCGATCTCTCCCCTCTGTCGATGACGCTCAATATCGGCGGAAACGGGCTGAAACAGCTCATTGACGACTCGGAGCTCAAAAAATGCGGCGGTCTGCTCACCTGCTCGCTGAAGCTGAAAGGCGGAACATCCTTCACGGAATTTGACGGAAACAAACACGAAACCCCCGGAGAAATTCTGCCCGGAAATGAAAACTGGACGGATACCACGTATACGCGCACAAGCCCCTTCGGTAAAATTTTGAAGGTAAACCAGGTGACCGGCCTTACGCTGACCTTCCCCTGGGAGAAAGCAAACAACACCGTAACGGTTCCACTGTCGTAAAAAAGGCATCTCCTGCGAAACCTTTCACAGGATGAGCGGCAGGGACGCGGGCGAAAATACTTCCGGCATCAAACTGTCTCTTTCAGGGGATATTGAGACGGAGCGGCAAGCGGCCACAGTCCGCCTAAAAAAGTGCCCATGCCCTGTTTTAAAAGTCTCAAGCGCCCGGATTTTATCCGGGCGCTTGAGACTTCCGGGCAAACGGCAGAGGCCGATTCAATGGGAGAAAAAACAGCTGTGAAAGGAACCCGGGAGGGGTTCCCTCCCCCTGTAATGATAAGCTTTAAAAACTTTTTCCCATGTTTTCAAAAACCTGCGCGGCACGCCGAAAAGGATTTTCCGGCATGCTCCGGCGCCCAGATTTTATCCGGGCACCGCCTCTATTTTCAGTCGTTCTTCGTGGCCGGCCAGAGAATGTCATGCGCCACAGGCGTGTAAAAAAGGCGCTTCACCTCCCCGCTCTTCTTGGTTTTGCCGAGAATCCACATCAGCTTGGCAAATACCGCCTCCGTAGTCATATCATAAGCCTCCAGAACGCCCAGCGTATCTTTCAGACGGTGCCCGACCTGGTAAACCGTCAGGTCGCTGCCCTCGTTCTGCACCTGCGTGGTCAGAACAATCGTCTTGCCCTGCTCCATGCCGCGCTGCACGCTGTCGTAAAACCCGCCGTCCGGCAGCCCGCCGACGCCAAAGCTCTCAATAATCAGGCCGTCGCTGTGCTCCAGTTGGAAATCCAGCAACGCCCGGTCCGTGCCGGGCGTCATTTTCAGCAGGCCGACCTTCGTGTCCAGACACGCGCTGAAAACAGGGGCTTCCCCGCTGTCCGGCCGAATATAGGAGAGCAGGACGCCGTCCCGCAGGACGCCGAGATACGGATAATTGATACTGGAAAACGCCTGAAAACTCTTGGAATGCGTCTTCTGCGCGCGGGTCCCCAGAATCACCTTGTGATTGAATACGATGGACACGCCCGGCATGTCGGAGGCCGCCACGCGGAACGCGTCGCCCAGATTGTCCTTGGAATCCGTGGAGTCAAAGCCCATGGGCTTCTGCGCGCCGGTGAGGACAATCGGCTTTGCGGAGTCCTGTATCAGATAACTGAGCCCGGCGGCGGTGTATGCCATCGTATCGGTACCGTGGGTAATGACAAAGCCGTCGTACTCCGCGTAGTGATCTTCCAGGCATCTGGCAATCCGCAGCCAGTGGCGGGGGGTCATATTGGTGCTGTCCAGATTCAGCAGCTGGATGCAGTCCGCGCTGCAAAACGCGGAGATGGAGGGAATGCTGCTCAAAAGCTGCGCCGAAGTCAGTTCCGGCGCCAGCCCGTCCCCCGTTACCTCGGACGCAATTGTCCCGCCCGTCCCGATTAACAAAATTCTCTTCATCGTATCCTCCATTATCCAAGGTCCCTGTGTTCCAGCGCAGCCAGTCCAAAGCGAACCGCGCGGTCAACCGTTGCGCGTTCCTCCTCCGTTCCTGCAGCAGCGCGCTTTTGCCGCAGCTCCCGCAAAAACAGGCCGCGCAGGGAGTCCTCCTCCGCCCCGGCCCAAATATCTTCCGAAATACGGGTCCGATCCCGCAGATCCAGCGAATAAAACCTGCCCGCCAGCAGGTTCTGCAGCGCTTCCGGAGAAATCCCGCGTTCCTCCGTCTCACCGGTCAGCAAAATCCGGTACAGATCGTTTTCCGTATCCGGCGGCAGCGCATCCCTGATTGCAGCGGCAGGCTCCCGCCCCGTCACGTCCACCGTCAAAATCTCATAGCGGTGCCGCGCAAACGGGACAAACCGCAGTGTCACGGTGCCGTCGTCCGCCACGGTGCCCTCATAAAATCCCTTTTCACCCAGCTCGTCAAAGCCACGTCCCTCCGGGCATCCCGGCCACGCAGTTACGGTTTTCCCGCACCGCAGGGGCTCCGTCCGCTTATGAATATGTCCCAGCGCGAGATAATTGAGCCCGCTGGCAGCCGCTTCCGCCTCCGATACCGGATGATAGCGGGAACCCGGCACGCCAAATTCCCCGTGGAGCACCGCCAGATGAACCCTGCCGTCGCAGGGCGCGGTAAAGCCGGTCAGCATTCCGTCCAGCTGCTCCGGCGCGGTAAACGCCGCGCCGTGCACCGTGCATTGGGGCAGTTCCACACTTTCCAGGGTATTCCGCCGAAAAATATGTACATTTTCCGGCCACGCCAGCGCCGCATAGGGACTCTCCGCGCCGTACCAGTCATGATTGCCCGGCGCAATGAAAACCGGAATCCCGGCCTGCCCCAGCCCGTCCCGCAGCGCATCCGCCGTCTCCCGGTACACGCCGCCGTCAAATAGATCTCCCGCCAAAAGCATCAGCGCAATTTTGTGGGATTCCGCATACGCCGCCAGACGTCCCGGCAGTTCCCGGCTCTCCCGCCGCCGCGCCGCCGCCTGCCGGGGCGAAAGCGCGGCAAATGCGCTGTCCAGATGAAAGTCCGCCGCATGGATAAACTTGAACACGAACCCACCGCCTTTCGTTTTACGCCCGTGTCTCCCCGGGACGCCAGCCCTTGCAGACATCCACCCACTTCCGGCACCGGGAGTATTTCTCCAGTTCCTCCAGATTCATCTCAATGGCACTGTTACTGCTGCCCGCCGCCGGAAAAACCGTCTGAAAACGGCGCAGGGACTCGTCCAGATAGACCTCCACCTCCGCGGGTACCGCAAACGGGCAGACGCCGCCCACCGCATGACCGATCTGTTCGGCGGCCTCATCGCGGCCGAGCATGGTCGCCTTTCCGCCGAATTCCGCCTTGTAGGCGTGATTGTGATTGTCCACCTTTGCGTCGCCCGCACAGACGATCAGCAAAACGCAATCCCGCAGCTTAAAGCTCAGCGTCTTGGCAATCCGCGCGGGCTCCACCCCCACGGCCACCGCGGCCAGCTCCACCGTCGCGGAGGAAACGGGAAACTCCCGGATCCTGTCCTCCATCCCGTAATTTTTGAAATATGCTCTAACCTTTTCAATCGACATCGCTTTCGCCCCTCTTTCCCCGCCGTTTTCCGGCGGGCGGAGAATGATTTACCGGATATCCACCCGCTCCACCGCGGTGCAGAGCCCGGTTTCGCTGTCCAGCGTAAAAATGGCGCCCTGCATCTTGCAGGGGCCGTCCGGCGTCTGATACCGTCCGGGAAGCCCCCCCAGAAATGTCTCGACGGACTGCTCCGGCCGGATGCCCAGCACGGACTCCACCGGCCCCGTCATGCCCAGATCGGTGAGATAACCGGTTCCCCCGGGATAAACGCGCTCGTCGGCGGTGGGGACATGGGTGTGCGTTCCCCACAGGGCGGAGACGCGGCCATCCAGATAATACCCCATCGCCAGCTTCTCGCTGGTCGCCTCCGCGTGAAAATCCACCAGCGTAAATGTGGTGTTCTCCCGCTTCAAAATATCGTCCACGGTGGTAAAGGGGTTGTCCGCGTTAAAATTCAGCCCGCAGCGGCCAATCAGATTCACCACGCGGAGCGTCACCGCGCCGCGAACGTAAACGCCCCAGCCGCGTCCCGGCATCCGCCCGGTGTAATTTGCCGGGCGCAGGATATACGGCGTATCGTCCAGAAAATCCGCAATCTGCATCTTCCCGAAGGAGTGATTTCCCAGTGTAATCACATCAGCCCCGGCATCATAAATTTGTTCCGCCTGCCGGGGCGTCAGGCCTACGCCGGAAGCGTTTTCGCCGTTCACCACGGTAAATGCAATCCCATTCAGCTTTTGCAGCGGGCGCAGGGTGCGTTCCAGATGCTTCATTCCCTGTTCCCCCACGATGTCGCCCACCGCCAGAATCCGATATTCCATAGTGCCTCCCGTCCATTTTCAAACCTACTGTGCTAGTATAGCAAACGCATGCGGAAATGAAAATAGCCAATCTTGCCATTTTCCCCCGAAATTGAGAAAAGGATGAAAAAAACCGTTTCGCCGACGGGCGTTTATATCCGCCGGAATGGGAAAGCAGGGCAATGCCGTCACCCCGGAGACAGGGTACAAAAAACAGGCGCGCCGCGCCGGACGATCGATGCAGATCTGAAAGGATAGCGCCCCTCCTGTACAGGAGGGGCGCTATCCGCAGCCTGTCGCTTTTTGATTTGCCCGGCGGGCGGCGCTTCATTTGAGTGAGGCGTATCCGCCGCGTTCCGTTTTTTCAGCAGCAGTCACAGACGGTATCCTGGCAAACGTATTCCGGGGTGCCGGTAATCTGGACGTCCTGATCAATTCCAAGTTTATCGATGATATCTTCGGACAGGGAGAAATTGACCATCGTGGTCCAGACGGTTTCGGTTTGGGTCGCCTGGGCCAGATACGTGTCGAGGACATCCACCTCATAAGACAGATTCCGCAGTACGATATAGGACTGAAGCGTCGGATCGTTCAGCTCGCACTTGCGCAGAACCGCACTGAAGCTGGTCAGCGGAATCACGACCGTATACTCGAAGTTGGCGTAGGCGGTTGCCGCCGTGTTATATTTAATGACCATCTGTTCGTAGGGCTGCGTTACGCTTTGATGCTGAATAACCGGCACACCCGACGCATTCAGGACGGTGGGGGCTACAAATGCTTTTTTGGTCGTATCGTATTGTGTAAAGGCAGCAAGGTCCTTGGGCAGCGTCAGCACATCAAAAGTATTATCCTCGTACTCCACAACCAAAACCAGTTCAAAATCAAGGATTACCTTCGATTTCTGCGTGCAAATGATGGTGTTGCCCGGATCCTTGTCAAGAATCCGTTTGCAGAGTTTCACGCACTTTACCGGAGAGCCCATATCTTTGTTGGGCGTCTCCGTGGTCGGCTCCGCGTCATGGTTGATAATATAAAGCGTTAAGGGAGCTTTTGTCCCCAGAGGCTGAGGAGACGTTTCAGTGGAATAGTTCTCCTGGAAAACTTCCTGTTTTTGAGGCAGTTCGGCTTTCGCCAAGACTCTCCGGACAAAAATATCAAGTGTCTCCTCTTGAGCTACGCCGTCGCTCATAGATTTTCACTCCTAACTTTAAGATTGAAAATGAAATAATGTATCACTTTCTACTGTATCATATGCGGATCGAAGCCGAATGTTCATGACGCATGACACGCAGCCCCGATCGGTCCCCCTCCCTGGGCCTTGTTTGAAAAATCGACGCGTTTGGATGATCTGCCGAAGTTTGTGTCGGGCTTCGTTGAAGTTCCTTGCCATAAACCAATGATGCCTGCGGAAATTCGCCTTGCCCGACGCAGAATCCGGCGATCAGATGAGCGCGGGGAGCTTGCAAAGAGGGCCTGGGTAAACAGCAGATTCGATCAACGGGAGCCGCACGGAATAGCCGTTCCTGCGGATTCTCTCTTATTATTTCCATGACAATCCGAATGCCCTTTTTTTCTCCGGAGCCTCCTTAGCCTCCGGAGCTTCTTTTTTCTCCGGAGCTTCTTTCCTGTCCGCAGCCTCCTTTTTCTCCAGAAGGTCCCGGAAACTGTCCATCTTTTTCTCCTGATTCCGGAGCATGCGGTTCAGTTGAGCGAGTTCCGCGCTGATCTCTTCCAATTTTTTCAAAATGCCGTCTTGTCCGGGCGTTTTGCCGGCCTCCGCAGGCGCTTCGGCGCTTTTCATCGGCTTCTCCGATGTTCCGGCATCCGGAGAGACGCTGACGACGCTCAGGTCGTCCTCTCGGGTCAAAGGCCGCCAAGTGCTCCTATAATTTGAGTTTTTATAAAACTCTTCCATACCATCACCATCCCGGCAGAGATTTGTGTAAAACAGAACCTGATACGGTATTATATTCCAAACCCGTGTTTTTTGTTCCGGAAAAGCTTGACATTCCCTCCATTTCAGGCGGAGACAGGTCGGCGTCCGCAACGGCAGCCGGCCTGTTGACGAGAACAAAGCGGTAGCCGTTCCGCAGCCGTGCCCTTAATGTTTTCCATCAGAGGCTTACCGGGCGGGAAAGCGGGAAACGCGCGCCCCCAGCTCACAGCGCCCGCCCGGGGCGAAGCGCAGCGCCGCAGATCAAAAAAATAATATCGTCTCTTGAGCGTATTGTCGCAGAAGTCACAGGTATTTTTGTGGAAATCTGTTATAATTAGGCCATCAACAAAAGATTTGGGGGGCTGGTTATGGATTCTAAGGCATATGAAAAAATGAACTATGGTCTGGCGTTGCTGGGAACTGCGGCGCAGGGAAGGCGTCAGGGCTGTATTGTCAGCTCGTTTGCACAGGTGACCTCGTCGTTTCCCGCCAAATTTACCGTGACGGTAAACAAGGACAATGCCACCTGCCCCGCGGTGGAGTCCGCGGGCAGCTTCGCTGTGACGCTGCTGGGGGAGGATTGTCCGGAGGAAATTGTGGATCAGTTCGGCTACAAGTCCGGCAGAGTGAAGGACAAGTTTATCGGGTACGATGTAAAAACCGATGGGGCTGGCAATCCGTGGATTGCGGATCACATGGTGTCCCGGATTTCCTGCCGCGTCATCAACAAGGTGGAGATCGGAAATTACATACTCTATGTCGGAGAGGCCACGGAGGCCGAGATGCTGGGCGGCGGCTCCGTTCTGACGCTGGAATCGTTTACGAACCGGGGAAAGACCGTCCCTCCCAAGGCGACAGTCTACCGGACACTGAAAACCAAGGGCTACCGCTGTACTGTCTGCGGCTACGTATACGAGGGCGATACGCTTCCGCCTGATTTCGTGTGTCCCATCTGCGGCGCGCCGGCGTCGAAGTTTGAAAAAATCGAATAACTGAGAAGTCCTCAAAGAGCTTCCGCGCGGAGACGCGGAACGGGAAAAAAGCCGGTGCGGAAGCCCCCGGGTTCCGGCGGAACGGCGAAGCGTACGCTTCGCCGTTCCGCTTTTGCAGCCCCATGCGCCGGAACCGCCGCCTATCTTCGGCCAGTTGCGGCCATCCGTCCGGCGTTTGCTCCGCCCTTTTCATACGTCTTTGTTTTCTCCCGCGTGTTTCCAAAGCAGCACCCCCCGATGCAGCCGTCTTTCTGCATCGGGGGGCGCTTTGCATAGGGCCGTTTTCCACCGCTTCCGGTTCCCGGGCCCTGTTTGAAAAACGGACGTGTTTGGAGCATCTGCCCAATTTTGCGGCGGGCAAGGTGAATTTCCGCAGGCATCACTGGTTTATGGCAAGGAAATTTAACGAAGCCCCATACAAACTTCGGCGATCAGATGAGCGCGGCGATCTTTGAAACAGGGCCCGGGGAGATTTCCGCGTTCAGATCACCTGAAACAGGAAAAATTTCAGGTAACTGGTCTCGTCCACCCCCCAGAGGATGGGGTGATCGCAGGACTGCTGCCGCGCTTCAATCTGGCGCAGCTGCACCCCCGCATCCCGGGCGGCGGACTGCAGCATCTCCCGGAACAGCTCCTCCGTCGCAAAATGGGAGCAGGAGCAGGTGGCCAGATATCCCCCCCGGGGCAAAAGCCGCATGGCGCGGCAGTTGATTTCCTTATACCCCGCCATCGCATTGTGCAGCGTCCGCCGGGACTTTGTGAACGCCGGTGGATCCAGGATAATAAAATCGTATTTACGGGGCCGGGATTCCAGCGCGGGAAGCAAATCGAACACATTGGCGCAGATGCAGTCTATCCGGTCGCTCAACCGGTTCCGCGCCACATTGGCGCGCGCCATTTCCACTGCGGACGGAGAGATATCCACCGCTGTGACATGGCTGGCGCCGCCCATGGCGGCGTTCAGCGCGAAAGAGCCGGTATGGGTGAAACAGTCCAGCACCGTCTTTCCCCGCGCGATCCGCGCCACTGCCCGCCGATTGAATTTTTGATCCAAAAAGAATCCGGTTTTCTGGCCGTTTTCCACATCCACCAGATACCGAATGCCGTTTTCCGTAATTTCCGTAACAGGGGAAACTGGAAATTCTTCGCCGGGCAGAGGATACCAGCCTTTCCTCTGTTCCAGCCCCTCCTTTTCCCGAAGGGCCTCGTCATTTCGCTCAAAAACGCCGGAAATTTTCTGGCCCTCCGCCCGCAGAATTTCCACCAGCTTTGTCAGTAAAAAATCCTTCCGCAGCTCCATCCCCACGGAGAGCACCTGCGCCACCAGCAGGTCGTTAAAGCGATCCACCGTCAGCCCGGGAAATGCGTCCGCCTCGCCGAAAACAATGCGGCAGCAGGAGAGATCGTCCGCGGACAGAACGGCCTTGCGGTACTCCCATGCCCAGCGGAGCTTGCGCTCCCAGAATTCCTCGTCAAAGAGGTCGTTGGCATTGCGGGAAATCAAACGCACGCGGATCTTGGACAGCTCGGACAGCAGCCCGGTACCGAGATACCGGCCCTTGCGGTTCACAACGTCCACCAGCCCTCCGTTCACGGTCTGTCCCTCCGTCCGGAGAATCTCCTCGCCGTAAACCCATGGGTGCCCGCGCAGAATGGAGGATTCCGCCTTGGGCGTAATATAGTATTTTGGATAGCTGCGTTCTGCTTTCATATCTTCGTTCCTTTCCTCTCAACGAAAAAATTTTATCACATTTTCCGCCGGAATGCCATATAAAAGTAGGAGGGACATCCGAATTTTTGCAAAGAGGGGGAGCCTTTATGCCTATCATTTATCTCAGCCCGTCCACGCTGGACTGGAATCCCTACGTCACGGGCAGCGGGTCGGAGGAATACCAAATGAACCGGCTGGCGGACGCCATGGTGCCGTACCTGCTGTCCAACGGAATCCAGTACAGGCGGAATTCCACGGACATGACGGCGGCGTCCTCCATCCGGCAGGCAAATTCCGGGTGGTACGACTTTTACCTGGCGCTGCACTCCAATGCGTCGGCCGAAGGAACCAGCGGAGAAAGCCGGGGAGTGATCGCCTTTTACTACCCCGGCAGCGCGGAGGGAAAGCGCGCGGCGGAAATTTTCGCGCGGAATCTGAAAAAAATCTATCCGCTGCCGGACAAGGTGCGCGCCGAAGCCGTCACTTCGCTGGGCGAGGTGCGCCAGCCCAATTTTCCGGCGGTGCTGGTTGAGCTTGGATACCACGACAATTACGCGGACGCCGACTGGATTGAAACGCACACGGACGAGATCGCACAGAATCTGGTGCTGTCTCTGACGGAGTATTTCGGCCTGCCGTTTATCTGGCCTATGGAAGTAAAAAAAGGAACCGTGGCCATCCGCTCCGGCACATTGAATCTGAGAAGCGCTCCCTCCCCGAAGGGAGCGGTGGTCGCCCGCATGCCGAAGGGCGCCACCGTGACGGTTTACGGCGAGTGGCGGGGCTGGTATGTGGTGCATTACGGGATTTATGTGGGCTATGCCGCGGCGGAGTATCTTCATCTGGCATAGACGCCGCGACGCGTTCGGTCACTTTCCACAAAGCACCCGGGAAACAGTTCCCCGCATTTACATAAAAATACAGTTTTTCTTGACACCGGGACATGGAACGATTAAACTGAAGAAGGAATCTTATCAGAAGATAAAGGGGTATCTTTTGGTTTTTTTCTAGCGGTTACAAAAATTAATCCATTACAAGGGAAGGATCCCGGAATTCAGGAGGTAGTCATCGTGCTATATGCCGTCATCGCTTTGATTGTCGGCCTTGCGGTTGGCTTCCCTCTCGGCATTCGCTACCGGAAAAAGGTATCCGAAAAAGAAATCTCAAGCGCTGAAGACGAAGGAAAGCGTATTGTCAACGAAGCTATCAAGAGCGCTGAAACAAAGAAAAAAGAAGCGTTGCTGGAAGCAAAAGAGGAGATTTTAAAGAATCGAAGCGAGTATGAGAAGGAAGTAAAAGAGCGCAGAGCCGATTTGCAGCGGCAGGAAAACCGTCTGCAGCAAAAAGAAGAAAACATTGACCGGAAAACGGAAAATATTGAGAGACGCGAAGATTCCCTGGCGCAGAAACACGCCGCTCTGGACAAGGAAAATGAGGAAATTCGCAAAATCAAGCAGAGCCAGACGGAGATGCTTGAAAAAATCTCCGGATTGACCGCCGAGCAGGCAAAGGAATATCTGATTGCACAGGTTGAATCCGAGGTTACTCACGAAACAGCCGTTAAGATTAAGGAAATCGAATCCCGCATGAAAGACGAGTGCGACGCCCGTGCCCGTGAAGTAGTCGCACAGGCAATTCAGCGGTGCGCCGCCGATCAGGTCGCGGAAATGACCGTCAGCGTGGTTCCCCTGCCCAATGACGAAATGAAGGGCCGCATTATCGGCCGTGAAGGACGCAATATCCGTACGATTGAAACGCTGACCGGCGTGGATTTGATTATTGACGATACGCCCGAGGCAATTACGGTATCCTGTTTTGAGCCGGTGCGCCGCGAGGTCGCCCGCATTGCTCTGGAAAAGCTGATCGCCGACGGCCGAATTCATCCCACACATATCGAGGAAATGGTGGAAAAAGCCAAACGCGAAGTGGACGCGACCATTAAGTCGGAGGGAGAGCGCGCCGTATTTGAAACCGGCGTCCGAGGACTGCATCCCGAGCTGGTCAAGATGCTGGGCCGTCTGCATTACCGCACCAGCTACGGCCAGAATGTTCTGCAGCACTCCATCGAGGTATCCCACATTGCCGGTATGATGGCGGCAGAGCTGGGCGCGGATGTGCAGACCGCCAAACGCGCCGGGCTGCTGCATGACATCGGAAAATCCGTTGATCATGAGATGGAGGGCACCCATGTGGCTCTGGGCGTGGAGTTTGCCCGGAAATACAAGGAACGCGAAGATGTGATTCACGCCATCGAGGCACATCACAACGACGTGGAGCCCCATACGGTTGTCGCCTGCCTCGTTCAGGCGGCGGACGCAATCTCTGCGGCACGCCCCGGCGCGCGGCGCGAAAATCTGGAAAACTATATTAAGCGTCTGGAGCAGCTGGAACAAATCGCGACCTCTTTTCCGGGCGTCGAAAAGGCATACGCCATTCAGGCCGGCCGCGAGGTCCGCGTGATGGTCTGCCCGGAGCAGGTGAGCGAAGATCAAACGGTCATT
>JBFLFX010000041.1:0-16193 GCA_041859815.1 Dysosmobacter sp. | reverse complement strand
ATATTACAAAGTAAAAAAGGAGGGGAATGTTATGCAGAATCAAAATGAGCAGACAATGTACGTTCCGATGGGCTCCTTTTTTTCACTTTTTGTTTGACCGGCTTTTAAGCCGGTATTTTTTTTGCCGTCCGACATCCTGTGAGTGCCGGACGGCAAACTGCGAATCTGGAAGGAGAATGATATGAAAGAAAAAAAGGAAGCCGATTTGGAGCCCATTTACGATGCACGGGTTCTGGGAAAGCCCCGCATGGTTTTGCTGGGATTGCAGCACATGTTCGCCATGTTCGGCGCGACGGTGCTGGTTCCCGCCATCACGGGCCTGAGCGTTTCGGACACGCTGTTGTTCGCGGGTCTCGGCACGCTGCTGTTTCACCTGATTACCAAGCGGAAGATCCCCGCGTTCCTCGGATCGTCCTTCGCGTTTCTGGCCGCCTATACCGGCATTGCGCCTCACGGCGAGGCGAACCTGCTTCCGTACGCCTGCTTCGGCGTCGCCTGCGCGGGCCTTGTCTATTTGGTCATTGCCGCGCTGTTCAGGGCATTTGGCGCGGATAAGGTGATGCGCTACTTTCCGCCCATTGTCACCGGCCCTATCATCATCGCCATCGGCCTGTGCCTGTCCGGCTGGGCATTGAGCAACTGCACCAAGAACTGGGGCATTGCGTTTGTGGCTATCGCCGTGGTGATTGTCTGCAACATCTGGGGCAAAGGCATGGTGAAGATTATTCCGATTCTGCTGGGAATCATCGCTTCTTACACCGTGGCGGCGGTAACCGGCAACGTGGATTTTACCGCTGTGAAGCAGGCGGCATGGATCGGACTCCCCTTCCACTGGAGCAACACCGTGTTTTCCCTTGTCGGCCATGCGGATACGGGATTGCTGCTGACCGCGGTTATAACCATCGTCCCCATCTCCATTGCAACAATTATGGAACACATCGGTGATATCTCCGCTATTTCCTCCACCGTAGGGGAGAACTTCATTGAGGATCCCGGCCTGCACCGCTCTCTGACCGGCGACGGCCTTGCCACTATTTTGGCGTCCCTGTTCGGCGCGCCCGCCAACACCACTTACGGAGAAAACACCGGCGTTCTGAATCTGACACGGGTTTACGATCCCCGGGTAATTCGGCTGGCGGCCTGTTTTGCCGCAATTCTGTCCTTCTGCCCAAAATTCGCGGCTATCATTGAGGTCATGCCCACCGCCACACTGGGCGGCGTGTCCCTGATTCTCTACGGGATGATTTCTGCCGTCGGCGTCCGCAATATTGTGGAAAATCAGGTGGATTTCACCAAGAGCCGCAATGTGATTATCGCTGCGCTGATTCTGGTGCTGGCCGTCGGTATTAAGTACGGCACCGGCGCGGACGAGGCGATCGTATTTAAAATCGGCTCTTTTGTGGTTAAACTCTCCGGCATCGCCACTTCCGCACTGGTAGGCATTCTTCTGAACGCGATTCTGCCCGGCAACGACTATCACTTCGGCAGGACTGCGGAATCCGACGCCTCCGCGGATTTGGGGCGGTATTGACAGACGGGGAGCCGCATGCGCAGGTTGCATACGGCTCCCCTGAAATTTTGATTGCACTGCCGAAAAAACCTGTTATACTAAAAAATGTCATCATACCTGTAGGGAGCGTAGAAAATGGCCTGGAAAAACCGGAATATCAAACTTCAAAAAGGCGACGTCATTTCCCCTGGGGGGGATAGTGCGCTCTTTTTTGGAAAACGGCAGGGCTAATTGCGTTTTTTCAAACAGTGCAGTATCTCCTTTTCAATTTTTGAAAAGGAGTATTTTTATGTTGAAATCTCAAAAACAAATTCGGATCCTTTATTGGCAGTCCGCCATCGGCGCGTTTCAAATTGCGGGCGCGTCCTGGGTTGCCCTGCTGGCGGCCAGAGGATTTTCACTGGTGGAAATCGGAGTTGCCGAAAGTGTGTTTCACCTGGCCAGTTTTATCTGCGAACTGCCCTCCGGCATGGCGTCCGATATTTTCGGAAGAAAGAGATCCATGCTCATCAGCCAGTGTCTGTCGATTCTGTCGGCGCTGGCGATGCTGACCTCCCGGGCGATGCCGGGGATACTGGTGGCCATGGCGCTCAGCGCGATGAGCTACAATTTTGCCTCCGGAACCCGTGAGGCGCTGGCCTATGACAGCCTGAAGCTGTCAGGCTTGGAGGGGCGGTATGACGCCTATTCCTCAACGGAATTGATTCTTTACAGGATCTCTGGATCCGCGGCGACGCTGTGCGCGGGACTTGCGTTGGCGATTGGCTATCGAAGGGCCTATTTGATTGATTTGCTGCTGGGCATTATCTGCCTGTTTGTGGTGCTGCGGCTGACGGAGGTAAGGGCGGAAAATGCCGCCGACCCGACGTGGCGGAATATGAAGGGCTGCCTTTGCGAGAGCATTCGCTTTCTGCGGGGAAATACGCAGGCGCTCCGGATTATCTTTTTGAACGCGGCGGTAGGCGCGGTGGCTACCCTGCTGGCGTTTTTTCTGCAGGCCAGACTGCCGGAGTGCGGGCTGCCCCGGGCGGCACTGGGGCCGGTGCTGTTTGTGATGGGACTGGGCGGCGCCGTTGGCGCGCGGGCGGCTTTACTGGTGCGGCGCCGGCGCTATCGAAGCGTTTTCATTTGCGCGGCGGCGGCGGTTACGCTGTGCTTGCTGGGTTCGTTTGTAAGGCTTCCGGCGCTGATGGCGCTGTGCGGATTCACGGCGGCGCTGTTTGACAGCCTGATTGAGGTGCGTTCCGATGTGCAGCTGAATCAGATGATTCCGTCTGAGCAGAGGGCGACGCTGCTCTCGGCCTCATCGCTGTGCTTCTCAGTGATTATGATGCTGCTGTCTCCGGCGTTGGGAAAGCTGTTTTCACTGGTGTGACGGCGTTTTAGAAAGATATGGATCATTACGCAGACGGGGAATGCAATTGCATTCTCCGTCTGCGTAATTACATGACCCTGTCAAAGTGCCGGTAGGAACAGGCGAAAGTAATCAAAATCAGATAAACTGCCGCGATCAGCGCGAAGGTGATGTCCACATGATTCAAAAGCGCAGCCGTAAGCGCGGCGGCAAAGGCGGCGATTCCCACAATGAGAACCGTTCGCCGCATGGCCCGCCCCACGATGGCCTGATTGCGCTCGTCGTTGCTCTGACGGATTTTGCGCTCCAGTTCCTCCGGGGACATCTTCCGAATCCGCAAAAGATGCAGAATACCTGAAATCACCGCGGCGGCGCCGATGCCGGTGATCATGCCGCAGAATAACCCCAGATTATAGCCCGCCGTGTCTTTCAGCACGAAAAGCAGAGCGATGCCGAGTGCAGCCGTGACCGTGCCCAGAATAATCAGATACCGCTGTAATTTTGCATTCCATGACAATCCTATTTTACAGAACATCTTATTTCTCCTCACTTTCTTCCTCATAGATGAAAATGTCTTCAATTTGGCAGTCAAACAGCCGGGCGATGCGGAATGCCAGCAGGATGGACGGATTATACCGCCCGTTTTCCAGCGATCCGATGGTCTGGCGGCTGACCTCCAGCAGCTCCGCCAGCTGCTCCTGATTCATCCCCCGGGCTTTGCGCAATTGCTCCAGTCTGTTCTTCAACCCGCGCTCACCCTTTCTGAAATGGAAAGCATACTTTACAATTTGAATTGTATTTCATCTCTGCAAATATGTCAAGTATGCTTTCCATAAAAGCAAAAAAAGCGGCCGCTCTGTTTTCAGAGCGGCCGCGGGCTAAATTATACATTGGGTTCCATCGGCTGCACGGAATAGCGAAGCAGCGCCGGAGAATGGGGATATTGGCGGGAAAACGCCTTTACAATCCGTTCCATAACCCCGCAGGAATTTTCGTAATTTGCCATAGGGAGCATAATGATATACTGAGAGACGCTGCAGCGGGAAAAAACATCGCCCTTCCGCAAATTGGAAGCGATGAGAAGCTGCAGATTTGTCATACAGACATCCAGACTGCGTTTTGCCAGCTTGCTGCCGCCGCCGGAGACAGAGAGCAGAGCGATGTGCACGGCATTGCCGCTGCGTGCCACTGCGCGGGCTCCGGCATGGTAGACGACTTTAAAAAAATCATAATCGCAGAACATGGCGCCCACACCGACATCCGGCTCCCGCAGTTGTTCCTGCACGTCCCCCAGATCCACTTCCAGGCTGTTGGTGGTCTGGACGGCTTTTCGGTACAGTATTTTCGTATCGTCGGAGGGCATGATCCCGAAGTTGGAGAAGAGTAAATCGCTCATCTCCTCATAAACCTTGATGACGCCCTGCTGATCGCCCCTGAGAAGCAGGGCGTTCATCAGGTGCTGATAAATCTCCTCATCATATGGCTCAATTTCCACGGCCTTTCTGCACAGCAGGATTACTCTTTGCAGGTCATTCCGGGCTTCCAACAGGGGAAGCGTCTGGCGGACCGTCTGCATAAAAAGATTGTGGAAGTACGCACTGACGGGAATTACCCATGGCTCGGAGGACAGCTTGGGAAGAAAGTCCCCCTGAAAAAGCTCCAGCGCCTGAAGATAGGTCGCTATGCGCGGATCCTCCTCCATGGAAGATCCGGCCTTACAGAGGCTCTCAAATTCATCGACATCATAACTGAACGGGACATTGGGATTCCAGGAATAGGTGCCGCCGGTGCGGATAATCAGCGTATGTCCGCAGAAATCACCCAGCCGATCCAACATGGTACAGACCCGGTGAAACATGGTTTTCAGCGCATTGACCGGATTGACGCTGTTTTCGGAATCCCCCCACAGCAGTTGAACCAGTTCTTCCTGAGAAATACAGCGGTTTCTGCAGTAGATCATATAGGCCAACAACAGCCAGACCTTGTGGGACCGATTGTCACTGTCACTGATCGTTTCACTGCCTCTGCGGATAGAAAATCTCCCCAGCATATTCACCCGCAGTGAATTCATTCCCATAAAGAAACCTCCGTTTCAGGAAGCCGTTTGTTCAACAAATGAGTTCCCAGACATTACCTTATTGATAAAATAGCACAATAAAATGGAAGTTGCAACCTTTTGATGCAGAAAAAGGCAATAAACGTATCCACAGGTTACAAAAATGAACAACCAGTGAATGTATTTTAAAAAAAATACTTCCATTTTCCCCAAAGTATGTTATACTAAAGCACAGGATAAAATTGAATTGCACCCACAAGATCTTTACCAGGAGGGATGACCATGAAAACACGGGCTAAGAGACTGCTTGCGCTGCTGACAGCATTGGCGGCTGTCGCCATACTGGCAGCAGGATGCGGGTCAGCTTCTTCCGCATCGAAAATCTCCTCCGCAGAGTTCACGGGGAAAAACGCATATACCCATGCGGCCAAGTTAGCGGACGCCGACATCGGAAACGAGCTGATGGCGCTTGCCGCCAATCCCGCCGTCAGCAGCATTCTCGTACCGAAGGCGTCAGGAGTGCTTGTCAAGAGAAATGAGAGCGCCGCAGTGGACTATTCCAACACGCGGGACGGCTATGTGATGGCGCAGTATACCGCGGCGACCTCCAAAAAGCTCAAAGCACAGGTAACCGGCCCCAGCGGGACGACCTATACCTATGATTTGACGGCGGGGGTCTGGGCAACTTTCCCCCTGTCCGACGGCAGCGGCAAATACAAAGTAACTATTTATTTGAACATTTCCGGCACGAAATACTCCACCGTGCTGTCTGTCGGCTTCTCCGCTTCCCTGAAAGATGAATTTGCGCCGTTTGTCCGGCCCAATCAGTATGTGAATTATACCAACGCACCCAAGACGGTTGCAAAGGCAAAAGCGCTTTGCAGCGGAAAGACGGATGCTCTGGAAAAGGTGAAGGCGGTCTATGATTATGTTGTGACAGCGCTGACCTATGACAAGCAGGAAGCGGCTGCTGTAAAGAGTGGCTACCTGCCCGTGCTGGATACGGTTTTGACCCGGCAAAAGGGCATCTGCTTCGATTATGCCGCGCTGATGACGGCGATGCTCCGCAGTCAGGGAGTCCCCTGCAAGCTGGTAATCGGCTACGCCGGAACGGCATACCATGCATGGATCAGCGTCTATTCGGAGAAGGACGGCTGGATTAACGCCGCAATTTATTTTGACGGAGAACGTTGGGAGCGGATGGATCCGACGTTTGCCTCCTCCGGCAAGCAGAGCAAAGCCATCATGCGGTATATCGGTAACGGCAGCCATTATACGGCAAAATATCTTTATTAGTTTTGCGCGGAAAAACATGAAATTTGCTGATTTCTCTTTACTAATATCAGGAAGTTTTGTAAAATGGGCTTGCGGGATTCCGCAGGCCCATTTTTTCTGTGAGGACGGTGCGTATGAAAAAGACAAGACTGATGGCCAGCGAAGAGATTTCATCGTTATGCATGGAGCTGGCGCTGATCACGCATGCGGGACTCGGAATCAGCGACGGCCTGCGCCTTCTGGGAGAGGAAGCGGAGGACGAACAGAAGAATTTTCTGAATGCACTGGCGGACAGCGTGGATGGCGGAAATCCGCTTTCCGGCGCCATGCGGGAATGCGGTGAATTTCCCGATTATGTGTGTTCCCTGACCGCGGTGGGGGAACGCGCCGGACGATCAGAAGAGGCTTTTGGGGCGCTTTCCGCGTATTACGAGGGGCGGGCGCGCCTGGAAGCGCATATTCGGGATGCGCTGTTCTATCCGGCGGTGCTTTTGCTTTTGATGCTGGTGGTGATTGCGGTGTTGCTGATCAAAGTGCTGCCTGTTTTTAACGATGTATTTACTTCGCTGGGAGGACGGATGACTGGGCTCGCCGGCGGTTTGCTGACATTGGGGCATATGCTGGACAGCATTCTTCCGGTTTTGTGGGTGCTTCTGGCGGTTTGCGCGGCACTGCTGACGCTGTTCGCCGTTTCCGGCGCGTTCCGTGCATTCCTCTTGGACCGTCGGGAGACGCGCGGCGGCGATCACGGAATTTCCGGCACGCTTTTCCGTACGCATTTTGCGCAGGCATTGGCCATGGGACTGCAGTCCGGCCTGCAGGTGGAGGAGGCGCTGGATCTGGCGGCCTCCTTTCAGCGGAAAAATCCGGCTGCCGTCCGGCGCTGCCATGACTGCCGCTCCCGACTGGATCAGGGAGCCGGGCTGGCGGAAGCGCTGCGGGATTCCGGACTGCTGCCCGCCGTCTACTGCCGGCTGCTGGCCATGGGTATCCGCAGCGGAACCGGAGACTCCGTGATGCGCAAAATCTCCCAGCGTATGGAAGAGCAGTGCGGCGAGGCGATTGACGCAAAGGTGAGCCGCGTGGAGCCGACGATGGTGATTGCGATTTCTGTTCTGGTGGGGGTCATTCTCCTCTCCGCGATGCTGCCGCTGATGAACATCATGTCGGCAATTGGGTGAGCGCATGAAAAAGATCGACCAAATCCGGGATATGCTCCGGGCCGTAATCATTCCGCTGCTTGCCACAGCTGCGGTTTTATGCCTCGCCACTGCGGTTTCCAACCTGAAAAACGGTCAGGACAGGCAGGGACGCCGGCAGTTGGAGGATACCATTCGCCGTGCCGCGGTGACGTGCTATGCAACAGAGGGAATTTATCCGCCCACGCTGTCCTATCTGGAAGAGCACTATGGCGTACAGGTAGACACCAGACGCTATACGGTGGATTATCATGTGTTTGCGCAGAATCTGGTGCCGGATATTACCGTATTGGAAAATAAGGATTGATGTTTTTGAGGAAAAATGCGGCAAAACATCATATTGAGGGCGCGGTTGTGCTGCTGGGTTTCTGCGTTTTTGCGCTCTGTGTCCTGCTGGTGCTGCTGACCGGCGCGCGTTCTTACCGGGGACTGGCCGCCAGAGATTCCGCGTCGTATTCCCAAAACATCGCCGCGCGGTATGTTGCGGCGAAAATTCGGCACGCGGACATGGCGGACAGCATTTTTATCGGAGATTTTTCCGGGAAAAATCCGACTGCCGAAAGGGGAACGACTTTGTTTCTGGCGGAAAAAGACGGTGGGCAGACTTATTATACCCGGATATACTATTATAGGGGATTTGTACGGGAGCTGTATGCCTCCGCCTCCGACAGCTTTCAGCCCGCCGACGGGGATACCGTGCTGGCGGCGGGGGGACTGCGGTTTTCGTTGGAACGGAATACGGGACTTTTGACGGTTTACAGCACGGATCGAAAGGGACGGAGGGCGGAAGTAACGCTGTCGCTCCGCAGTCAGGAGGCGGCGGGATGAGAAGCAAAGCCCCGTTGGTTCTGATGGAGCAGACGGTTATGGTGCTGGTCTTTGCGCTGGCAGCGGCAGTCTGTGTGCGCGCCTTTGTACTTTCAGACAGTCTCTCAAAAGCCAACGCTGCCCGGGACGCGGCGGTGCTGCGGGCGGAGAGCGCGGCGGAAATTTATAAAAACTGCCGGGGCAGCGGCTCTGCCGCGGCCGCACGCTATGGCGGTTCCGTGAAAGACGGCGTTTGGACGGTTTACTGGGACGATGCTTGGAAGCGGGTGAAAACGGCGGACGACGCGGCCTATCGGCTGCGGATTCGGCCGCGGACCTCGGAATATTCACGGATGCGAGGTGCGGAAGTGAAACTTGTTTCTCTGGGAAAGAGCGGAGAACAATTGATTTCCTTCCCGCTGGCATGGCAGGAGGCGGACGGCGATGAATAGGAGGCGGCTGCCGCTGCCGGCGCCCGTAGGCGGGAGTGCCCTTCTGGTAATTTTTGCAGTGCTTTGTCTGACGACGTTTGCCATGATGTCTCTTGCCACCGTACAGGCCGACCGCCGGCTGACCGGGGCGGCTGCCGACGCGGTCGGCGCCTATTACAGCGCCGATACCCGGGCGGAGGAAATTCTTGCCCGGATTCGCGGCGGGGAGATTCCGGCGGGCGTTGCCGTCTCAGGACAGATTTACACCTATTCCACAAGAATTTCCGGCACGCAAAAACTGCAGGTGAAGATCCGGATGGAGGGAAAAGCGTACGCGGTTCTGGAGTGGAGGGCGGTTTCCACCGCAAAATGGAAGCCGGATGATACCCTGCGCGTCTGGGACGGAAAAACAGGGAAATAGGGGGAAATACTTTTTGGAATTAATGGATTATCTCAAGCGAGCGGTGCAGGACGGCGCTTCCGATCTGTTTATTGTGGCGGGCGGCGCGATCAGTTATAAGCTGGATGGGCGGATTTTGCCCCTCAGCAGGGAGCGCGTTTTTCCGCAGGAGACGGAACGCCTGATTGGCGATATCTATCAAGCCGCGGCGCGGCCGATGGAACGGTATCTCTCCAGCGGCGACGACGATTTTTCGTTTTCCGTTCCGGGGCTGGCACGGTTCCGCGTTAACACTTATCGCCAGCGCGGATCCCTCGCGGCAGTGGTACGGATCGTATCCTTTGAAATTCCGGACTACCATACGCTGGGAATCCCGGAGAGCGTGATGGAGCTGGCCGATGTCCGCAGCGGCATGATTCTGGTGTCCGGTACGGCGGGCAGCGGCAAATCCACCACACAGGCGTGTATTATCGAACGGATCAACCGCACCCGGGACGCCCACATTATTACCTTGGAGGATCCCATTGAATTTCTGCACCGCGATCAGAGGAGCATTGTCAGCCAGCGGGAAATTGCCATTGATACCGCGGATTACCTCTCCGCCCTGCGCGCCTGCCTGCGGCAGGCGCCGGATGTGATCCTGCTGGGGGAGATGCGGGACTACGAGACTATTCGCACCGCCATGACCGCGGCGGAGACGGGACATCTGGTGATTGCCACGCTGCATACGAAGGGCGCGGTGAATACCATTGACCGCGTCATCGACTCGTTTCCCAGCACACAGCAGGAGCAGGTGCGGGTTCAGCTGGCGGCGGTGCTGCACTCCGTGGTATCCCAGCAGCTTCTGCCGGATACCAGGGGCGGATTGGTTCCCGCGATGGAACTGATGCACATGAACGGCGCTATCCGCAACATGATTCGGGACTGCAAAAACTATCAGATTAACAATGTGATTCAGACTTCGCTGTCGGAGGGAATGTTCCCCATGGATCAGTCCATTCTGGAACTCGCCGAGCGGGGAACCATTACCCATGAGACGGCGCTGCTCTATGCGGAAAACCCGGAGCAGATGCGCCGCAGACTTCAATAACGCCGGTTTGGGCGGAGGGGGGAAGGAACATGAAGCGGAGCGCGCGTAAGATTCTGCTGATCGTCTTTGCGGCGGTTTTTGCGGTCAGCGCGGGGATGCTGATATGGGAGCTGGCGCAGTACCGGCAGGGAGAAAAGACGTATCACGACGCCGAGAAACTGGCGAAGATTCCGGATTTTTCCGTGCCGAAGAATTATGGTTCTGCCGCTGCGTCCGCTGCGCCGTCTCCGGCAAAAACTGCTGCGGATCCGTATGCCGAGCAGCTCAATAAGATGGATTTTGCAGCGCTGTCCAAGGTGAACAGCGACGTGTTCGGCTGGATTCTCATTCCCGGTACGGTCATCTCCTATCCGCTTCTGAACGGCAGCGATAACCGTTATTATCTCCGGCATACCTGGAAAAAGCAGAGCTCGATTGTTGGATCCATTTTTTTGGAACAGAGCAACCGCGTCGGATTGACGGATTTTAATACGATTCTGTACGGCCACAACATGAACAACGGTTCCATGTTCGGCTCACTGAAAAAATACAGGGCCAAAAGCTACTGGAAAGCGCATCCGTATGTCTATATCACCACCGCTTCCGGCAGCCGCCGCTATCAGATTTTTGCCGCATATGAGGTCAGCACGCAGGCGGTAACTTACCAGGTGAAATTTTCCTCCGCAGCCTCCCGGCAGTCCTTTTTGGAGGATTGCCTGAAACAGGCCGTTTATTCCACCGGCGTGACGCCGAAAACCTATGACCATATTCTGACGCTCTCCACCTGCACGGGCCGCGGCCACACTACCCGCTGGGTGGTGCAGGCGCGGCTGCCGGGAATGGCACCTGCGAAACAAACCGTACAAAAAACACAGGGCGGTACGACTGCCCGGAAGGAGGACACAAAGGAGACGGCACCCGATGCGCCGTCCTCTTCCGCTTCTTCTTCCGCGTCCTCTTCCGCAGATGCTTCTTCCGCGGAAACCGGATCCGAAACACAGACAGATACAGCGGAAAACTAAAGGACATTCCCGGGGAAGTTTACAAACAGGAAGGATTGTGGTAAACTAACTCGTATCCAAAACCGATTCCGGCGCACGGAGTGTGTGCGCCAAGAGAACATGAAGCGGAGAGGGTTATGAGAGAATTGTGGGAACTGTTCATCACTTTTGCCAGGGTTGGGGTGATGACATTTGGTGGCGGGATGGCCATGCTGCCGATTTTGCAGCGGGAAATTGTGGAGCGGAAGCACTGGGCCACCGATGCGGAGTTGGTGGACTATTTTGCCATCGCACAGTGTACGCCGGGCGTAATTGCCGTGAACACGGCGACATTTGTTGGATATAAGCAGAAGGGAAGAACCGGCGGGATCATTGCGACACTGGGGGTCATTTTTCCGTCGCTGGTGATTATTCTGATTCTCGCCGGGCTGATTTCAAATTTTTCATATTTAGCATGGGTGCAGAATGCTTTTGCGGGTATCAAGGTCTGTGTGTGCATCCTGATCTTGAACGCGGTGTTGAAGCTGCTGAAATCCTCGGTGGTGGATAAGCGGACGCTGGTGATTTTTCTTGCGGTGACCGGCGGTTCCGTGGCGTTTGACATCTGTGGCGTCAGCGTTTCCCCGGTGGCGTTCGTGCTTTTGTCCGCCGTAGCCGGCATTGTCCTGAAACAGCTGGAGGTGAAGAGAGCATGATTTACTTCCGCCTTTTTTATGAGTTCTTTAAGACCGGACTGTTCGCCGTAGGCGGCGGCCTTGCCACGCTTCCCTTTCTGAGGAGCATGGCGGATACTACCGGCTGGTTTACCAAGGCGCAGCTGGCGGATATGCTGGCGGTTTCCGAATCGACGCCCGGACCTATCGGAGTGAACACCGCCACCTATGTGGGGTTTACCACGGCGGGAATTTCCGGCGCGATTATCGCGACGCTGGGGCTGGTAACGCCGTCGGTCATCGTGATTTTGATCATTGCCCGGGTACTGAAAAAATTCCGGGACAACCGGATTGTGGAAAATGCGTTTTACGGGCTGCGGCCCGCGTCTACCGGACTCATTGCCGCAGCGGGGCTTTCCGTGGTGCCGCTGGCGCTGCTGAAAACGGGAACTCTCTCCTCCTTTTCGGACGGTTTTCTGGCGGCGGTGAAGTGGCCGGCGGTACTGCTTGCGGCGATATTAGTGGTGTTTACCAACTGGGTGAAACCCACGAAAAATCTGCATCCCATTCTGTTCATCGCGGTGTCGGCGGTGATTGGCGTTGTTTTTCATTTCGCCGGCGTATAGGGCGCTTTTTCTGGAAATTTGACAGAAGCGGTATTGACGCAGCTGAAAGAAATAGGTATTATGTAAATCAGTAAAATGATTTTTATGCTCCGAGGGAGGCCCACATGGCAATGAAAAAATGTCCCATTTGCGGTGAAAAATATTCGGATACCTATAAACGCTGTCCGTTTTGCGAGGAAGAAGAAGAACTTCGCAACAGTGGAAATCGCAAGCGTAAAAGCGGACACCGCGTTTCGGCCAGCAAAGGTCCGAGCCTTCTGAGCCCGATATTGATTATTTTAATTGTTTTGATGGCCGCCGTGATGGTATACTTGCTGTTTGGCGATGCGGTTGTGGAAAAGCTGCACCTGACCGATGTGCCGGGAATCGCCGCGTCCTCCGGTTCGGAGACGGCAAAATCTTCCGGGAACGCCTCCAAGAGCGATTCGTCAAAATCTGAATCCTCGGATAAGACTGAATCGACTGATACGGATACCGATAACCTTCCGGAGACGCTGGGCCTTTCCCTAAAAGACTTTACCATGAATGTGGGAGACACGCCGGTAAAGATTACGGCTTCCGGCGGAAGCGGCACCTATTCGTGGAGCAGTGACAATACCGATGTCGCCACAGTGGATAAAAACGGCAATGTCACCGCTGTTTCCGCTGGAACAGCCAATATCACCGCGTCGGATGGCGGCGGTAAGGGTGTCTGCATTGTCCGCGTCAAAGGCAGCGGCACGCCTAACAAGGGCGGCTCCACCGAGACGGCGTCGCTGAGTACCACCGATGCCACGGTGAAGGCGGGCGAGAGTTTTGCACTGAAAGTGACGGGGGATTCCTCTGACGTGAAGTGGAGTTCGGAAAACAGCGCCGTTGCCACCGTGGACGGCAACGGAACAGTGAAGGGTGTCGCCGCCGGAAAGACGAATGTGATTGCGGAGGTGGGCGGTGAAAAGCTGGTCTGCGTTGTCCGCGTGCGATAAAAAAAGGCCCCGGATCTCCTTCGAGACATCCGGGGCCTCCTTGCACATTGAAAGACGGCGTAGTATACTAAAAAAGCATATTAAATGAGAAAAGACGGAGGAGGTCTGGCATGACGACCCGTGAATTTCAGGAAAAATCCATTTTTAAAATTTTTATTTCTTATTTTAAACCGCATAAAAAGCTCTTTATTTTGGATTTGTGCTGCGCTTTGATGATCTCCATGATCGATCTGGCGTTTCCATATATCTCCCGCTGGTGTATGTACCAGCTTCTGCCCCACGACGCTTACCGGCTGTTCTTTGTGGTAATGGGCCTTGTGTCCGCAACGTTTGTGTTGCGGGCGTTCTTTACTTATATCATCTGCTACTGGGGCCACACCTTCGGAATTCTGGTGGAGGCGGATATTCGGCGGGATCTGTTCCGGCATATGCAGGAGCTGTCCTTCAGCTATTTTGATCACAACCGCACCGGCCAGCTGATGAGCCGGCTTACGGCGGATCTGTTTGATATTACGGAACTGGCGCACCACGGCCCGGAGGATGTGTTTATTTCTGCCGTGACCATTGTGGGCGCGCTGATTGTCATGTTCTCCATTCAGTGGCGGCTGGCGCTGGTAATTGCCTGTATCCTGCCGGTATTTTTTGCGGTGGTGTGGAAATGCCGCCGTTCCATGAGCGAGGCGTCCATTAACGTCAAAAAAACCACGGCCCGCATTAACGCGGACATTGAATCGGGACTGTCCGGCATAAGAACCGCCAAGGCGTTTGCCAACGAGGATGCCGAGCTGGAGAAATTTGATGTTTCCAACAACATCTATAAAACTTCCAAGAGAAAATTTCACAAGGCGATGGGGCGGTTTAACGCCGTGATGGAATTCTTTCTGTGCATTCTCTCCGTGGTTGTGATCTCCGTGGGCGGGTTGCTGATTATGCAGGGGAGGATGAATACAATCGACCTGATCACTTTCAGCCTGTATATCACCTCGTTTGTCAATCCCATCCGGAAATTGTCCAACTTCGCAGAACTGTTTGCCACCGGTACGGCGGGACTGAGACGGTTTGTGGATTTGATGCGGATGGAACCCGCAATGAAGGATGCGCCGGATGCGGAAGAACTGCCCCGGGCGGAGGGCAGAATCGATATCGATCAGGTCAGCTTTGCCTACCAGGGCAAACTGGATGTTCTGCACAATGTGGACCTGCATATCCGCCCCGGCGAGACGCTGGGGGTTGTCGGTCCGTCCGGCGGCGGAAAGTCCACGCTCTGTCAGCTGATTCCGCGGTTTTATGACGTGACCGGCGGTGCGGTGCGAATTGACGGAAAAGACGTGCGGAAGGTGACGCAGGAATCCCTGCACCGCAACATCGGCGTGGTACAGCAGGATGTGTTTCTGTTTGCGGACAGTGTGCTGGAAAACATCCGCTACGGCCGTCCCGACGCCACCGACGAAGAGGTTGCCCGCGCCGCGAAACTGGCGGAGATTTACGACGATATCGAGGCGCTGCCGGACGGATTCGACACCTATGTGGGTGAGCGGGGCGCGCTGCTCTCCGGCGGTCAGAAACAGCGGATTTCCATTGCGCGGATTTTTCTGAAAGATCCCCCCGTACTGATTCTGGACGAGGCGACCTCCGCGCTGGACAGCGTGACGGAAGCCCGGATTCAGAAGACCTTCGACAAGCTGGCAAAGGGACGTACCACGGTGATTATTGCCCACCGGCTCAGCACCGTCCGCAACGCCAATCGCATTGCGGTGATTGAAGGCGGAAATATTGTGGAACTGGGCAGCCATCAGGAACTTTTAAAGAAAAACGGCGCGTATGCCGCGCTGTACCGGACACAGGAGCTGGGACATGGACAGGAGTAAACTGCTGGAGCGCGCTCACGGCGACGGGGACAGACTGCTGTTGGCAAAAATTCTCGACAGGCAGAGCCAGTCGGAACGGAAGAGCATTCCCGTTTGCACGGATTTTCTCAGTCCGCACGAGCGCGCGCTGGCGGAAGATGTGCTGCGCGCGGCGGGGATTTCGCCGGAGACCCATGTCGCTTTCGGCGGCTATGAGGGCGCGGAGCGGCAGGCAATTCTTTTTCTGCCCGACTGGCAGTCGCCGGAGACGGCGGAATTTCCGTTTCGGTATCTGCGGGCCTCCTACCGTCCGGAATACGGTTTAAACCACCGGGACTTCCTCGGCAGCCTGATGGGGCTGGGAATTGTCCGGGAAAAAGTGGGCGATCTGCTGGTGGGGGAACAGAGCTGCGATTTGATTGTGGCGGACAGCGTGTCGGAATTTTTACTGCGGGACTGGACCCAGGCGGGCAGGGCGTCGCTGAAAGTGACCGCCGTGAACGCCGGGGATTTGAGCGTGCCGAAAATCCGATGCGAAGAGATGCGGGACACGGTGCAGTCTCTGCGGCTGGATGCCGTGGCGGCCGCAGGGTTCCGAATGTCCCGGGGCAAAGCGGCGGAACTCATTGAAAGCGGCCATATGGAGGTAAACTGGCGGGACTGTGCAAAGCCCGATCATCTGCTGGCGGAGGGAGATACGGTTTCCGCCCGCGGATTCGGAAAATTCAAGCTGGAGCAGGTGGGCGGAACAACCCGGAAGGGCAGAACCGGCATTGTGCTGAAGCGCTATGTCTGAGGTGAGCGTATGGAACAGAAAAAAATAGACAGGATTAACGAACTTTCCAGAAGAGCAAAGACACCGGAGGGTCTGACACCGGTGGAACAGGCGGAGCGTCAGGTGCTGCGGCAGGAGTATGTACACGCGGTGGTGGGCAATTTGGACGCACAGCTCTCCCATACCACCGTGGTGGATATTTACGGCAACCGCCGGAAACTAAAA
>JBFLFX010000040.1:0-16183 GCA_041859815.1 Dysosmobacter sp. | reverse complement strand
TCCTTTTCCATTTTGAGAGATACTAAAGCAGTTATAACCTGCAATAGGCCACAGTCTTATACGTCGGCGGCAGGCCGAGATCCTTTTTGTAGGAATCAAGGGTCCAGGTGAGTTTCCCGGCCATTTGTGCGGCGACGGCGGAAAAATGCAGCATCACGATTCCCAAATTGAGCTTTTGATCGTCCATATCCGTATAAGCATCGCTCTTTGAAATTAAAACCACTGCGCCGCTGTCCAGAACAAACCCATACGGCTGGCGGTTGAGGTAGCTCGGAGAAAGACTTGCGGCGTAAAATGCCTGCCAGAGGGGGTTATCCATATCGCCGATCTCTTCATAAACCCCGGCCTGCTTGCCCCACTTTTCCGAAAATACCATGTCATTCATCCCAAGGTGCGGGGAGTAATATCCCCGTTTAACCTCAATATCAATCTTGGACATGCTCTTGATATTGAGATAGATCCGTTTTGAGGACTTCTTTTCAAAGCCAAATGCAACAAGCGCAACGACGCGCTTATCGGATTCGATTGCCAATGCTTTCTTGATTTTTTCTCCATCCTCAAACGTAAGCCAACAGCTGCCGAGATTCCACTCCATCATGTGCAAAATGAGATCCTCCGCGATGAAGCCCGCATTTTCAATCATAAAGTCCGAGTCATCGGATAAAATGACAAAATAGTCGGCGCTGCCGATAATAAAATTATGGTAGCCCGCCGCGCCCTTCAGTTTTTCCCTTGAACCGCATCCGAAAAAGCGAAGCTCCGTGTGAATGGAGGGGACCAGCCTTTTACAACCACCCTCATAGTACTGCTTGATTTTCTCGAGAATACTTTCCGGGACTTTTGTATCATGAAATTCCCGTACGGATTTACGGTTCTGGATCATTGCATTGTAATCCATCGTTTGATTCCCCCTAATAAAAAGTTTTGTGTTGTAAAGTTCAAGGAAAGTTGAGGCTCCGTCAGCCCTTCCGGTACAACGGCCTTCCCGCCGACCCCGATACCTCCCGAAAGGAGACAGGCCAGCGGGGCAAGATTGCGCCGGATTTGCTGCTTGAAATGCAGCAGGCGTCATCACTTTTTATCGTTACGGCAGAGATAAAATGGAAATCAGCCATATCGTTGCCGTATAAGCGGCCGTCAGTTTGCACCGGATGCCCTTCCGATTTTACAATTCTGCCCGTCCTCATTCTGCTTCTGACGGCCTCACGCTGGCACAAGTTGCGGGCCTGACGCGAAGCCGACAAATGGGTACTCATTTTGCAGGGATACCCACGCGGCGGACAGTTCCCTTTTTTGACAATATTAGAAGCTTTCTGCCATCATTATTGACCTGTTTTTTATAAAAGTCAATCGTCAAAATAAAAAGTCAGACATTCAGTTTTGCCGCGTAAACGCGAATAAAATTTTCCTCAGGCAAAAAGACCTATGCCTTGTGGGCCGTTCCTGAGGCTTCCCGCGCTCTCATAAATTCAGCGCCGCGCTTTGGGCTGCTTTTTAAAATTTGCCGGAATCCCTTTGGCGCGAAAAACGGGCTTTCCGACGCAGAATAAGATCTGCCTCGGAAGGCCTGCTTTCCGCCGCGGCAGATCGTGATTCCGGACTCTTTAAGCCGTGCAGGGAGGCATTTTCCACCCCGCTGTCCAACTGGCGGAACGGCGGATAGCTCGGACGGATGCCGCAACGCAGCATCCCGTCTTGACCAGGGCAAAGGCGGTTCCCAACCCCGAAGATCGGCATGCCAATCCGCTCTCTGCGCGGACAAAACGGGAGCACAGGGCGATGTTGCCGCAATGCCGAAAAAGTCTGTACGGCGTGCGGTCACTCATTGAAAAACAGGGCGTAATGGGAAATCTTAAATCGCCCTTGAAAAACGGCTGATCAGATGCGGTCGTATCATACGGGATTTTTGTCTCATACGGGCATTTCAGCGACGAAACGGCAGAGCTTTTCATTTTCAGATATGGAATATGCAAATCGGAAACGGAAGACCAGCCGGGAAGAATCTTGAAAAGCATAAATAAAGGGATTTCATGGGATGAATGGACTTCCAGCATCCTGCCGCATTACCCAAAGGGGGAAACGGGACCGTCCGACACGTGGGGCGGAAACAATCCCGCGGATGTATCTTTTGCAGAACTGGTTCAATTTGTTCGATGAGGGTGTGGAGGATGCTATCTGCGACAGTTACGCCTTTCGGAAATTCATGGGAATTGATTTTCTGAAGGAGGAGCAGGCTCCGGACGCCACTGCGTTTTGCAAGTTTCGGAAGCTGCGATAACGGGAATTACGAAGCTGTTTTTTGACCTCGTAAAGTCATTTCTAGACCGCCGCGGAAAACAGATGCATGGCGGAATAATCGTGGACGCGACCATTATTGACGCGCTGAGCTTAACCAGAATGCGAAAAAAAAGCGAGACCTGGAGGTTATATGGAAAATTCTGCAATCAACCGCGGAAATACTATTGTATATATCGATTTATATTATGTGAAATTCTTTTTTACGATTTGACAATCGAGTTTTGGAGAGATACCATAAAAAACGTATGGAACAACCCAAAAATGTGACAAAATCAGGGAAAGAATGACGCGGTATTTGCACTGCGCAAGTGCGGCAGGATGCTTCAGGAAAGGCCGGTCAAGTTGTCCGACGCGGCTGACGTGAAGCAGGTGGCTGCCCAACCGGAAAAATTCGGTATGACGCGCCGGCGGATTGGTGTCAGAAGCGGGGAGCTTGCGGGAAACATGCTTTTGTCAACAGCGGAATCCGCCGTGACGTGCCGCTTTCCGAGAGGAAACGGGAATTGATGAGGCAGGTTCGAGAAATTCAAAGGGTCAATTTTCCTCTCTGCCATAAATCGTAATTGCGATCTTCAATGGTACGGAAGATTAAATTTTTGAAATTTGGGAGAAAACTATGAAAAACAGTTGGAAAGTAAAAGAAATCGTAATTCTTGCCTTTATATGCGCTGTAGTCGGCGTGATTTATACGGTTATGGATTATCTGTATAATCCGCTTTACGCACTTCTCGGCCCTGTATTCATGGAGTTGACATTTGGAATTTACCTCTTGTCCACCTCTCTGCCAATGTATATTGCCAGAAAGCCGGGCGCGGCGATTTTTGGCGGGCTGGTTTGCGCCGGCGTCAACCTTCTTCTTGGAAGCCCTTATGGAATTCAGGTAGTTCTGGCTGGCGCTTTGGAGGGAGCAGGCATAGAGCTCGGCTATCTGCTGGGTAAAAGGTATTCGGGAAACGCAGGCAACAGAATTTTCGGCGCGGTGCTGGCAGCATTGTTCGTTTTTGTTCGCGACTATATCGTCTTTGGCTACAGTACTCTGTCATTCGGCGTTGTAGCCGGAGTTTTGACTGTCCGGATCCTCAGTGCAATTTTGATTGGCGGTCTGCTGACCAGAGGTATCACGGCGGGTCTGAAAAAGGCAAATGTTCTGAACGGATTTCGCTGTGTCCTGCAATGATTCAAGTCCATGAACTGACATTTACATACGACGGAGATTCGCTTCCGGCCTGGAATCGGGTTTGCTGTTCCTTCCAAGAGAAAACGCTGAACCTGATTTTAGGGCCAAGCGGCTGCGGAAAGAGCACTTTTTTGTACGCGCTGAACGGTACGGTTCCCTCCTGCTACGAGGGGAACCTGAGCGGCAGGGTGCTGCTGGACAATGAGGAGATTACCGCCATTGGATCGTCAGAACTGGCAAGTCGGATCGGTCTGGTTTTCCAGGATCCTGAGTGCCAGTTCTGTACTTTTACCGTGGAAGATGAATTGGCTTTCGGCCCTGAGAATCTGGGGCTGTCATCGGAGAAAATCAGTCAGAAAATTGACCGTGCTTTGAAGCTGGTTCATATGGAGTCGTTTCGTGCAAACCTTTTGTCTGAGCTCTCCGGCGGGCAAAAACAGAAAATTGCCATTGCCTGTGTTCTGGCCATGGATCCGGCAGTTCTGCTGCTGGACGAGCCCACCGCAAATCTGGATGCGGCCAGCCGGTCAGAGATATTCCAGCTGCTGGACGAGCTTTCCCATCGGGAGGGTAAAACCGTTATCCTTGTGGAGCATAATCTGGACGGAATTTTATCCCGTATCGATCAACTGCTGGTTTTTGACCAAAAGGGTACTATGCGGCTGCAGGGTCCCTGCAAAGAAGTGATTGGCAGTCTGCTGTTCTGCCCTGATTACGCAGATATCCCGGTATTTCTATCCCAGGAACTGCTAATTCTCCGTCAATGGGTGAGCGCCTGTACGGACGAAATTTCCCGCGGCGTCCTGTGGGACTATTTTCGCAGTGGGGACCTTCGGGACGTTTCCAAGCTGAGCGTTTTGCTGGCCTCTCCGTTAAAATCAGAGATTCCTGTTTCGCGCTCCTCAAAGGAGAGTGCAGCACCTCTCCTTTCGCTGGAGCGGGTTGGCTTTTCTTATCAGATCCCGGGACAAGAAAAAAAGGGCTCCCGGTTCTCTAAAGCGGTTTTGAAGCAAGTCAGTTTTCAGGTGTATGATGGTGATTTTATCGCTATTTTAGGGGAGAACGGTGCTGGAAAATCAACGCTGTTGAATCTCATTTTTGGCGCACTGACCTGCAATTGCGGTATCATCCGCCTCTTAGGGCGAGAATTGCAGTTCTTCTCCCGGAAAGAGCTCTATCAAAAGATGGGACTGGTGTTTCAGAACCCGGAATGGCAATTTGTCTCTACCCGGGTGGAAGATGAGCTGCGGTTCAGCCTGAAGCATTCCGGACTGACGGAGGAAGAGAAAAACGAGCGCGTAGAGGCATCACTTCGTAGGTTTCATCTCACAGATGATCGGGACAAGAATCCGTTTGCACTTAGCCAGGGCCAGAAGCGGCGGCTTAGTGTGGCCACCATGCTGCTGACAGGACAGAAAATTTTGTTTTTTGATGAGCCCACCTATGGACAGGATTTTGAACAGCGTGAAGAACTGCTTCATATGATTCAGTCTCTGAATGAAAATGGCACCACCGTCGTCATGGTAACTCATGATCTGTCCGCCGCGGCACAATACGCGCGGCGGGTTCTTCTGCTGCAAGACGGAGAGATCGCGTTTGATGGAGAGCCTGACAAGCTGTTTCTGAACGAAGCGCTTCTGCGGCGGTCCAGGTTGGAACAGCCCGGACTTCTCCCTTATTCCCAGATTTTAAACCGGCGGTTTCCCTGGATTCCCGTCACTGGCAATATGGGCCTTTTACTTCAGAAATTAATTTCCGGCACAAAGGAGAACTTGGAACATGTTTGCGTATGAAAAGCGAGACTCGTTCTTGTGCAGGTTGAATCCGCTTTCGAAGCTGTTGGTAATCCTGATGATTACGGTGGTCATCAGTCTATCCCTGTCTGTCTACCTTCCTCTGATCACTTTTCTTGCGGCCTTTTTAGCAGGCTTGATCGGTGGTAAAATTCCGCCCATCTTGCTGTTGAAAAAAATGCGCATTCTGCTGACGGTGATGCTGTCTTTTACGGCGTTTATGCTGCTTTTCAAGGGAATCGGCAACGTGGGACACGATTATTCCATCCTTTTCTTCAGCTGGGGACGCCGTGACTTTTTGACAATTCTCTCTCTGGGATTGCGAATTGGGGCATTTGCATTTTTATCCGTCCTCTTTGTCCTGACTACCGATCCCAATGATCTGGTATTGAGTCTGATCCTTCAGCTCCATCTCTCCCCCGTTCACGGATATGCCGCACTGGCGGCCTATCGGTTTATTCCGACGATTTCTTCGGAAATTCACACCATCCGAATGGCGCAGGAAATCCGCGGCGTGGAGTGGGAAAACGGCCTTATCAACCGAATTAAGGCTCCGTTTTATCTGTTTATGCCGCTGCTGTGTACCGCAGCCAGACGGGGAGAACGGGTGGCTGCGGCCATGGAGACTCGAGGACTTGGAATGAACACTCAGCGGACTTATTGGAAAAAAACAACCATGAAAAGAGAAGACTTTCTGTTTATAGCGGGATCGGTAATTATTTACACCGCATTAATTATTGCTCTGGCTCACACAAAAACTTTTCTTTTTTCTCCGGGTTTCTCATTTTAACGGACAAAGGGGAGCGTTTATGCCATTTAAAAGCGAAAAAATTAAATACGGCCAACCTCAAGATCCATATGACTGGGAAGAAGCGAGCCAGTTTGCACAGGATCTATCTGCCGCTATTCATTTGGATCGGAAGGCAGTCGGTATCAAGCTCTTTTTTGCGCAGGAGGAATACGACGCCTATGACGCTAAAGAGCCAGGTGCGGCAATGCCGTACTGCGGTATGGTCAAGCTGGCTACTGAGGGAAGGCCATTCAAATCCAGGCTGCAGCATCATAACTGTGACGGAGCTACTACCGCTTTGGGATTGGAGCCCAGCACACAGCGGATCGAGGATGGGGAGGAATATTTCTCCTATCATCTGTATGCGTCTGTGGGAGCTGCACGGCGGCATCGTGCAGGCATTCGGAGCTTGCATCGCTGGGAAGCCACCACTTACGGTATTCTAACCTGTCCGCTATCTCAGTGCAGAGTTCGGCCGGATGTGGTCATTCTTATTACAAATCCGTACCAGGCGATGCGGATTGTGCAGGGATACGAATATGAGACCGGAATCAAGCCGCAAATTGATTTGGGCGCTATGCAAGGTATGTGTTCAGAAGTTACTGCGTCCCCTTATCTGAGCGGATATCTCAACGTAAGCGTACTCTGTCCCAGTACACGGATGCTGTGCAAATGGAGTGAGAACGATATGGCCGTGGGGATTCCGTTTGAGCAATTTCCCCGAATTGTCAGGGGCGTAATTGCCACAATTCCCAATTATTAAAAGCTGCCGAATTGTATATGTTTTCTCCCGGTAGACCGTTTGAACGGGAGAGTTTAACCTTGAACGCATATTTTCCGGATTCTGTTAAGAAATGCCAAGATCTGTTGGATTGCATCGGAGTAAACATTTCCCCCGGTTTATCTGCGCTCACTTTTTTAACCGGACAAACCATCGGTTTTCAGACCGTACTAGGCTCTGCTTAAAAAATTTCCGCGCGCATCTGATCGCCGAATTTTGTGTCGGGCTTCATTGAATTTCCCTGTCATAAACCAAGGATGCCTATGGAAATTCGCCTTGCCCGACGCAAAATTCGGCTGATCATCCGAACGCGTCGATTTTTTAAACAAAGCCTGGCAGGGGGCTACCAAAACGCTTATTGAAAGCGATATTTGATGAGGGAATCCCACCGTTTGGTGGAATTTCCTCATCGTTCTGTCAGGGCTTTTGAATAGTGCCCAGACAAAATTATTTGGCACTCCGGTTAATGCCCGCTGGATCAAATTAAAACCTCGTGATATCAATCATTTGACATTGTTTTTTGTTCGGATGTAAGGTGATAGAGTAGAATATAATGAAGTTCGAAATTTGGAGAGGGCATGGAAAAGCCATTGGGACTCCGGTAAAATGAATGGTGTCGAGGCATTCAAAGAAGGAGAGATCCCTCAATGGCTTAAAGAAAAAATACCACAGGTTTCACAGATTTGCTGCTGAAATGTATGGCGGAGCCGGGCCCGATGCTCAGCATGCTGGAGTGGCTGTGCTCCAGGATGATGGAGGCGGAAGTATCCAGCAAGATTGGCGCCGACAAGCATGAAGGCACGTCCACCCGGAAGATGGAGAAGCCACAGTCTGGGGATTGAAAAATCTCTCCCGAAGCCAGGTCAATGGGATGACAAAAGACCTGAACGAGCAGGTGCAGGTCTTCCGCGGCCGGTCCCTGGCAGGGCACTATCCTGTCATATGGACGGATGCACTGTATGAGAAAGTCCGCGTGGACGGCCGCGTCGTCAGCTGTACAGCTCCATGAAAAGCAGACAATAGACAAAATCCCCCTGACGCAGGAGAATAATACTGCGTCAGGGGGATTGCTATGTCCGGAAAGAAGGGCATCAAAAAGTATCCGGGGATATGTTGAACCGTTGTTGAGCAAATTAGGAGCGGAGAGATTTAACGCACATTGAGCTGAGAAAATGGCATCGGCAGGTATGCGATCCAGAGCTGGATAAAACGACCGGCTTCGCCAAAACAGCGTGGAAGAAAACCGGCGAAAATACCGCAGAAATACCAGTACGAAAACAAGAGGCTGAAACTGGAAAACGAGCTTTTGCGGGATTTTCTGCGGTCAATTGGAAGAAAGGAGAGGCCAAAGAAAAATACCGTATCGCCTGCCGCCATCAGAAAGAGTATCCCATATCCGTCATGTGCAGGTTCCTCACCGTATCCCGAAGCGGGTATTATAAAGTTTCTCCAGCGGAGGGAGACCGTCCAGCCAAAGACGCAGAGCCGGCAGAGATACTCAAAAAGAAACAGGGGCACTGCCTGTATACCTATGGCTACAGAAGGATGCATTTTTGGTTGGAAAACCGGCAGATTCATCACAATCCGAAGACAATTCTGAGGATTATGAAGGAAATACGGCCTCTTATCCGAGATTTGCCGCCGCAGGAAATGGCGGCAGATGGGATGGCAGGTGTACAAATATGCGAACCTGCCCAATCGTGAGTTCTACGCAGACAGGCCAAATGGGCTGCGGATGTTTCCCGCATCCACACGAAGCGGGGCGTTCTCTATCTATCCATGATCCGGGACCTCTGCGACAACAGCATGATTGCTTGCAAGGCAGGTACGCAGCAAACTGTAAATCTTGTCCCGGATACCATCCGGCTTGCCATGAAGCGGGAAAAAAAGAAGGTCGCCGCAGAGTTACAGCTCCACGGCGATCAGGGGGTTCAATACACTTCCGCGGAGTATTCAATCTGACCAAAGCATATGGCATAACGCCGTCCATGTCAAGACGGGGGACTGCTAGGACAATGCCATGGCGAAAAACTTCTTCTCCATTCTCAAGACGGAGTGTATTGCCGGCGCAAGCCCGTATCCTTCGACGAGGCAAAGCGCATGATCAACGTATATTTTTTCTACTCAAATATTGCGCGCACCCTGTTACCCCCCGGAGGGGCCCCGCCCGCGCGGCGCCAGTCCGCTTAAAACTTAATATTTTCCTGCCCAGGTGCTTTTTGTGCTGCCTACACAATCTGGGGCTGTTCGGGAAAAACCGGGCGCTTTTATTGTTTCAAAAAGTTCGGAGAACCGGCCGATTTCCCTATTTCCGGCTTTCTTCCACCGCCACGGCGACCGCCACGGTGGCGCCCACCATGGGGTTGTTGCCCATGCCCAAAAAGCCCATCATCTCCACGTGCGCGGGAACGGAGGAAGAACCTGCGAACTGCGCGTCGGAGTGCATCCGGCCCATGGTGTCGGTCATACCGTAGGAGGCGGGGCCGGCCGCCATATTGTCCGGGTGCAGCGTGCGGCCCGTGCCGCCGCCGGAGGCCACGGAGAAATACTTCTTCCCCTGCTGGATGCATTCTTTTTTATAAGTGCCGGCCACGGGGTGCTGGAAACGGGTGGGGTTGGTGGAATTGCCGGTGATGGAGACGTCCACGCCCTCGTGATGCATGATAGCGACGCCCTCGCGGACATCATCCGCGCCGTAGCAGCGGACTTCGGCGCGCTCCGTCTCGGAGTAGGGGATTTCGCGGACGACTTTCAGCTCGCTGGTATAGTAGTTGAACTGCGTCTGAACGTAGGTGAAGCCGTTGATGCGGGAGATAATCTGTGCCGCGTCCTTGCCAAGACCGTTCAAAATCACGCGCAGCGGCGTTTTGCGCGCCTTGTTGGCGTTGCGGACGATGCCGATGGCGCCCTCTGCGGCGGCGAAGGATTCGTGCCCGGCCAGAAAAGCGAAGCACTTTGTCTCATCCCGCAGCAGCATGGCGCCCAGATTGCCGTGGCCCAGACCGACCTTGCGGTCGTCCGCCACGGAGCCGGGGATGCAGAATGCCTGCAGGCCGATGCCGATGGCTTCGGCGGCTTCGGGAGCAGTCTTGGCGCCCTTCTTCAGCGCGATGGCGGCGCCCATGCAGTATGCCCAGCAGGCGTCCTCAAAGCAGATGGGTTGAATGCCCTTGACAATTTCGTAAGGGTCGAAGCCTGCGGCCTTGCAGATCTCGCGGCACTCTTCCATGCTTTTAATCCCATACTCGGCGAGGATGGAATTGAGCTTGTCGATTCTTCTTTCGTAGCTTTCAAACAGAGCCATAATACAATTCCTTCCTTTCCGTTATTCCGCGCGGGGGTCCAGATACTTGGCGGCATTTTCATACTGGCCGTAGTGCCCTTTGGCCTTCTCCAGCGCCTCATTGGCGTCCATGCCGCCGCGGATGGCGTTCATCATCTTGCCCAGGTTGACAAACTCGTAGCCCACGATTTCATTTTCCCTGTTCAGGGCGATGTGGGTCACATAGCCCTCCGTCATCTCCAGATACCGGGGACCTTTTACCTTGGTGGAATACATGGTGCCGATCTGAGAGCGCATCGTTTTGCCCAGATCCTCCATGGCGCCGCCGATGGGCAGGCCGTCCTCGGAAAACGCGGTCTGGCTGCGGCCGTATACGATCTGCAGGAACAGCTCCCGCATGGCGGTATTGATGGCGTCGCAGACCAGATCGGTGTTCAGCGCCTCCAGAATAGTCTTGCCAATCAGAATTTCGGAGGCCATGGCGGCGGAATGAGTCATGCCGGAGCAGCCGATGGTTTCCACCAGCGCCTCTTCAATGATGCCGTTTTTAATATTCAGCGTCAGCTTGCAGGCGCCCTGCTGGGGAGCGCACCAGCCGATGCCGTGGGTCAGACCGGAAATATCCTGAATTTCCTTTGCCTGCACCCATTTTCCCTCTTCGGGAATCGGTGCGGGCCCGTGATACGCGCCCTTGGCGACGGGGCACATATGATTTACTTCAGCGGTATAGATCATAGCGTAATCTTCCTTTCCAAGAAAATGATGAAAGAAATGAAAAAGATCCTGCTTTTCGCGTTTCTGACCCGATTATACTGTTAAACAATTTCCGATGTCAAGCGCACAGGGGAAAGATCGGGAATTTACCGGTTTTCTGCACATTGCAAAGGGAAAATGACCGTGTTAAACTGAATGCGGAAAGGAAGGCGCAGGGAATGCTGGACTGGGTGATTGACAATGCGGAGATTTTGGACGGGAGCGGCGCGCCGGCGTTTCACGGCGGCGTGGGCATCGAAAATGGACGGATCGCGGAGGTCGGAAACGTGCAGAACCTTCCGGCATCGCACCTGCTGGACGCGGCGGGAAAGACGCTGACGCCGGGCTTTTTGGATATTCACCGCCACGGCGACGCGGCGCTGTTTCAGCCGGGGTACGGAAGAGCGGAGCTGATGCAGGGGCTGACCACGGTGGTCAACGGAAACTGCGGGATGTCCGCCGCGCCGGTTATGCCGGAGCACGGCGCGGAAATCCGCAGTTATCTCGCGCCGGTGCTGGGGACGCTGCCGGGGACGGCGTTTTCCTCCCTGGCGGATTACTTCCGGCAGGCGGCGCGGGTTTCCCTGCCGCTGAACGTGGGAATGCTGGCGGGCGGCGGCGTGCTGCGGGCGGATGTTGCGGGCTTTGGGGACGGCGCACTGAGCCGGGAGGAACTTCGGCACCTGCACGCCTTATTAAATAATGCGCTGGGCGACGGCGTGCTGGGCGTATCCCTGGGGCTGGGCTATGCGCCGGAGTGCTTTTACTCCACGGAGCAGCTCATCGAGGCCCTTGCGCCGCTGCGGGATTCCGGCACGGTGATTACAGTGCATATGCGCCAGGAGGGTGACGGTGTGGTAAGCGCCCTGCGGGAGATGATTACAGTGGCCCGCGCCCTGCGGACGCCGGTGGAAATCAGCCACCTGAAGGCGATTGGAAAGCGAAATTGGAACCGGGCGGTGCCGGAGATGCTGCGCCTGATTGCCGGCGCGCGGGCGGAGGGACTGGACATGACGTGTGACGTGTATCCCTACACGGCGGGCTCCACCCAGCTCATCCACGTCCTGCCGCCGGAGGTGCAGTCCGGCGGGACGGAGGCGCTGACCGCACGGCTGGGCGATCCGGCCGTTCGGCGGGAGATCCGGCGGCGGATAGAGACCGGCACGGATTTTGAGAACATCCTCCTGTTGGTGGGGTTTGAAAATGTCCGCGCCACCGGCCTGCGTCTGCCGGAGGATCAAAAACTGGAGGGAAAACCGCTGGCGGAAATCGCCGCGCTGGAGGGAAAAGACCCTTTCGATACGCTGTTCGACCTGCTGGAGCGGGAGCGCTGCGCGCCCTCCATGATTGATTTCATCACGGCGGAGGAGGACATCGCGGCGATTCTCCGCGCGCCGTTTTCCAGCGTGATCTCCGATGCGATTTATCCGTCGGCGGGGCTGCTGCATCCCAGGGTGTACGGCATGACGGCGCACCTTCTGGAGGAGTATACCCGCAGACGAAACGTGCTAACCCTGCCGGAGGCGGTTTCCCGCCTGACCTGCCGCCCCGCCCGTCGGCTGGGACTGACGAAAAAGGGGAGGATTGCCCCGGGTGCGGATGCGGATTTGTGCCTTTTTGACCCGGCGGCGGTTCACGAGCGGGCAACTTATGCCCAGCCCGCGCAGGATGCGGCGGGAATAGACTGGGTGTTTGTAGGGGGCGTTCCGGCGGTGCAGGCGGGAACCCTGACGGAAAACCGGACGGGAACTCTTCTGCGGCGATAAGCTCAGCCTTGCCCGGTCAGAAATTTGCCCATGAGAAGTTCATCGATATAATGTCCGCCTTTCAGCTTGAAAGCGTGAGGGGTGGCGCCCCAGCACTGAAAACCCATGCGTTTATAGAGCCGTATGGCGCGGGTGTTTTCCCTGTAAACGCCCAGCTCTATCTGCTCAAAACCCATGGCGGAAGCCGCATTTAACGCGGTTTCCATCAGGGCGGTACCCAGGCCGTTCCCCCAGAATGCCTGCTTCAGGGCAATGCCGAGGGAGCAGCGGTGGCGGATTTTTGCGCAGCTTCCGATGCCCTGCACTCCTGCGGTGCCGACCAGGCTGTCGCCCACGAAAGCGGCGATCATCACGTTCCCAGGAGATTCCAGATTATTTCGGAGAAAATCCCGCTCCTGTTTGTCCGGCATCGTGACCTCTTCGGGATAGCGCAGGAGAAACTCCGTCTCCCCGGCGGTGATCCGGCGGTGCTCCAGCATGGCGGGCGCATCCGATTCCTCCGCGCTGCGCAGCAGGCAGCGCGTTCCATCCCGCAGAGTGATTTCCCGGGGTTCGTATCGCATAACGGCCTCTTTTCCGCCCCGCGCCGCGCAGGTGCGGGGCAAGTTTGATTGGGAGAATTTTATCACGCAAACCGGGAAAGTCAAGGCGGTGATTTCATCGGGGGTTGCAGTATGCCGCGGAAATACCGGCATACCGCAAAAAGCACCGGAAAGAAATCCCGCAAAATGAAAAAATTTCAGCAATATCCAGTCAGAGGCCGTGCGAAAATACACGGAACAGCGATTGACTTCAAAATTGGAATGTGCTATATTATCTTACGTATTTTAATGCGAGGCGGCGGTCTGTGGCGGAGAACCACACGGGTCGATCCCCGAAAATATCTGAATGACGGCACCGCGGGTCGCAGTTGAAAGTCCGATAGACAAGGGGCTTTTAACCGATAAAACCGGCGGTGCTTTTGTTTGTGGACAAGTCCGTATGCGGCGCAGAATCTTAAGCGAAGGGTTGGGTGTTAAATCAGTATGTCAACGAAATTTGTCTTTGTCACCGGCGGCGTGGTTTCCGGTCTGGGGAAGGGGATCTGCGCGGCATCTCTTGGCCGCCTGCTGAAACAGCGGGGCTTGAGCGTGCGAAACCAGAAATTTGATCCCTATATTAATGTGGATCCCGGTACCATGAGTCCGTATCAGCACGGCGAGGTGTTCGTCACCGACGACGGCGCGGAAACGGACTTGGATTTGGGCCACTATGAGCGCTTCGTGGATGAGACGCTGTCCGGAAATTCCTCCATTTCCTCCGGTAAAATCTACTGGAGCGTGCTGAACCGGGAGCGTCGGGGCGACTATCTGGGTGCCACCGTGCAGATTATTCCCCACATTACCAACGAGATTAAAAGCCGGGTTTACAGCATGGAGTCTCCCGACGTGGATGTGGTGATTTCCGAGATCGGCGGCACCGTCGGCGATATTGAAAGCCAACCCTTCCTGGAGGCTATCCGGCAGGTGGCCGCGGAGCGGGGGCATGGGAATGTGGTGTTTGTCCATGTTTCCCTGATTGTTCAGATTCCCGGTTCCGGTGAGCTGAAATCCAAGCCTACCCAGCACTCTGTAAAGGAACTGCTGAGCCTTGGCATTCAGCCGGATGTGCTGGTATGCCGCTGCGACGTGCCGGTGACGGAGGATGTCCGCCGTAAGATTGCCCTGTTTTGCAACGTGGACGAGGACTGCGTTATTCAGAATATCACCGCCGAGACGCTGTATGAAGTGCCGCTGCTGATGGCAAAGGAAGGCTTGGATGAAGTGATCTGCCGTAAGCTGAGGCTGAACACGCCCCAGCCCGATTTGGTGGAATGGACCCAGATGGTGCAGCGCGTCAAGAACGTCCACAAGCAGACAAAAATTGCATTGGTGGGGAAATATACTCAACTGCACGATGCATATCTCTCTGTTGTGGAGGCATTGTCCCACGCCGGAACTGCAAATGATGCTTCGGTGGAAATTAAGTGGGTGGATTCCGAGAACCTGACCGGAGAGAATATCGCCAAAGAGATGGAGGATGCGGATGGGATTTTGGTTCCCGGCGGCTTTGGCGATCGCGGGATTGAGGGTATGATTATTGCGATCCAGTATGCCCGGGAGCACAATGTGCCGTTTTTCGGCATCTGCCTTGGCATGCAGATGGCGGTGGTGGAATTCTGCCGTCACGTTCTGGGGTATGCCGATGCGAATTCCGAGGAATTTTCCGAAACCAGCGAGCACAAGGTGATTGCCCTGATGCCGGATCAGGTGAATATCGTGGACAAGGGCGGCACAATGCGCCTCGGTAAGTACCCCTGCGTCCTGCGCGAGGGGACCCGCTGCCGGCAGCTGTACGGCTCCGCTGAGATTTCCGAGCGCCACCGCCACCGCTTTGAATTCTGCAACGCCTACCGCAGCGCGGTGGAGGCCGCCGGTATGACGCTGGCGGGGCTTTCTCCCAACGGCAAGCTGGTGGAGATTGTGGAGCTTTCCGATCATCCATGGTTTGTGGGCGTTCAGTTTCATCCCGAATTTAAGAGCCGCCCCAACCGGGCGCAGCCGCTGTTTTACGGGTTTGTAAAGGCATCTCTCGAACAGGGCGAAAAAAGGAAAAGCCCGGCTGGCGCACATTCTTAATATGACGGCATAAAGATCGCCCCACCGGAAAAGCCACAGCTTTTCCGACGGGTGCAATACGGTGGGAATGCAGGGAATTTTCCCTTTTCCAAAAAGTATAAAGGAGAGCACTATCATGAATCACTTTCATCAGATTGCGGAAAAACTGGACGCTTACCGGCTGGATGGAATGCTGCTGACCTGCGAGGCCAACCGTTTTTATGCGACCGGTTTTCACAGTATCGGCACGGACGGGGTCGCATTGATAACGAAAGACAAAAATTACTATTTTACCGATTCCCGCTACATTGAGGCGGCGCACAATGCCGTGCAGGGTGCCGAGATTCAGCAGATGGATCGCGTGCGGAATTACAATGTTCTGATTGAAGAGGCAGTCAAGGCCTGCGGTATCCGGAAGCTGGGCTTTGAGGACGGCTATATGACCGTGGCGGAATACGAGGGCTACCGCAGGGCGCTCTCCTGCGAATTGGTTCCCGGCACGAAGCTGCTGCTGGAACTGCGCAGCTCCAAAGATGACGAGGAAATTGAGAATATGATTGCCGCACAGCGCATTGCGGAGCACGCGCTGGAAGATCTTCTCAAAGAAATCCGTGTGGGCGTCACCGAGAAAGAACTGGCCGCCCGCCTGACCTATCTCATGCTGCATTACGGCGCGGAGAATATGTCCTTCGATCCCATTGTGATTTCCGGCGCAAAGACCAGTCTGCCCCATGGCGTCCCTAGTGAGAAGAAGATTAAGGACGGCGATTTTGTCACCATGGACTTTGGCTGCATTTATCACGGATACTGCTCCGATATGACCCGCACCGTGGCGGTGGGCCATGCCACCGAAGAGATGAGGAAAATCTACAATATTGTCCTGGCGGCGCAGAAGGCCGGCATCGC
>JBFLFX010000039.1:0-16360 GCA_041859815.1 Dysosmobacter sp. | reverse complement strand
AAAGTTTCAGTGCATATTTCTCCGGCGTTAAGTTACCGAGCGAGGAATGCGGCCTGATCCGGTTGTATTCCTGACGCCAATCCCCGATGATTTCCTTCGCTTCCGGAAGATTTTTGAACCGGTTCTGGTTCAGACAGTTTTCTTTATTTTAGCATATTGTGACTAACATTCCTATTGACGAAGTTTTCGGGGTTCAGGTCAGCCCCTTGACAATATGGCAGTGAAGTCCGTTCCCCAGGGGAAGAATTCACGCACAAGACTGTTCAGATTCTCAACGGAGCCTTTTTGCCACGGGCTATGCTCTCCCAGTTACTCTTTGCGTTACGCAGGAAGAACAGCATGCAGTATCGGCTTTTTCTGTCGCACATGGAAAGAAGGCCGGAATGGCTGTGATTGCCGAAATGATCGTATCCAAATCCCAGTCGCCGATACGCTGACGCCTATATGCCTCTATGCAGCGTTTTTCAGCAGCTTAATCCCCGGAAAATAGCTGTGATGCCGTTCCTCTGTACCACAGGATCCATATCCTGTAAGTTTTTACTCTGTTGCACCTGTTATTTTAATTCACCGGTCAGGTCATTATTATTTCGGCTCAGCTTGTTAAAAAAGTCCTCCCGCATCGGTTCCGCATGAGCGTGAAAAGATACGGATTCCCTATACGGAGAAGGCCATGCCGATGCCGATCACGAGAAAGCGAATGGGCATAAGGGAGAAATTGTACCTTCCAAATGCAAATGTCATGGAATAGAGATAGATATTCCCCCAATAAAGCGCGCCTAAAAACAAAAAGCGCGCCTAAAAACAAAAGCTGCGCCGCATTCTTTTTAAAATGCGGCAGTCCGGCAAAAATGAAGATGCACAGTGCCAGATCCACGTATTGCAGCGCGGAAACAAAGCGGCCGGAAATATGAAACACCTGTCCCCAATAAAAAGTTCCGTTTGCCATTTTGAATGGCTTAATAACAAGGTACGAGAGGAAAAAGCTCGCCGGGTGGTTTGCCCGCCAAACCCGCATGCGATATTTCGCCTTGATTCCGTCCCTCTTCAGTGAGATGTATTTCTGGTATTTTGGGGGCAACTTTCCATCTCTGTCAAAGTACCTGGAATATGCCTTTTTTATAACGGCATCCACATTGTCTTTGTAGTCGAGCTGATCCTCGCGGGGAAATCCAATTCCCTGATAGGTTCCGAGCAGCACCGGGTTCCCCGCTCCGTAGGTCAGCGGAATAAAGGCGTTGAACTGAATATAATTGCGGACGGTCCATGGAACAAGAAAGCACGCTAATGCACACGCTAAAATAAGGCCCTGCTTGAGGAGCTTTTTAAAGCTGTATTTGACTGCCAACAGGTACCCCATGGCAAAGAGCGGATAAATTCCCACATTGGCCTTTAACAGCAGGGCGGCCAGATACGCTGCGATACATCCGATAAAATACCGCTTTTTAGAGGAAACTCCCATTTTAAACGTAAAATACAGGAGTGCCGAAAAGCAAAAAATAAACGGCGTCTCCGTCAGAATCAAGTTATCGGTCCAAATAAAATCCGGACGGAAAAGCGGTAAGACGCCGATCACTGCGCACCATCTCGGGGCAAACAGGCGGATACAATGATAAAGAAACCAGCCGGTGAGGGAACCCAGCGTAATCCAGATCAATTTGAGCGTGATCCAAAGTGCCGTTCCCCTACCGGTAAGCAGGGAGATTAGTCCGATGAAATAAGTCATTCCCGGCATAATCTGAGCGCTGGGATACTTGGAGTGCATGGTCACCATCCCGGTCTCTGCGAAGCGGATGCCGCTGTGGATATAGCTGAGATCGTCGCTGAACAGCGTATACGACGGATGCAGCTCAATCATCGCAGCAAGCCGGACCCCAAAAAGGAGCAGGATCAAAAGCCAGACAATCCGATCGGTATGCAGCGGATAAAAGGCGCCCGCGGATTGAAGGGGGCTACTTGTTCTTCTTTTCACTGGAATCATGCACCTCCAGCCGTTTTTTCGCCAAGGAGATCTCCTCAATCAGCTGATTGATCTTTTCCGTGTTTTGGGAAATAATTTCTGTCTGACGAAAGACGATCACCAGCAATGTCAGAATCCCCAAAAGATAGATAAGGTTGGAAGCGGTCTGTATTCTGGTTATTTTACAGAGCCAGACGGCGATTCCCGGAAAGACGGCAACCACCAGCAGTCCCACGGAAATCAGCAGCCAGAGAAGAGAAAACCGCACGCGCAAACGGCCCCGGTTGATGGAGCGAAATACCATCATCATAACCAGAAGCGCCAAAATAATCATTTCCACTCTAAGAAATCGTGACATTGCCCCGCTCCTTTCCCCGCAGGCTGATGCAGATAATTGCAAGCGATACTTTCAGCATGTAATAGACGGAGCGCCAGGGGTCGATAGAGGATTTACCCCGGTTGCGCTCAAACATATTAACGGCTACTTCCTCAATGGAAAAGTGATTTTGCTTTAATGCCACAATGGACTCCGGTTCCGGATAATCAATCGGGTAATGATGGGCAAGAAACGAAATTGCGCGTGCCGACGCAGCCCGGAACCCGGAGGTAGGATCGGAAACCCGTACCCCGCAGAACAGCCTGATAAGGAGCGATAGATAACGGATTCCCACGCGCCGCAGCGCGGTTGACTGAAAAGCGCTTGTCCCGTTTTTGAAGAACCGGGATCCAATCACGAAATCGGCGCGGCGCTCCAAAATCGGTGTAATCAACGCATCCAGGCAGCGAATGTCGTGCTGCCCGTCTCCGTCAAACTGAACAGCGACATCAAAGTGATTTTCTTCCGCATATCGGTAGCCGCTTTGAACGGCCCCCCCAATGCCCAGATTGTGTATCAAAGAAAGGCAGGGAATCCGATGCTCGCGGCAGATCTGCCGTGTATGGTCGGTAGAGCCGTCATCTATGACAATATATCTGAGCTGATACTGTCTTTCGGGAGAAAAATCCCGAATCCGATTGACGGTCGAAAGAATATTCGCTTCTTCGTTATATGCCGGAATGATTAAAAGGACTCTGACCAAGCTACCCACCCGCTCTTTTTCTAAATACGATGAATTTTGAAAGAAAGTAATTCAATATTACTGAAATTCCCGATAAAATGATCTTTGAAATGACCGTTCCGTTGATTCCCAACCATTGAATTTTATCTGCCGACAGAAACGCAATACAGGCCCAAAGCCCGGCTTCTTCCATACCGAATGAAAAAAGACGGGTTGAGAAAAATGCAAGTCCCTCCCTCAATATCTGGCGGGCAGACCAGACATTACTCTGGAAAACGAATTTTTTATTGGTAAGATAGGCAAAAGTGGTTGCCAATACGAATGAAATGACATTTGCCGTCAATGCATTTTGATTGCCGAAAACAGCGATTAACCATATGAAACTGCCATAGTTAATAACAGTTGTCAGCATGCCAAAAAACAAATAGGCAGCCTGCTGATGATAGAAACGCAGTATCTGGCGGAATTTTTGGATGGATTTCACTCTCCTTTTTCTCCTTTACCAAGGGAACATTTCGTTAGACGATTCAGTAATACAAAAAGTTTCATGAATTGTACCGATTAAAGATGATCCTGTTATTTATAAAGATGCCTCCCTAAAGAGCATAAGCTGAACGGTAACGGTCAGGCGTGCATCGATCTCTTCAAATATTCCACGGCGCAGCGTTGTCTTTGCGCTTTATGATTGACACCGGTACATGTGCCGGCGTTCCTTCCCGCCGTTCCGTTTTGGGCGGGGCGCCCGCGATTTTAGCGGAGATGGCAAGGATACGCTTTTTTGATCGATTGGCGGCCATTTTGCAAACTGATTGGGAACCGTAAGAGCTGTCCCCTCCACTTTCTGGGCCTCAGGCGGTAAGTCGGAATCTCAAAGCCGACGGCCCGCGGCGGCAAACGCGGGATACGCCTGCGGCAGTCGGCAAAATTGAGAGCCGCTCCGTATCCTGCCGCCGCTTTCCGCCAAACAAAAAACAGCGGCACTTTGCCAGAATCAGCAAAGTCCCGCTGTTGTTCACGCTTTTGGGGGCTGCGCGGGATCCGGGCCGGGTCCGCTCTTCCCATTGGCCTGTGGCAGGGCGCTTCCCTGCTCCAAATCATCCCGCCGAAATACCGCCCACATGTCGTTTAAAACCCGCTTCTTGTCACCGCTCCACAACGGCGCAAGCAAATCCCTCTTCGCGCCGTCTCCGGTCAAACGGTGAATGACCATTTCCCTCGGGAGACGGCGGATACATTCCTCCAATGCTTCAAAATAAGCCTCGCGTCCCAGCGTCTGGACGTTTCCCCGCTTCCATTCCGCCGCCAGATCGGTTCCGCGCAAAATGTGGAGCAGGTGGAGTTTGATTCCCTCCGCGCCGCTTTCCCCGATGTATTCCGCCGTCTGCGCCATCTTCTCCGGCGTCTCGCCGGGAAGTCCCAGAATCATATGCGTGATGACTTCCGCCCCGGCTTCGTGCAGATTCCGCACCGCCTTCTCATATACAGGCAAATCGTACCCTCTGCGAATCCATGCCGCCGACGCGGGGTGAACGGTCTGCAAGCCCAATTCCACCCAGACGGGCTTCTTTTGCGCCAAAGCCGCCAACAGCTCCAGAATCTCCGGCGGCAGACAGTCCGGCCTTGTTGCAACGGACAGCGCCACGATTTCCTCCGGCTCCATCGCCGCTTCAAACAGCGGGCGCAGCGCATCCGCCGGCGCATAGGTGTTTGTAAAGGGCTGAAAGTAGGCAACGTATCCGGCATTCTCTCCCGCCTTGTCCGCAATACGGCGTTTTGCCGCCGCCAACTGTTCCTGAATCGTACCGCTTTGCGCAAACGCGCCCGCGCCGTCGCAGAAAATGCAGCCACGGTTTCCCAGCGTTCCGTCCCGGTTTGGGCAGGTGCAGCCGGAGGACAGTGTCAATTTGTAGATTTTACGTCCGAAACGGCGGCGCATTTCATCATGAAAGGTATGCAGGTACATCATCTTTTCTCCGATCTTATTCTTCTGTCATCATAGCAGGCAATCTCAGTCCGTGCAAGCCGCCGTTCCGGTTGTTTTCTTGCGTTTTTGGACGGTTTATGGTACTGTTTTATTCGTCGCGTACAGGCGGCAGAGAGAAAGTGAGGCGAGTACATGGTTTTTTTCCGAAATTATCTGGAATTTGTCACGGAATTTTACGGAACCACATCCTCCTGCCATCGCAATAAAGCGCCCCCCGCGGTACTCGCTTTGAAAAATACAGAAGAAATCAGGAATGGATATGGAAAAATTTGAAGAACTCTATGGACAGTTGGGGGTTTCCGAGGCTGTCCGGAAATATGGAGAATCTGTTTTGAGCTCCCTGCGCGGGCGGTTTGAGGAAATCGACCGCACTGCGGAATACAATCAATGCAAGGTACTTTACGCCATGCAGAAAAACCGGGTTAACGCCACCCATTTTGCCGCCACCACCGGCTATGGCTATGACGACGAGGGCCGCGATAATCTGGAGCGCGTCTACGCCGATGTGTTTCACACGGAGGCCGCATTGGTGCGCCCTCAGATCACCTGCGGTACCCACGCGCTGGCCGTCGCCCTCTCCGCCAATCTGCTGCCCGGCGACGAGCTTCTCTCCCCTGTGGGGCGTCCCTATGATACGCTGGAGGAGGTCATCGGCATCCGGAAGAGCAAATGCTCCCTGAAAGAATACGGCGTGACTTACGCCCAGGCGGATTTAAAACCGGACGGTACGTTTGATTACGATGCGATCCGCAGTGCCATCAACGGCCGTACAAAGCTTATCACCATTCAGCGCTCCAAGGGGTACGCGACCCGGCCGTCCTTCTCCATGGAGCAGATCGGCAATCTGATCGCCTTCTGCAAGTCCGTGAAGCCGGACGTAAAGTGCATGGTGGATAATTGCTACGGCGAGTTTGTAGAACTGCGGGAACCCTCCGATGTGGGCGCCGATATGGTGGTTGGATCGCTGATCAAAAATCCCGGCGGCGGCCTTGCGCCCATCGGCGGCTATATCTGCGGCACGAAGGAGTGCGTCGAGCGGTGCGCTTACCGGCTCTCCGCGCCTGGGCTGGGGCAGGAGGTCGGTGCGAATCTCGGCCTGATGCCCGCATTTTATCAGGGGCTGTTTCTGGCGCCCACAGTGGTTTCCGGCGCGCTGAAAGGCGCTGTTTTTGCTGCCGGCGTATATGAAAAGCTGGGCTTTCCCTGCTTCCCCGGTGCCGGGGAAACCCGTCATGATATTGTTCAGGCGATCACGCTGGGCAGCAGGGAGGGCATGGAAGCCTTCTGCAGGGGCGTTCAAGCGGCCGCCCCGGTGGACAGCTACGTGACGCCGGAGCCTTGGGCTATGCCCGGTTACGATTCAGAAGTTATTATGGCCGCAGGCGCGTTTGTGCAGGGCAGCTCTATCGAGCTCTCCGCCGACGGGCCCATCCGTCCGCCCTACGCCGTCTATTTTCAGGGCGGGCTGACCTGGTTCCACGCAAAATTGGGGATTCTGATGTCCCTGCAAAAAATGGTGGACGCCGGCCTTGTAAAGCTGAAGTAAAAAAACGAAGACGGCGCGCAGCCGACAGCTGCCGCCTGAAATCGACAGGAGCTTTTATGATATGTGGTTTTGGCTTTCTATAATCGCTCTGCTCTGTTGGAGCGGTTCGGATCTATTTTCTAAAATTGGCTGTCGTGACGGCCGCGACCGTTACGCCCACTTGAAAATGGTCATTGCCGTAGGTGTGGTGATGGGACTGCACGCGGCTTATGAAATCTTCATCGGCGGAACGAAAATCAGTCCCTCCATTCTGCTGACCTACCTCCCGGTATCCGGGCTGTACATTCTTTCCATGACGATCGGTTATCTCGGTCTGCGGTACATTGAGCTGTCCATCTCCTCCCCTATCTGCAACTCCTCCGGCGCACTGGTGGCTGTCCTGTGCCTGATTACCGGCGGGATCCACGCGGTAAACCGCTGGCAGTTGGCGGCTGTGACATTGGTCTGTCTTGGCGTCGTGGGTCTCGGCGTCGTAGAAGCGCAGGAGGATGACGGCCTCCGCGCCGCCCGGCAGTCCGCCTCCAATTACAAGTACGCAAAATCCGTGCTGGCGCTGGTCATTCCGGTTATTTACTGCCTGTTGGACGCGCTGGGAACCTTTGCCGATTCTCTGGTTTTGCGCAGGCTGAACGAGGATTCCGCAAACGTCGCATACGAGCTGACCTTTCTTCTGTGTGCCGCAGGATGTTTTATCTATGTCGTGCTGATTAAAAAAGATCGGCTGGTTCCCAAAATGGAAATGCCGAAGTATATCGGCGCACTGTGCGAAACCGCTGGTCAGTTCGCGTATATTTACGCCATCGGCGACCAAAGGCACGTCATGCTGGCCGCGCCGATCATTTCCTCCTACTGTGTGGTCTCCGTTATCTGGAGCAGAGTTTTTCTGAGGGAAAGGCTCTCCGTCAGGCATTATTCCGCCATTGCTACCGTTATTGTCGGCATTGTAATCCTCGGCATTTTCGACACCTGATTTTTCGGAATTGCTCCAGGCCTGGATGCGCACCGCACAACGGAATCGCCACGCGCGGTGCGCAATAGCAGCATCTGCAAAAATTGCAACGGCCCAATGGCAGTCCTCCATAAGTATTCACATCTCCGGCGCGGTCCAAATCGTATGCTCTCAGCATAGACTGAACTGCAAGGAGGTCTTGCCATGGAGAATCATCTCTCACTCGGAATGCAGGCGCCTAACTTTTCCGCAACTACGACTTTCGGGCCGCTGCAACTGTCCGATTATAAGGGAAAATGGGTGGTGCTGTTTTCGCATCCGGGCGACTTTACGCCGGTCTGCACCACAGAGTTTATTGCATTTGCGAAGGCACAGCCGCAGTTTGCTGCGCAGAACGCTCAATTGCTGGGGCTGAGCATTGATAGCAACCCCTCTCACCTGGCGTGGGTATATGCGATTTATCTGACCACCGGCGTGGAAATTCCGTTTCCGGTCATTGCCGATCGAACCGGAGAAATTGCGCGGCTATACGGGATGATTGCGCCGGATGCCAGCAAACAGGAAACTGTACGCAACGTATTTTTAATCGACCCACAGCAAAAGATCCGCGCTATCTTAATCTATCCGCTGACCAACGGTAGAAGTATTCCTGAAATTCTGCGGCTTCTGACGGCGCTTCAGACGACGGATAAATATCAGGTTGTCACCCCCGCGAACTGGCAGCCCGGTCAGCCCGTGCTGGTTCCGCCGCCTCAGACATACGAGGCCCTTTTGAATCGTCAGAATGATCCACAGGCGCAGGGGCTGACCTGCAAGGACTGGTTCCTCTGCGGAAAGAAATTACCTGACAGTAAAGAATAGAGAAATTCAAATCGCTGTGTAACACAAAACGGACAGACAAAATGTCTGCCCGTTTTGTTGTTGACCGTATATTTCCCATCCAAAACAAATACGCTGTCGCCGGACAGCTTCCTCTGCGGATTTGATCTGGCACGGAAGCGCAGATAAACGAACTGAACCATCTGGAACGTGAGCGTCCCGCTTTGACTCAGGAGGTCGGGCGGAGCGCTTATTTGTGATATCTGACAGAGGAGAAGCGTTCTTATGGGCTAACGTCATGGCCTCGGAGGCTGCAAGCTGATTTGCGCATAAAGTATAAGCAAAAGCCCCGCCCCAGCCGTTAAACTGCCCTGGTAAAAATACGGACAGTGACAAAATACCCCCCGTTGGGAAGGTCAAGAAAAGCTGGACACGAAGTTAAGCATTTATGAGTTTTATATTTCAAACTGCGCAGGACTTAGCCATCCCAATGCAGAATGCATACGCTTCGTGTTGTAGTATGTCTCAATGATTTAAAGATACCCATACGGGCTTGTTCAGGATTGTCATAGTCAGCGCCCTGAACAAGCTCTCTGTTTAGCGTACGATAAAAAGATTCTATGACAGCGTTGTCATATGGATTTTCTTCCCGGCTCATACTCTTCTTGCAGCCATACCGAAGGAGTAAAGTCTGGAAACGCTGTGATATATATTGTGCGCCCCGGTCTGTATGTAATAAGTCCTTCTTATGGGTGCTCACAGTCGGCAGCCTGATAAAAGGTCTAGAGGGAGCCCTCAAAAAGAGGGCTCCCCTTTGTCCGCTCAAATTTTAAAATCGTTCTCGCACAGCTGCTCGGTATTCAGCGTAGCCGGACGCGGCGGAATCCGTTTCAGCGGATCGTAGCGAAACCGGCTGCAATGAGATTCCATCGGCACAATGCCGCGCTTCACGCAGGCGACTTCCGTTTCATTCACCTGACACCCCCTGGCACAATAGGCACAGCGCGGCTCAATGTCTTTTCTGAACAGTTTCATCCCTGATCCCCCTCCCGAAATAATTACATGGCGTAAAGAGAAACCCTGTCATCCTCCGCCGTGGCCTTGATCTGCGTAACCGGGTGCTCATAGCTGTCAATAATCTTTGTCGCCATAGGATCTTCAATCTCTTTTTCGATAGTGCGGCGCAGATTCCGCGCGCCGTAGGTAATTGAGTAGGACTTTCCGGTCACCCACTCTACCAACGCGTCGTCGTAGGTGAAAGTGATCCCCTTCTCTTTCAGCGAACCCGCCAGCTCATCCAGCATAATGTGGGCAATGCGCTTGAAATCGTCCTCTGTCAGGCGGTTAAAACAAATCACTTCATCCACGCGGTTGATGAATTCCGGGCGCAGGAACTGTTGCAGGGCGCGCATGGCACGATCCTTGTCCTGTTCGCTGACGGAACGGCCAAAGCCGACGGAACCCTCCTTGCTGGCGCTTCCGGCATTGGAGGTCATGACAATGATAGTATTCTCAAAATTGACCTTGCGTCCGTGGGCATCGGTAATCTCCCCGTCGTCCAAAATCTGAAGCAGGATGTTCAGCACGTCCGGATGCGCCTTCTCAATCTCGTCAAACAAAATCACGGCGTAGGGCTTCCGGCGGATTTTCTCCGTCAGCTGCCCGGCTTCGTCATAGCCCACATATCCGGGAGGGGAACCCACAATCCGGGAGACGGAATGCTTTTCCATAAATTCGGACATATCCAGCCGAATCAGGGAATCCGGCGTATTGAAAAGGTCGGTGGCCAGCTGCTTCACCAGTTCCGTTTTGCCAACGCCGGTCGATCCGACAAAAATAAAGGAAACGGGCTTATGCTTCGGGCTGATGCCCACCCGGTTGCGGCGAACGGCGGCGGACACCGCATGAATCGCCTGATCCTGGCCGATAATATGCTTTTTCAGGCGCTCCTCCAATTGGGAAAGCCGCTGAAATTCCTGCTCCCGAATCCGGGAGGCGGGAATTTTCGTCCAAAGCTCAATCACATGGGCGAGATTGTCCATGGAGAGCTGCGGATCTCCCTTAGCGCGCAATTTCCCAAGCTCCGTGTTGACCTGCAGTTCCCTGCTTTTCAAAAACGCCATGCGCTCGTAATCAATCTCCGCGCCTTCCGCGGTAGCTTTTTCCTCCAGCATCGTGTGTTCTTTCTGGTAGTCCTTCAATTCTCTCTCAAGTTCCATGCGGCGGGAGATGTCCGGATCCTTCAGGTTTAAATCGGAGCAGGCCTCGTCAATCAAATCGATGGCCTTGTCCGGCAAAAAACGATCCGTAATATACCGCTCGGACAGCAGCACCGCCTGACGGAGCATTCCCTCCGGAATTTTTACACCGTGGTACTTCTCGTAATAGGGCGCAACGCCCTTGAGAATCTGGATAGAGTCCGAAACGGACGGCTCATTCACCGTCACCGGCTGAAAACGGCGTTCCAGGGCGGTGTCCTTTTCAATAGACTTGCGGTACTCCGCAAAGGTGGTCGCGCCGATGACCTGAATCTCTCCCCGGGACAGCGCGGGCTTGAGGATATTCGCGGCATTCATGCTGCCCTCGGCGTCGCCCGCCCCGACGATATTATGAATCTCATCGATCATCAAAATCACATTTCCGACGCGCTTCACTTCGTCAATCAGGCCCTTCATCCGGCTTTCAAACTGGCCGCGGAACTGCGTCCCCGCCACCAATGCGGTGAGATCCACCAGATAAATTTCCTTATCCCGCAGCTTGAACGGCACATTGCCGGTGGCAATCCGCTGCGAAAGCCCCTCCGCTATCGCGGTTTTGCCGACGCCCGGTTCTCCAATCAGACAGGGGTTATTCTTCTGACGGCGGTTTAAAATCTGAATCACGCGCTCAATTTCCTGCTCGCGTCCCACCACCGGATCCAGCTTTCCCTCCCGTGCACTTCTGGTCAGATTCTGGCAGTAATTATCCAGATACTTGGTTTTGGGGGCTTTTTCGCCTCTCCGCTCCCGGCTTCCGTGAGCGGAGCCATCGGTTCCCTCCTCTTCCTGCTGTGCGCCGTTGTTGAAAAGGCGGTTCAGGAACGGAAACGTAGCGGTATTTCCATCTTCTTCCCCATCGCCGCCCTCCTCGCCGTCGGGCAAATCTTCCAAATTTTCCTCGCCGTTAAATGCCTGAAGCATCTCGTTGTTCAGCGTATCCAAATCTTCATCTGAAATGCCCATGCGCTTCATCATGTCCTCTACCTGCGGCAGGCCCAGTTCCCTGGCGCACTTCAGGCAAAGGCCCTCATTTACGGTCTTCCCGTTTTCGATCTTCGAGATGAATACCACGGCAAGGTTTTTGTGGCATCTCGAGCATAGTGTAGGCTGCATAGTTTACCTCCAGTTGGGAATTGACGGCCTCTGTCCCGCCGCCTTATAGAAACGATAACGCGCTCAAAGGCGTATTTGTCGTAAAAAATCGAAGTAAAACCGTATCCTCTACGGTTTTCGTCTGAAATGTAACGCCGAACCGCCGCAAAATCCAGACGGCAAAGAACAGCAGCAGGGCGCCCTCCAGAAGTCCCAGCGCGGCGCCGCCCAGCCGGTTCAGAAAATTCAGCCCGGGCAGCTTCAGCAGCAGATCCAGCGCATGTATCAACCATTTTAGCAGCAGCAGCAGTAAAAAGAAAAACAGCACGAATAAAAGCGTATGCAAAATTGTCTCCGCGAAGCTCTCCTCAATCGCCGTCCGGATGGAGGCGCCCGTGTCCTGTATTTTTTTCTCCGCCGCTTTTGCAATCGTATCGGATGCGTCCGTATCCAGACTCATGAGTCCCAGCGCATGCATCACGTCCGCCCGGGACGTTTCAGTCGGGGAAGCCGTTGTTTTCTTCTCTGCCGGGACAGAGGCATTGATACGGCTTTGTATCTTCTTTTCAATATACGGCTGCACATACCGTTCCGCTTTCGGAGCGACATAATTCGCCGCATACCCCGCGCCTGCCAGTGCAACAATCACAATCACCAATCCCGCGACGGAGCGGAACAGCCCCCTGTGCGCGCCGCCGGCCAAAAAGCCCAGCAGTACCGCCGCCACAGCGATGTCTATTATAACAGCCGTTTGCAATTCTGCCTACCTCCTGTACGTAAATGTTTTGTGAATTTGCCGGATCTACGGCAGGTAAATTTTCGCACAGTCGGCGGAGAAAATCAGTGCGGAACCGTCATCCCGCATCAGGACGCTCTTTGCATAATTCGTATTTGTCAGGCTGGCATATTCCTTCAAATCCTGATTGTAAATCACCAGACGATCCGCATACAGCACCGCGATATAACGTCCCGCGGCCGAGACGGAAAGGATCTCCTCGTTCACGCCGAGCGATGCAATTTTCTTTGCGTCCGTCCCCACCGTTACCAGCCTGCCGGTATTGCCGGACTGATAGCGGTTGAGCAGGAGCACCGTAAAATTGTTCCCCCCGGCAGAGTATTCCCGGAGATATTCGTCGGAGTAGTCAAAGGTTCCCACAATCCGCCCCCCCATCGTAGCGGAGGTCAGACATCGATCGCTGATGGTTGTCAGCCGGGAAGAAATTTCTCCCGCTTCCAAAACCATCCCGTCCCTGATTTCGTAATCGGCAAGTGGACTGGTCTGCGAAAGATTATAGAGGACGACATCACTGACAAACACACTGCTGTCTTGCCCCAGAGTCACGATGGCAACCCGTTTGCAGTTGTCAGACACCACGGCGTCCGATACAAACCGCTTGGCGGATTTAAAGGCAAATACCTTTTTCCCCTTTTCATTATATACGGTTACGCCGCCTTTGTAATTCTTTTTTTTCGTCGTCACCGCAAGCCAGTCCTTCCGGTTCAGTGTGGCGGCGATAAACGGCTCGCTTCCGTCGGAAGTCAGCTTTCTCTGTTTTCCGTTCTTGTTCACCACATAGAGCTGCGTACCGCCCACGTCGTACGCCACGGCACAGTCTCCTCCCACAGCCAGTGCCGGGGAGGACATGTTCACCGGCACGCTGTAAACCTCTTTGCCGTCGCCGTTCAGCACTTTCAGCTCCGTATCGGAGAGAACCACCAGACTGTCCCCCAGCACGGCAAACCGGTTTTCCGAGGAGGAGTCGTATGTATATTCCGTCGTGCCGCTCTTTTTTTCCGAACTGCCGTAAGAAAAAATACGGTGCAGCACATCGAAGCCCGTTCCGTCGCGGTACGCCGCCGCAAAGACGATTGCCAGCACCACGGCCAAAATCGCCAAAAACGGCGTGAAGCGCCGGAATCCGGACTTCTTTTTCGGAATTTCCGCCCGTTCTTCTTTCGTTTTTTTTACGTCCAAATCAGTCATTGAGCCGCTCATCCTCATACCAAAGCCTTGTCAGATACAGTCCGCCCGGCGGAACCGTAGGGCCTGCCGCCGTGCGGTCGCCGCTTTCCAAAATGGCGGGAATATCCCGGGGCAGAAATTTTCCCTCCGCGGCATACAGGACCGTCCCTGTAATTGCCCGTACCATATTGTAAAGGAATCCGTCTGCACAGACCTTCAGCTCCAAAAGTTCCCCGTTCCGGATCACATCGCAGTAATCAATCGTCCGCACCGTTGTCCGGGTCGGCGTGCCCACGTTTCGCACCGCGCGAAAATCGTGGGTGCCAACAAACTGATGGGCCGCCTCATTGAGAAAATTCTCATCCAGATGCCTGGGATAAAAATACACGCGATTCACATAGAACGGATTTTTAAACTGTGAATTGTAAATCCGGTAGGTGTACTCTTTTTTTAAGCAGGAACCGACAGCGTTGAAATCATCCCGCACCTCCACCGCTTCCCTCACGGCAATGTCCTCCGGCGTGTGGGTATTGAGCGCAAACGGAAGCCGCTTGACAGGAATACGGGATTCGGTATGAAAATTTGCCACATACCGCTCGGCGTGGACGCCCGCGTCCGTCCGGCCGCAGCCGGTCAAATGCGCCGGCGCGCCGCAGACCATCTCAATGGCCCGCTGCAACGTAGCGCAGACGGAGACTGCGTTTTTCTGCACCTGCCAGCCGTGGTAGGCGGTTCCGTTGTACATCAGCTTCAATGCAATATTCCGCATGGGTTTTCCTTCCTCAATCACCGAATCTCGCCAGAACAATTACGGCGGCAACCAGTGCGCAGCCAAAAAGCAGCGCCAGCACGTCACGCCTTTCAAAGCGCAGCACATGGAGCCGCGTGCGTCCCTCGCCGCCGTGATAGCAGCGGCACTCCATAGCGACGGCCAATTCGTCCGCCCGGCGAAACGCGCTGATAAACAGCGGAACCAGCACCGGAATCAGCGCCTTGGCGCGCTGAAACAGATTGCCGCTCTCAAAATCGGCGCCCCGGGCTTTCTGAGCGGACATGATCTTATCTGTCTCCTCAATCAGCGTGGGGATAAACCGCAGGGCAATGGACATCATCATCGCCAGCTCATGTACCGGCACATGGAGTCTCTTCAGCGGATTCAGCAGCCGCTCCAGACCGTCGGTCAGGCTGATGGGGCTGGTGGTGTAAGTCAGCAAAAACGTCCCCATAATCAGCAGCATAATCCGCAGAACCATGAACACCGCGTTTTTCAGCCCCACGTCGGAAATATGGAAAAAGCCGAATTGCACCAGATAGTGTCCCGGTGTGCACAATAGATTGATCACGGCCGTAAAGAGGATAATGATCACCACCGGCTTCAGGCCGTGGAACAGCGCTCTCAACCCCACCCGGGAAATCCGCACGCAGACCGCCAGTGTCAGAATCACCAGACCGTAAGTGAAAATCCATTTTGCCTGAAACAGCGCCACAATATACAAAACCACCAGCAAAATCTTGGTCCGCGGATCCAGCCGGTGCGCCACCGTATTGCCGGGAAAGTACTGTCCCAGCGTAATATCCTTCAGCACCCTGCACCGCCCCCTCTCAGGCGCAGCAGCTCCTGCTTCAAATCCTCCACCGTATAGACCGCCGGATCAATCGGTACGCCGCGATCCCGCAGCGCCATGGCGATGCGGGTGATCTGCGGCACGTCCAGCCCCGCGGAAAGCAGTTCCTCCGCCCGGGAAAACACCTCTTTCGGCGTTCCCTGCATCAAAATCCGAGCGGATTTCAGCACCAGAATCCGATCCACATTCTGCGCAATCTCATCCATGCTGTGACTTACCAGGATGACCGTTCCGCCGCTGTTGCGGTGATAATCCCGGATATTTGCCAGCAGGTTTTCCCGTCCGGCGGGATCCAGACCGGCGGTCGGTTCATCCAGAATCAGAATTTTGGGCCGCATGGCTATCACGCCGGCCAGCGCCACTCTGCGCTTTTGCCCGCCGGACAGCTCAAAGGGCGATTTATTCAGCGTCTCCTCCCGCAGGCCCACCAGTTTGGCGGCTTCCCGGACGCACGCATCCAGCTCGCCGCCGGTTTTCCCCATGTTGGCGGGTCCAAAGGCAATATCCCTGTAAACCGTCTCCTCAAAGAGCTGATATTCCGGGTACTGAAACACCAGCCCCACCTGAAAGCGAACAGCGCGGATTTTTTTCGGTTCCGCCCAGATATCCTTTCCCTCCAGCAAAATCCGCCCGGAGGTCGGCTGTAAAAGCCCGTTTAAATGCTGGATCAGCGTCGATTTTCCGGAGCCGGTATGCCCAATCACGCCGAGGAATTCTCCCTTGGCAACTGAAAAGGAAATATCCTTTACAGCATCTCTTTGAAAAGGGGTTCCGATCCCGTAAGTATGCGTTAAATTTTCAACCTGCAAAATCGGTTCCAATCGTTGCGCTCCTTCCGGCCCCTCCAACTGCGGCAGCCACCGCATCTGCACACGCATCCACCGTCAGCGCGTCCAGCGGCACATCCAGCCCCTCCTGCCGCAGTTCATACAGCAGTGCCACGGTGTCTGGCACGGTGAGTCCGATGGCGCGCAGTTCCTCCACCTGTGAAAAAATTTCGGCGGGCGCACCGTCCATTGCAATTTTCCCGTCATCCATGACGATGACGCGGTCGGCGTCTTCCGCCTCATTCATGTGATGCGTAATCAGTATCACGGTAATTCCATTTT
>JBFLFX010000038.1:0-16572 GCA_041859815.1 Dysosmobacter sp. | reverse complement strand
ACGTCATTCTGCTTTCTCTTTCGTTCCATGCAACATCGTCCCCTTTCTTGAATTTTCCGCTGGGGATTCGATAGAGTTACTACGCTCCCATCTTTTATAATTCCTATTATAATGCCTATCGGGGAAACCCACAATAGGTGCAGAGTGCGCCGGGAGGATTCCCAAAGGCCGCATCGGGGGAGGAGTACCACACAGGACGGATTAAAGGGCGGTTGGCAGCAGGCCACACAACCCCGCAGGAGCGGGAAAAAGGACAGGCGGCCCCGCGGCCCGCTTTATTCTTCTTTGTACTTCGCACCGGCAAAGCGCACGGCGGCACGGGCGAGAACGCGGGTGGGATCGATATAGCTGCCGCCGATGGATAGTGTCTGAAACGCCACAGGCAGTTCCGTGCATCCGAGAATAAACGTCTTTGCCCCTTGCTGACGCAGATGATCCATGACGCGAAGGATATCCGCGGTGTTGAGATCTTTTCTTCCCGCCTTGATTCCATAGATCAGCTCCGTCACGTACTTCTGATCCGCCTCCGACGGCTTGAGCAAATCCAGATGATACTTCTGAAAAACCTTATCATAGACGCCCGCCCGGCAGGTGCCCTCCGTGCCGAGAAGGCCTGTTTTTGAGTCCGGGCCGCTCAGCCGCGCCACCTCCTTCGCCGTCTCCTCAATCATGCTGATAAGTGGGATATCGATAAATTTAGTAATCTCATCATAGAAATAGTGAGCGGTGTTGCACGGCATCACCAATGCGTCGGCTCCCATACACTGCAGCTTCACGGCAGACTGAACAAGATATTTCACCGGGCTGCGCCCGCCGTGGAGAATGCAGTCGGTTCTGTCCGGAATCTCCGTGTTGTTGTCGATCACAATATGAATGTGATCGTTGTCGCACCCGGCATCCGTCAGCATAATAATCTTTTGAAACAGGTCGGCTGTGGCCAGAGGGCCCATTCCCCCGATAATACCAATCGTTTTCACGAAATCGCCTCCGCTTTTTCCTTTGGGGCAATACACCCCGCGTTTTCCCCTCGCCTGAAATTCCCGGCGGATTCACATGCGGAATCCGCCGGCTTTCTTGGGACGGTCAGGCGTGATAAACAAGACTGCCGTCCACATACGTCCGAACAACATGGGTATTCAGAATCTCCTCTTCCGTGCTCAGGTCAAATAGATTCTGATCCAGCACGACAAAATCCGCCGTTTTTCCCCTTGTAATGCTCCCCCGGACTTCTTCCATATTTTCCACATACGCACCCTCCATGGTATAGGCTCGGACGCCCTCTTCCATGCTGACGCGCTGTTCTGGAAGGTAGATCTTTTCCCCCGGATGTCCGCCGGTGATATTCCTTCTGGACACGGCGGAATAGAGGTTGGGCATCGTATTGAACGCCTCCACCGGACAGTCCGTCCCGAAAGAGACGTGTACGCCCCGATCCATCAGGCTCTTCCATGCATAGGAGGTCGCCGCCAAATCCGGACCGACCCGACTGCCCACAATGTTCATATCATAGTCAATGAAAATCGGCTGTACCAGTGCCAAAACGTCCAGCTCCCGGAACCTGTCCAGAAGTTTTTCGTCGGTAATCTGACAATGTACAATACCATCCCGCACAGAGATGTCCGGATATTTCCCGCGCGCACATTCGATCGCGTCCAGCGCCATCTCAACAGCCCTGTCTCCAATGGCATGGATTGCCACCGGGCATTCATGTCTGTGCGCGGCGGATACCAGCCGATTCAGCTCTTCCTGCGTGAACGCGGCAAGTCCCTTTGTTTTCGGACAATCGTAATACGGGCTGCGCAGTGCCGCCGTCCGGGCCCCGAGGGATCCGTCCGCCAGAAGCTTAACGCAGTTAATTCGGAATTTCTCTGTCCCTCCGCCGCAGCGGTAGCCTTTGGAGAAAAACGTCTCGATTTCATCCTCCGTCTGCAACAGACATTGCTCGCCGATGTGAAGCTTCAGTTCGCCGAAATCCGTCATTTCCCGCAGAAGCCGGAAATACATATCATAGTCAAAATTCGGAAGGTATCCGATATCGTCCGTCTGCACACAGGTTAGTCCCTGGGCCAGCGCCCTCTCCTGGGCGTCGAGAAGCATTTTCCGGAGTATTTCCGGGGTCAGCGTGGAAATCCTGCCCTTGGTCGTATCCAGAAGATTTTCCCGGATGATGCCGTTAGGCTCCCCGTCCGGCAGGGTTTCTGCCAGAGCGCCGTATTTGGCGGCAGTCTCCCGGTTCAGGCCGATGGCCCGCATTCCCGCGCTGTTCAGAACGCCGATATGAAAGCAGGCGCGCATGATGAGAACGGGAATATCTCCGGTAATATCGTCCAGATCAAACTTATTCGGGAACCGCTTTTCCCCTTCAAAATAGTCCTGATTCCAGCCCTCGCCCTCCAGCCAGGAACTATCCCCCGGCTTACGCCGGGAGACAGCCGCCTGAAGGCGCTGACGGATCTCGTCAATTCCCTTCGTACCGCTCAAGTTTACACTGCGAAGGCTTTTGGCAAAGTGGACAAGATGCATATGAGAGTCATTGAAAGCCGGAAGTACAAGCCGTCCGTCCAGATCAACTTCCTCCTCTGCGGGGCCGGCCTTGCCCAGATAGTCCCGGGCGCCGGCCAGCGTTCCCACATAGGAAAACCTGCCGTCCTCCACCACAAATGCCTCTGCATCCGCACAGGCCGGATCCATCGTGTGCACGGTTCCGTTTTTATAGAGACTTATCAATTGCCTCTTTCTCCTTTCCGCTGCGTCGGTTCTGTTCCAATCGGGAAAAAGATTTCCCGTCTTTCAGCCTCTCATAGAGCGTCCGCCGCGCCGCCGCCATTCCTCTTCAACCTGCGGTCAAAGAAATAGTAGACAACCACGCCCACCAGAGGCACCGCCATGCCCACGATGGAAGTCATGGGGTCCTCCACAAACGTGTTAGCCAGCAGGCCCACATAGATCAGCAGCGTGATGATGACGGTTACGGGATAGCCAAAAATTTTGAAAGGTCTTTCCATTTTGGGATACTTCTTTCGGTAGGTCATCACCGCCAGGATCGTCAGGGCGTTGTAAACCAGCGTTGCAAACATGACCAGATTCACGATCTGATCGAGGTTCCGGGACAGGACGAGGAGAATCGCGATGACGGCCTGAACAATCAGGGAAAACGTCGGAACCTCATACTTGGGGTGCAGCTTGCCGAACTTTTTGAAGAAATGCTTTTCCTGTGCCATTGCGTAGTACATTCTGGGGAAGGAAATGGTCATGGCGTTCAGGGAACTCAGCATGGCGATAGCCATCGTTGTGATAACCAGGATGCCGCCCACATTGCCAAACACCATCTTGGTTGCCTCAGTACCGATATAGAGATTGCCTCCGTTAATCGTGGAGATAATCTTGCTCAGCGGCATCACCTTGAAAATGGCATAGTTGAAGAGGGTATAAACAGCGCCTACAATGAAGGAGCTGATGATCAGTGCCAGCGGAAGGTTTTTCTGCGGGTTTTTGATCTCCTCGGCAACGCTGCCCAGGTTTTCCCATCCGTCGTAGGCCCACAGTGCGGAAATCGTTGCAAACGCGATCATTCTGATAATAGAGCCGGCTGTGGCAGGCCCGCCGGTAATGGGAGTAAACGTGAAATGCGGCGTCTGCTTGCCGAATATCAGAGCTGCGGCAATAATAACCACCAACGGCACCAGCTTGGCAACCGTCGTGACGTTCTGGAAAATGGCGCCGATTTTAATGCCAAAGCAGTTGATAATTGTAAAAAGCACAATCAGAGCCACGGCAATCAGCTTGATTCCGGTATTGCTCAAATGCACAAAGGACAGCAGGGCCGTCGGGAATGCGATTGCCAGCGCGGATATAGAGCCGGAGCCGCTGATCAGCAGGCTGGTAAAACCGTAGGAATATCCCACCACGGGGTGAATACCCTCGTTGAGATATACCACCTGCCCGCCGGCTACCGGCCGCTCCGCGCCAAGTTCTGCAAAGCACAGCGCGCCCAGCAGAGTCACGAGAGCGCCAATTACCCAGCACAGCAGGGATAAGCCCATGCTCATGCCCGTACGCTGAAGTACATAAGCGCCGATATAAAAAGCGCCCGAACCGATAATAATGCCAATAATGATACTGATGCTGCTAAAGAGTCCCAAACCCTTCTTGAACCCGGTATTCCCCAACTCAGACGGATGGGTGCCCTCATTTTTATCCATAGTTCAATCTCCTCTTTTGATGAAGTCGCTTCTTAAGATCTGACATAGGGTGCTTTTATCTTTTGCAGCGAATCGATCCGGCTTTCTCCCCCCGCAGCAATTCAGCGCTCTGACAAAGCACGCTCCCTTCCGCTTTTTTCTTCCTCACCCTCTTTCTGATTTCTCTCCGATACGCGGCGCCGTCAGGAATCCTCAGGTTCTATGGCCTGGTCCTTTTCATCCAAACAATCACGGGCCGACATCAAAAAGTAAGATACTTAATATCTTAGTGCTGTAATTTTATTATAGTCTGCTTTTTTTCAAAATCAACGTATTCTTGTATTTTTTACAATTTCGATGAATTTATCAAAAATATTTTGTCGCAAATTCATAGAATTCTCTTACTTTGTCCTCCCCAGGCTGTCAAAGTGAAAAAATCTCTTTTTCGACACAGGAAAATTTTCTCGTCGATGGCATCATATTTAAAAAGTTTAGGATAATCTTCCAAAAACAACTTCTCTGTCGAGGGACGCCCGGCAACGCATCCTGTCCTTTAACCGGCAGCCCAATTACAGCAATTCCACAAAAGCCTGCAAAGAGTTCAGCGTGTAAAAAGACGGTCTGCCGCGTTGTCGTCCTTGACGGGCGTCAGCCCGCCGGCGTCCTCCGCCTTGCAGCCCGTCATTTTACGCCGCTTCCTTTTTTCGCATTCCTCTGTGGAATTGCTGTAGGTCTTTTAGAATCAGGACACCTGCCTCTCTTCAGATGCATACAGGGTTTTTCCATGATTCCTATGCAAAACGCACAAATATTTAGAAAATTATCGTGCGTAAATTTGCGTAAAGAATAAGGTAAAAACTATTTCATAGTGTTATAATAGCAACGTGGGATAATAATTCTCAAAGAGTCAATTGAAGTTAAACTTGAATAACAGGATTTGGAGGGACCTACATATGGCAATCAAGGTAGGCATCAATGGATTCGGAAGAATCGGGCGCATTGCTCTGCGCATCATGGTGGAGCGCGGCTGCAACTCTTATCAGATCTGCGGCATCAATCTCCGCCACGCAGATCTGGATTACATGGTCTATCAGGTAAAGTACGACACTGTTTTTAAAACTTTTCAGGGCAGCGTGAGCCACGATGACAAACATTTAATCATCAACGGAAAGAAAATCCGCGTTTACAGCGAGGAGGATGCGGCCAACATTCCTTGGGACGACTGCGGCGCGGAATACATCATCGAGTCCACCGGCGCTTACTGCACCACCGAAAAAGCCATGGCCCATCTGAATCACGGAGCCAAGAAGGTCGTCATTTCCGCTCCCGCGAAGGATGACTGCACGCCTACCTTTGTCATGGGCGTCAACCATGAGCTTTATACTCCTGAAATGGACGTGGTCTCCAACGCATCCTGCACCACCAACTGCCTTGCCCCCCTGTCCAAGGTGATTAACGACACCTTCGGCATTGAGCAGGCGCTGATGTCCACTATTCACTCCGCCACCGCCAAGCAGAAGGCCGTTGTCTCCCGTTCCGGCCGCGACTGGCGTACCGGCCGCAGCGTGATGGGCAACATCATTCCCTCCACCACCGGCGCGGCAAAGGCCGTCGGGCTGGTGATTCCCGCGCTGAAAGGCAGGATGACCGGCATGAGCTTCCGCGTTCCCACCAACGATGTTTCCGTCGTCGATCTGACCGCGCGTCTGAAGCACCCCGCCACATACGAAGCCATCTGCGCCGCGATGGAAAATGCCGCGCAGAACAGCATGAAGGGCATCATCACCTGCACCCGCGATCAGGTGGTCTCCTCCGATCTCACCGGGGAAACGCACACCTGCATTTTTGATGAAACCGCCGGCATCATGTTGGACAGCAATTTTGTCAAGCTGCTGGCCTGGTATGATAACGAGTGGGGTTACAGCTGTAAGATCCTGGATTTGATTGCCCACATGCACAAAGTTGACAACAAGTAATACTTTAGCTTAAAAATACTGTTTGTATTTTTATGGACGGAATGCCACGCGTTCTGTCCATTTTTTTCGTAATCGGGAGATTGACTCCGCTTTCGTCCGTATGATACATTGATAACACATAAAAAGCAGGATTGGAAAGGGGTGGGAACTATGACCGGTCGTCAGGAATTTGAAAAAATGGTGCGGCAATATACCAGGAGAGACGGTGCCAAGGCACTGAGAGTGTTTGTTATTGTTTTTTCGCTGTGCGTCTTGCAGGGAGTTTTATATCAGGCGCACCTGAGCAAAGCCGCGCTGATTGGCGTCAATTATTCGATTCCGCTGATCAATATCGCGGTCTGCCTTCTTTTCGTGATCTTTTCCGGAGAGTCGATGGAGAGCATCGGCCTGAATCACGGGCATCTCGTTCAAAGTCTCTGTCTTGGCGCGCTGGGCGGGCTGCTGGTGGCCGGAACTGTCGCGCTGGTAAGAGTGTTTTTCACTTCCATGAAAATCAGCAGTCTCATTCCGCTTCTTCACCCGCATACATTTCCCCTGCTGCTGGTGGTGGCGGCGGAAGAGGAAATTGTCTTTCGCGGCTATATCCAGACCCGGCTTTACGGTTTGATTCACCCTCGCTTTCACGGCGCCGTCGCCGACGCGGCTTTGTTCGTGCTGATCCATTATCCTGCCAAATGGGTACGGCTCCACGCGCTGTCTCTGGCGGTTCTCAGCCCGCTGTACGCGGTGGAGCTGATTCTGCTGCATTTTGCCTGTGACTACGTCTATCAGCAGACCAACTCACTTTACGGCTCTATTCTGCTGCATCTGATTTACAATATTTTCTGACAAACGCGGAAAAAAGTACCTAACCCGCTTTCGGAGCTTACAGGCCCCGCAATCGCTCCGCAGGCAGCGGCAGGTTAAAATTTCCCCGGAAATTTGATTACAGAGGGCGGGGATCTTCTTCCGCCCATGCGCGGGGAAATTCAGGGCGGGCGCCCCCATCCGGTTGACGGATAGGGGTTGACGGATAGGGGCGCCCGCCGGTTCGATTCCCTGCGCCCGCTTCGTCGGCGCGCACCTCTCATTTTTTCATGTAAGACTGATAGACCGCCTTTGCCACGGTAAATTCCACAGGACCCATGCAGCCCGGTGCGATCTCGTATTCGTCGAACGCGACAACCAGATCGCCGTTCCGGTCAAAGTAGTAATTCTGGTCGGCTTTCACGCCCTTGAAATCCTCCAGGAAGTAAGTCTTTCCGCTGGCTGTGTCCGCCATCTGCGCTTTCATCTGGCGGATCAGCTCCGCATTCAGTGCCTGCTTCCAGTCGGAACCGCTCTTAAAAAGATCGCGCAGTGTCACCATTTTGTCCGTAGTCTTATCGATGTTATAAATTTTGCTGAACTCATAGCCGCTGGCCTGTATCTCCAATCCGTTCACCCGCAGGGTAAACCAGTCGTCACTGTTGGTGACCACTTTGTAGGAGATGTCCAGCGCCTCGTGCTTGCCGCCGGCCGCGACATCTTTCTTGAACTGCTTCACCAGCCTGTCCGTATACTCCTTCACGTCCCTGTTCACCGAGGTGGCGGCCTTGCCGCTTCCCTGCACTTCAGGGACGGACACGTCCGCGTGGGTGGTATCGCCCTCAAACTTGTAGCGGCGGAGCGTAATCACTTTTACCACGTCGCCCAAAACGGGAATCTTCTCCATTGCCTGCGCCGCGGGGGCCGACAGGTTGGGAACCGCCACAAAAATCGCCAGAGCCGCCGCGATGCCGATAATCCAGCGGCGCAGAGCGCGTTTTCTCGTATTCACAGTTTTCTCCTCCAAAGACGCGCAGATCCGAAACACCCGTCCGGGAAAATCTTCCGGCAGGGGAAAAGGTTCCTTCCGCGCGTATAATTTTAATTTTCGGTCAAACTCTTCAAACTGATCCATTGACTGACTCACTCCTCTCCCAGCAGCGCTTTGAGTCTTTCGCGCCCCCGAAACAGGCGGGTTTTTACCGCCGCCCGGCCGAGATCCAATGTCTCGCTAATCTGCCGGATGCTGAAGTCGTCGTAATAAAATAGGGTGATGACGGTGCGGAGGTCCTCCGGCAGCTGCTGAACGGCCTGCCACAAGCTCAGTTTCTCCGTGCAGTCTGTCCCGGACGCCGGAAGAAATTCCTCAACGTCGGACAGGGCGACGGAAGGGCGGTTTTTTCGACAGGCGTCATAACACTTGTTCGTCAGGATATGCAGGATCCAGGATTTGAACTTTTCAGGATTCCGCAGGGAATCCAGGTTTGCATATGCGGAGAGAATCGCTTCCTGCACCGCATCCTCGGCGTCCTCGTCGTTTCTCAGAATTGTGCGCGCCATCCGGAACATCGCCGTCTGATTGTTCACAATCTGTCCGCTAAACCACGCTTTATTCACCACAGTTCCGCTCACAGCCGCTGCCCGCCTCCTTCTATCTCTTTTGACCGGTCACCTAATAAGATGGATGATTCCGGAAAAAGGTTACCGGCTTTTCCGGAATTTTTATCCGCCGCTAAAAAATATGCCCGCGTACGGACCCCGCGACTTTTGGGAGTTCCTGTTCCTATTATAGAGTTTCAAAAGCCGGACAGAACAGCGGACATCCCGGCCTGCCGTCCACACCGGCGCACCGCCTTGTCCGGCCGGTTCTCCTTCCGTGAGTGAAAAAATTATAAAAGGCTCGAACAGGGCTGTCAAGCCGCTCCGCCCTATGTTTTTCTTTCTATTTTTCCGCGGCTGCGGTATAATGAAAATATCTTTTAAAATCAGGCGCGGATTTTATTCGCGCGGCAAATTGCCGGCGGCGTTTCGCCGGAATCGGAGGTCTTTATGGCAGAGGAAAGCCAGCAGGAAATCCTGCTTTTAAAACTGGGCGAGGTGGTCTTGAAAGGGCTCAACCGCAGCGCCTTTGAGGACAAGCTGATGTCCAATGTCAGCCGGCGGCTGCGGGGATACGGCCATTTTCGGATCTATACCCGGCAGAGTACCATCTATGTGGAGCCCATGGACGCGGACTGCGACGTGGACGCCGCGTGCAGCGCCTGCGGGCAGGTGTTCGGCATCGCCGCCATTGCCCGGGCAAAACCCTGCGCGAAAACCGTGGAGGCTATCACGGAGACGGCGGTATCCTATCTGCGGGACGAATTTGCCTTCGCGCGGAGCTTCAAAGTGGAGAGCAAGCGGGCGGACAAGCGGTTCCCCATGACTTCCATCCAGCTCTCGCAGGCGGTGGGCGGCAATCTGGCGGAGGCATTCCCCGACGTCAGGGTGGATGTCCACAATCCCGATCTCACCGTCAACGTGGAAATCCGGGAACAATACGCCTATGTCCACGGCCCCGCGCTGGAGGGCGCCGGCGGCCTGCCTGTCGGCATGGGCGGCAAAGCGGTTTCCCTGCTCTCCGGCGGCATTGACAGCCCCGTTTCCTCCTGGATGATGGCCCGGCGCGGCGTCTGGCTGGAAATGGTGCATTTTTTCTCCCCGCCCTATACCGCTCGGCAGGCGCTGGACAAAGTGCTGGAGCTGGCGGGGCAGCTGGTGCCGTGGTGCGGCCAGCTGGTGGTGCACATCGTCCCCTTCACCGAAATTCAGGAGGAAATCCGGAAGAATTGCCCGGAGGAATACTTCACACTGATTATGCGCCGCTTTATGATGCGGCTGGCGCAGGCGGTGGCGGAACAGCGCGGGGCGCAGGCCCTGATCACCGGCGAATCCCTGGGGCAGGTGGCCAGTCAGACGATGGGCTCACTGGGCGTGACGGAGGACGTGGTTTCCCTGCCCGTTCTGCGGCCGCTCATCGGTATGGACAAGGTGGAGATTATCCGCATTTCCCGCCGCATCGGCACCTACGACACCTCCATTCTGCCTTTTGAGGACTGCTGCACCGTGTTCACCCCCCGGCATCCCAACACACATCCCAGAATTGAAGACGTGCGCGCCGCGGAGTCCGTGCTGGATGTGGACGGATTGACCGCGGCGGCGCTGTCCGGCATCCGCCGCGTGCGGATCAGAAGCGGAGGCGACGTACAGGAACTGCCCGTCCGGAAAGAGGCAGACGCGGAATGAGCGCGGAAATTTTTACCGCCGCGCCGGTGGAAGCCGCCTCCCCGGCGGACTGTCTGCGGCTGTTAAAAAGCTGCGGCCTGACACTGGCCACGGCAGAATCCTGCACCGGCGGCCTGATCGCCCAGCGCATCACCGCCGTTCCCGGCGCATCCGCCGTCTACCGCGGCGGTATCGTCTCCTACTGGACGGAGCTCAAAGCTTCCGTCCTGGGCGTTTCCCGGAGCCTTCTCGACCGGGACGGCGCGGTGGCGGAGTCCACCGCCCGGGCCATGGCGGAGGGCGCCAGCCGCATCACCGGGGCGGAAACCGCCGTCTCCGTCACCGGGGTGGCAGGGCCGGACTCCGACGAACGCGGCAATCCCGTGGGCCGGGTCTTCGTCGGACTCGCCGTGCCGGGAAAAACTTTCTGCCGTCATCTGGAGCTCGGCGCGCTGACCCGGGAGGAAATCCGGGACGCCGCCGCGCGGCACGCATTTGCCATGCTGGCCCGGTACCTGAACCGGGAAAATCCGGAACCGCATTGATTGCCGTACCTCCCGCCGTCCGCGTTTGCAGGCGGCTGCTGGGATTTGTCCGGCTTCGCTGTTGAACGGCTCTCCGCGTCTCAGATTTCCGCAGAAAGGGCGGAGGGATTCCCCGTTTCCTCCGGGCGGGAAAAGCAGCGGAGCCGGAAGCGGGCATTCCCGGATTTTCCGTCCCGGGGTTGCATTTTTCTGTCCCGCGTGCTATATTGTCCGTGAACACAGAACAGGCGAACGACTCATATAATTCCGCTGTGCCTTCCCCAGGAAGGCGGCGCGGAGGTTTCTACGGGACCGCCCAAGGCCCGGCTATGAGTGTCCAATCGGGAGATGATGAGATTCTCCGGTTGGGCGCTCGTTTTGTTGTCCAATACTTTTTTCAGGAGGCCTTTGACTATGTCCGTCACCGTTTTGAAGGGAAATATTATCTCCGCCCCCGCTCTTGGAAAGCTGGAGATCACCGAACACGGCTTTCTCGTCTTGGAGGACGGCAAAATTTCCGGGATTTTCGCCAAGCTGCCGGCGCGCTGGTTCGGCGCACCGATTGAGGATTACGGGGAATGTCTGATCCTGCAGTCCCTTGCCGACATGCATCTGCATGCGCCGCAGTACCCCATGATGGCCACCGGCATGGATCTTCCGCTGCTGGACTGGCTGAACCGCTATGCCTTCCCCACCGAGGCGCGTTTTTCCGACCCGGACTATGCCCGGGAAATCTATCGCCGCCTTGCCCGGGATTTAATTGAGAACGGCACCACCCGGGTCTGCATGTTTTCCTCCCTGCACCGTCCCGCCACGCTGATTTTGATGGAGGAACTGGAAAAGGCCGGCGTAACCGGGTATGTGGGCAAGGTAAACATGGATCGCAACGGCGCGCCGGAACTGCGGGAAACCACGGAGGAATCCGAGCGGGAAACTCTGGCGTGGCTGGATTCCTGCGGTGATTTCCGGCATATCCGCCCGATTCTGACGCCGCGGTTCACGCCCTCCTGCACCGACGAACTGATGGCATTTCTGGGAGATCTGGCGCAAAAACGGGATCTGCCCGTACAGTCCCACCTCTCGGAGAACAGGCGGGAGATTGAATGGGTGCGGGAACTGCATCCGGACTGCAGTCAATACTGGCAGACCTACGCCAAATACGGTCTGTGGAACAGTCGCACCGTCATGGCGCACTGCGTCTGGTCGGATCCGGCAGAACGGGCCGCCATACGGAAATCCGGCGTCACCGCCGTCCACTGCGCCGCATCCAACAACGCGCTCTGCTCCGGCATCGCGCCGGTGCGGGTGCTGCTGAACGAAGGCGTAAAAGTCGCGCTGGGCAGCGACGTGGCAGGCGGCGACACGCTCTCCATGTTTGACGTGGTGGCGGATACCATCCGCGCCTCCAAGGACCGCCGGATTCTGGACGGATGGAACACGGAGTTTCTCACCGTGGCTGAGGGCTGGTATCTCGGCACCACCGCAGGTGCGCGGTTCTTCGGCGGCGGCGCGGGCTTTGCGCCGGGCGATCCTCTCCACGCCGTGGTAGTGGACGACAGCGGTCTGCCGCCCGCCGCGCATCCGCTAAGCGTGGAGGAGCGCTTTGAGCGCTGCGTATACCTCCGCCAGAGGGATGCCGTCCGCGCCGTCTGGAGCGAGGGGCGCAAGGTTTTCGATCGGGCAAAAAAATAATCGGCAAAAAGATTCCGCCATGCGGATGCATGGCGGAATCTTTTTGCCGTCTTTCATCTGAAAAGCTCAAACCGGCGCGTCGCCCGCCGATTCCCTGTGAATCAGCCGGATCACAATAAAATACATAATCACGACAAACGCCACAAAAACCGCCGTGGAGCAGGTGCTGCCGATCATGGCGCAGCTGTCGTAAAACCCGTGCAAAAGCACAGCGCTCAAATAGCCCGCCGCCAGGTTCAGCACTTTTCCGCTCTCGTTGCCGCAGTCGTGGCACAGCTTGGCACGCCCGTAAAAAATTCCCATAAATACCGCAAAGCCCATGTGTCCCGGAATGGCCAGCAGTGCCCGGGGCGCCGCCACGCTCAGCCCGTAATAAAGTACATATTTAACATTTTCAAACGCGGCAAACCCCAGAGAAATAAATACCGCGTATACGATTCCGTCAAACCGGTAGTTGAAATTGGGATCATTCCATGTCCTGCGGTACAGGAAAAAAAATTTAGTCCCTTCCTCCACCGCGGCAACCACCAGAAACGCCAGCACAATCACATAGACATGGCTCTCTCTGCTGACCAGCAGCGGCAGGATTTTCTCCCCAATCATCTCCAGCAGGATGGAGATCAGCGCGGCAGAAATTCCCAGCAGGATCAGCGCGCCCAGCAGATTAGGAGGTTCTTTTTCAATGCTGTCCTGCCGTTAAATATACCGCATAAAAAAAACGGCGGGTAAAATTGCCGCCAGTACATAAACCGCCAAAACCGACATGGCGGGCATCAGAAAAAATACCATATTTTCCCTCCGGTACCAGCGATCGTTCCGCCTGATATGAACTCAGTATACCGCATTTTTTACGGGACGCAAGAGCCTTTTGCAAAAATCAGGCGGCGCACGCGCGGCCGTTCGGAACCGAAGCCCTTATGCAAACGCCGCCGATACGCCGCAGGCCAGCGCCGTGATCAGGATCCCGGCAATCACAACCCCCGCGAAAATTGCGGGGATCGCTTCCCGCATCCGAATTCCCAGCGCGTCAGCCGCCAGCGCGCCGGTCCATGCACCGGTTCCCGGCAGGGGGATCGCCACCAGAAGAATCAGCCCCGGCAAACGGTATTTCCGGATCGCGCCGCCTTTCCGATGGGCGCGCGCCTCCAGGCGGTCAATCCGCGGCCCCCACCACTTTTCTCCGCGAAGCCAGTCAAAAACGCGCCGAATCAGCAGCATAATCAGCGGAACGGGCAGCATATTGCCGATCACCGCCGCAAGAAATGCCTGCCACGGCGCAAGCCCGGCGGCGACGCCGGCGGGAATGGCACCGCGCAATTCCACCACGGGCAAGGCGGCAATTCCAACCGTCATCAGCCACTTCCCTGCAACTGTCTCGAAAAATGCCATAACGCCTCCCGAAAAGCAGCTTTTCCCGGGCAGCGCGGCAGCGCGACCCGCCCGAAAAATCTTCTCATTTGATTATTCCAGGTTCAGATGCCTGCTGAGCATATAGGTCGTCAGGAAATAATAGACGGCGGCGACCACGGCCGCAAAGGCAATGGTAACGCCCATAAACGTGTGCACGGCGGCAATCGTGTTCGCATTGGAGAGCCTGTATGACAGATCCCCCATCCAATTACTGTTGCCTGTGGTAAACAGACCCCAGGTGCCAATCACCTGCATCACAATCTGGAACAGGAAAAAAAACACCACGGAAAGCAGCGTCTTGTGCTTTGCAAAGCTGTAGCCCACGGCCATCGCGGCATAGAACTCCAGGCAGATGCCAAAGCAGCCGACAATGAACAGCGCCAGCAGTTCCAGAGAAAACGCAGCTCCGTTCAGCGCATAGTAGGAGCTCATCCGCTGCACCATCTCGCGGATCCCCTCCGCAATAGAGCTGACATAGGACACCCGGAATACCGCAATCATACCGGCAAGGCAAACGGCCACAGCGGTAGCAAGCGCCCAGACCGTGGATACGAGCAGCTTTGACCAGACTTGCTCATGTACGGAAGCGGGCAGCGTAAACGTCACATAGCCCTCATTGCCCAGCAGGTTCGTGCGAAAGCGGTTGATCATCACCACCAGCGTCATCACGCACAGCGCCACAATCACCAGGCCAAACACGAAAAGCTCAACACCGCCCATCGTTGCCAAAAAACGGCTTTGCGTGGAGCTCAGCAGTCTGGCGGAGCCGTTGGCTCCGACGGCGAGCAGCAGCAGCGCCAGATAAAGCGGGCCCATGATACGGGCCATGGCACGAAACTCATGCTTCATCAGTTTTCCTAACATTTAAATACCTCCCGGAACAGGGTATCCACATCCATGCCCTTTTCCTCGCGGATTTGATCCACGGTGGAACGCAGCATAATCTGGCCCTGATTGATAAAAATTACGTCGTCCAGCACTTTTTCAACATCGGCAATCAGATGGGTGGAAATCACCACCGACGCCTCGGGATTATAGTTTCTGATAATCGTCGTGAGAATGTAATCCCGGGTAGCGGGATCCACGCCGCCGATAGGTTCGTCCAGCAGATACAGCTTTGCCGCCCGGCTCATCACCATAATCAGCTGCACCTTTTCCCGGGTGCCCTTGGACATCTCCTTAATCCTCTGCCTGGAGGAAATGTTCAAATGCGCCAGCATCTCCTCCGAGGCATCCCGGCGAAAATCCGCGTAGAAATCCTGATAGAAATCCAGCAGCTGCCTCGTTGTCATCCAGGTGGGAATGCAGGTCCGATCCGGCAGGAAGGAAACCTCCTCGCGGCTCTTTTTCCCCGGCGCCATTCCGTCTACCAGGATCTCGCCGCTGCTAGGCGTCAGCAGGCCGTTGGCCAGTTTGATCAGCGTTGTCTTTCCGCTGCCGTTGGGGCCAAGCAGCCCCACAATCCGCCCCGGTTCAATCGAAAGATTTACATGGTTCAGCGCCGGGGTCCCGCCGAAATTCTTACTCAGGTCTTTACATTCAAGAATTGGCATGAAGTTCACTCTCCTTTGGTTCGGACGCCTGACGCACCAACGTCAGAATTTCGTCCTTTTGATAGCCCAACCGCATCATCGCCGTTAAAAACGACGCGATGTGTTTTTCCGCAAGACTGCGTTTTGCATCCTGAATTATTTTTTGATCCTCCGTCACAAACCTTCCCGCGGTACGCTGGCTGTAAACCAGCCCCTCACGTTCCAACTCCGTCAAAGCCCGCTGCATGGTATTGGGATTCACGCCCGCATCCGTTGCCAAATCGCGTACCGACGGAAGACGTTCCCCCGGCGGAAATACGCCGGCGACAATTCTCTGCTGAATCTGTCCCACCAGCTGAGAGTATATCGGCATATCGTTGTCAAACTGCCAATTCATAAGCACGCCTCCTGTCCTGTGTTATTGTCTTAATCAACTAATACAATAACACAAACTTTCGGCTTGTCAACCGCTTTTGTGAAAATTTCCAAAATATTTTGCGAAACGGTGTTTTCCCCTCAAAGCCTGTATTTTTCCATGTCAGTAGCGCCTGTCCAGAATCGCAACAATGTCCGCTATCGCGTCCTGCCGGGCATCGGAAACGATGACAGCGCCGGATCTTCGCACCTCGTCGATACAGTTTTCCGGCGCAAATCCCACCGCCGCTGCCGTCAGCATGGGAAGATCGTTGGCCTGATCTCCCGCGCAGTAGATATTTTCCGGCTGAACGGCCAGCAGGTCTGCCAGGCGGCCCACCATACCGCCCTTATTTGCGCCGCGGGCGGTCATTTCCAGCAGGAACGGGCTGGAAAAAATCAGCTCATACCGCGCGGCCCAGCCCTTTTCCCGCATAAATGCCACCGCCCGCTCCAACTCCGCATGCTCGCCCTCCAGCAGCAGCTTTCCCACCGGCAAGGGCACTTCCCGCAGCGACGGGCACAGCTCCATGCCCACATGGGTCATATGCTGATGGCGGCGGGTGACGGCGTTGGGGCGCACCGCGTGAATGGTGTTCTCCACGTGATAAACCTCGCAGGCAAGCGCGGGAAACGCATCCAGCACAGCCTGCCCGTGCCCCAGCGCGGATTCGTCCAGCAGCGCCGTTACAAGGTACTTCCGCCGCTGAAAATCGTAGATAGCCGCGCCGTTGCAAACCACGCAGGGCGCGTTGATGGGAAGTCCGCCCGCATATCGCTCAAACGCGGCCAG
>JBFLFX010000037.1:0-16616 GCA_041859815.1 Dysosmobacter sp. | reverse complement strand
CTTTTTCCCGTATCATGAGAATTGTTCCACTCCTTAACATCCGGCCTACCTCCATGGCGTTTCTTTACGCCATGGTAGCCGTTATTCTTGAGTGGGTCAATTCCACCGGCGTTTTGGGTCAATTATACTCCGGCGATTACAAAATTGCGGAGATCCCCGAAATTACGTCTTACCACGAAAAGGAGTTGGACACCCTGGGCGACACCCAGTCCGCCCAGTTCGTCATTATCTCGGATACGGACAGCACCTTTAATTTTTTAGTTGCGCTGATGTATTCCCAGCTATTCAATCTTTTGTGCGATAAAGCCGACGATGAATACGGCGGCAGGCTCCCGGTGCATGTCCGCTGCCTGCTTGACGAGTTTTCCAACATCGGCAAAATTCCGAAGTTTGAAAAGCTGATTGCCACCATCCGCAGCCGGGAGATCTCCGCATCCATCATTTTGCAGTCCCAAAGTCAGCTCAAGGCTATTTACAAGGATAACATGGATACTATTCTCGATAACTGCGACAGTTATCTGTTCCTCGGCGGTTCCAGCAAAACGACCCTCAAGGATCTGGTGGAAAAGCTCGGCAAGGAAACCATCAATCTTTACAACACCAGCGAAAACCGGGGCCGAGAGAAAACGTCCGGTCTGAGCTACCAGACGCTGGGCCGCGAATTGATGGCGCTCGACGAAATCGCCGTCATGCCTCGCGACGAGTGCATCTTACAAATCAGCGGCGTGCGTCCCTTCCATTCCAAGAAGTACGACATCACCCAGCACCCGGATTATAAATACCTTTCCGATTACAGCAAACGCAACGCGTTCGACATCGGGAAGTTTCTGGATACACGGGCGAAGCTGAAAAACCGGGAAACCTGCGACGTTTATGAGGTGGAGGCGCGATGACATTTCTCTGGTTTCGGCATTGGCACCTCTTTTACGTGTGCGTTTATATGCCGGATCATGCAGATGGGCTATTTCTACTTGATTTCCTGTTCCAGCTGGTCAAATTCATTTGTGCTAAAGAATTCACCTAACGTTATATTAAAACCGTCACAAATCTTTTTAATCGTGACGACGCCGGGATTTTGGCTTTCCCCGTTCAAAATACTCTTAATTGTGGATTGTGAAACAGCTGCTACATTGCTCAACCCATTTGGAGTGATCTGGTTTTTTCGGCATAATTGCATAATCCGTCGTGCAACAGCCTGCTGTGTATTCATTATTTTTCCTCCCAGTCGATATATCACTATTCAATATTCAATGATAGGAGAAAAAATATTCAGATATTAGTGATATTTCACTAATATCAAATTTTGTGGTATTATAGTGACATGTCACTAATCAATAATACTGGAGGATATCTATGCACGAGTTGACTTGTTGTTTTACAGGACATCGGAATTTGCCGACGGAAGCGATTGAACAGATTACCCTTCGACTAAACAACGCAGTGGAAAACCTGATTAAAGAAGGCGTCACGCATTTTCTGTGCGGCGGCGCGCGGGGATTCGACCTGATTGCCGCCGCACTGATCTTTTCAAAAAAAGAAATGGGGGCCGATCTTCGGCTGGACTTTATCCTGCCATGCCGGGATCAGGATACGTTTTGGTCGGAACGGGAAAAGAAACTGTACCATTGTTTGCTCTCCGAAGCGGATGGAGTAACATACCTGTCTGACGCCTATCGGCCCGGCTGCATGAAGCGCCGCAACCGGTATCTCGTCGACCACTCGGATTACTGCATCTATGCGCTGCTGCATGATAACAGTGGAACGTGGCAGACGGTGCAGTATGCCCGGAAAAATGGGCTTCATATGATCAGCGTTGCGTGATAACCGCATCTTGTGCCAACAATTTCAGATCAAAACATTCGTCGGAAAGCAGGAAAGTAAACCATGGACATGTTGGATTCCGTATGCAATCAGTTTGGAAAATGGGTCACTTCCGGTGCGGTTCGTATTCTCGATCCGGGAAGCGGGCAAACAGTTCAGGAACAAGGAAATTCTCCTGTTTCTGCGTATAAATTCTCCTGTTTCTGCGTATGTCCCAACCCTTACAGCAAAGCAGATTGCGGAACATGTGCATCACTGCCTTACGGCAGGGGCACCCCAAATCTATCTGATTCAAGCGAGAACCCGCCTTTTGCTTTTAATGGAAGTCTCCTATACCATGCCGGACGGTACGCAACTTTTGCAAACCCTGGTTGACGGAACCGATGCCTTCTTTTGGGATACGCCGGAAGCGGATGCAGGTACCCGCGTGCTTTCCGAGTGGAACCGCCTGCGCAGGCAGACAATCACGGACGATCTGACAGGACTGTATAACCGGAGATATATTGACGACCGACTGCCGGTGGATATTAAAAACTGTGTGAAGCAACAGAAACCTCTGTCCATCGTTTTCGCCGATCTAGACTACTATAAAAAAATCAACGATATTTACGGACATGCTGCCGGCGACGCGGTTTTAAATGAACTTGCCAGAATACTGCTTTCCCATATCAGGAAGGGGAACGACTGGGTGGCTAGATATGGCGGCGAAGAATTTCTGATTCTGCTGAACGAGTGTGAAAACGAACGGGCCAAAAACAGCGCGGAAGCACTTCGGGTTGCCGTAATGAAACACATATTTATGTACCATAACTCGGAAATTCATATCACATGCAGCTTTGGCGTCATTACCATTGATGATTTTTCTGTGCCACATCCGGTTGACAAAGTATTGGATACCGTCGATAAACGACTTTACCAGGCAAAACAGCTTGGCAGAAATGTAGTGATCTAAAACATGGTAGCGAAATTCGTTTGCATAGATTTTATCCGTTTTTTATTCCTCGGCTTTGAACCGGGGGATTCGTTTTAGCCAGATGAAGGAGAGGCTCCGTGAAACGCAGAATTTATGTTTGCTCAACGTCCGTTCGGGATTTCCCGGACGGGCGTTTTATATACCATTCGCAAAGCAATAAAAATATGGAGGTATTGTCTATGAGCTTTATCAGTTCCGCAATGGGTACGCTGGAAGTTATCGTAATCGCCCTCGGCGCGGGCCTCGCCGTATGGGGCGGCGTGAACCTGATGGAAGGTTACGGCGGGGACAACGCTGCATCAAATGGGCAGGGTCCTTAAAGAAGCAATGGCAAAAGCCTAAGATGCGCAAGGATAGCCAACAAATGGAAATGCAAGTAGAGCGGATACCCTACCACCGGGCACCCGCTCTCACTTGATTATGGATTTTTTTCTAATATTGATTAGTTTGAAAATATCGGTTAATTCTTCATCCGCCAATACTCGATAATGAAGCCATCCGCCATGCTCACCACAAGGATAACGGTCTTTCCAAAGCTTCTGTGTTTTAGGCAATAAGGAAGGGAGAACATCCTCAACAAGCTGGGCTTGCTTATCACCGATTTGAACTGTAACAGTAAAAGCACCCTTCTCAAAAAAGGCATAACACAAATGACTGGATTTGTGGCTGTATTTGTAACCCCACCCATAGCTGTTTCCAAACGGAAATCTGATCTCTTTAATAAGTTGATAATGTGTATTCAGGTATTCTTCCATTGCAGTAAGTCGGCCATAACTTAGATTGCCGAGATATTCTTGAATCTGTGTGTCGGCAGGCTTTGAGTTTTTATCAAGCATACGCTCATACATTTGCCTTCACCACCGGTATCCAGAGTTCATATTTTCCTTGCAAACCGTCAGGGTAGTATTCGGACCAGAAACCGTGCTCAAAATTTGGAGTATAACCCAATCCGGGGACAGCGGAGTAAAAGAAATCGGTCCATGCTTGAATAATATCGGTTCCCTGATCGAAAGAACCGACCGCGTAATGCGTTTTTGGAACCAGCTTCATTTCAGCGCCAGCCGGTATTGTTTGGGGAGAGACTGCTTCTTTTCCCAACAAATAGCGATATCTTTCATGCGGTTTAGTGTACCATGACAAGCCATAATACTCTGGGCCTTTGTTTTTTGCGATTTCATCAATCTGCTCAGACTTCCCATCGTGAAAATAGCTTTGAAGCAAGGCCGTAATATCCTTGTCGTTTTCTTTCAACGTGGTTTCGACAGAATAACCACAAACATAAAAATCGTCTCTATCGACAAAACGTATTTTCATTGTATTCTCCTTCAAACACTGGCAGCGCAATTCCACATAGGCTACTTTACCATAATACTGAGGAGTGAGCACTTAAAAAAACAATGTGTATTATCAACCGCTCCACTCCGAACTCTGGCGCTAAATACATAGTAAGTATAGCACTACTGGCAAATTTATTCAATGCTGAGTCGTAAGTTTTTTTTATTTGCATGTTATCAACCCTATCCAGAAGTAAATATTTTCTGCAACCGGAGTCGAAAGGCCCCGGTTGCATATTTCAAAATAATTATTAAATAAGGAGGAAAAGTTTATGTCATTTTTTAACAGCGCGGTAGACGTTCTGCAAACGCTTGTGATCGCCCTCGGCGCGGGCCTCGCCGTATGGGGCGGTGTCAACCTCATGGAAGGTTACGGTGGCGATAACGCTGCCGCAAAATCGCAGGGGATTAAACAGCTCATGGCGGGCGGCGGCGTGATCATCATCGGTCTGAAACTGGTGCCGCTGCTTGCCGGGCTGTTCAGTTAAGGGCCGCCCATGTCGTTTATCTGGGATTCGTTCACCGCATGGCTCAAAACCTTTCTCATCTCGGCCATCAACAGCAATCTTTCCGGCCTGTTCGATACGGTCAATTCTCAGGTGAACAGCATCGCCGGAGAGGTCGGGCAGACCCCGCAGAGCTGGAACGTCAGCGTCTTTACGATGGTTCAAAACCTGTCGCAAACCGTGATCGTCCCCATCGCGGGGATCATCCTCACGTTTGTCGCCTGTTACGAGCTTATTTCTCTTGTCATTGAACGCAACAATTTGCACGATTTTGATACGTTCATCTTCTATAAGTGGATTTTCAAAACGGCGATTGCGGTCTATCTGGTTTCGCACACCTTCGACATCACCGCCGCCGTGTTTGAGATGGCACAGCACGTCGTGCAGCAGAGCGCCGGGGTGATCAACACCACGTCCAATCTGAGCATAACGGTCAGTACGTTCCAAACCGCTTTACAGGCCATGCAGCCGCCCGAGCTGTTCGGACTGTGGCTGGAAACCATTCTCGTCGGGTTTTCCATCCACGTCCTTTCCGCCTGCATCTTTCTGATCGTGTATGCCCGCCTGTTGGAAATCTACATGTACTGTTCCATCGGCCCGATTCCGATGGCGACGATCACTAACCGGGAGTGGGGCGACATCGGCAAAAACTACATCAAATCCCTGCTGGCCCTAGGTTTTCAGGGCTTTCTGATTCTTGTCTGTGTCGGCATCTACGCGGCGCTGGTGCAGTCCATCACGCTTTCGACCGACATTCATCTGGCAATCTGGACGTGCCTCGGGTATACGCTGCTCCTGTGCTTCGCGCTGTTCAAAACCGGCTCTCTCTCGAAAAGTATTTTTAATTCACATTGAGGGCGTCCATCCGTGAGGATAGGCGCTTTTGTTGTGTCCGAATGGAGGAATGCTCTTGAAAAAATTTGGCGCGATTCTGGCCGATCCCCCTTGGCATTACTTTGCTTCATCCAGCAAGCAGAGCCGCAGGGCCACGGAGGCCCATTACCCCACGCTCTCCATCCCGTCCATCCGCGCGCTGCCGGTCGCGCAGCTTGCGGACACGGACTGCGCCCTGTTTCTTTGGATCACGGCCCCCTTGCTCCCGGAATTGCCCGGCATTCTGGAAGCGTGGGGGGTTTCGTATAAAACGGTCGCTTTCGTTTGGGTCAAGCTCAACCGGAAAGCACGGTCGCTCTTTTGGGGGATGGGCCACTGGACGCGCGCAAACGCCGAAAACTGCGTACTGGCCGTCAAGGGCCATCCCCGGCGCGTGTCCGCCGCCGTCCATCAGGTCATCATTTCCCCGGTGGAGGAGCACAGCAAAAAGCCGGAGGAAGCCCGCCGCCGCATTGAACGCCTCATGGGTAACGTGCCCCGGGTCGAGCTGTTCGCCCGGCAAAAAGCGCCGGGCTGGGACGCATGGGGCAACGAGGTGGAGAGCGACATTCAGATGCCGGATTGGAAAGGAGAAGCCTTTTGCGTTACGTCACCGTGTATAAAGACCTGAACCGCATTCACCCAAAGGTGATGTTTCACCTGACCAAGCGGCAGCTCATCTGCTTCGGCCTTGCCGGGGCGGTGGGGTTGCCGTTTTACTGGTACACCCGCACGGCCCTCGGCAGCGACGTGTCCCTGCTGCTCATGATGCTGCTCTGCGCCCCGTTCCTGCTGGCGGCGGTCTACCGCAGCCGCAAGACCGGGGCGCCGTTTGAAAAGATTCTGTTTCACGTCCTGCGGGCGAAATTCATCTATCCGCAGACGCGCCCGTACAAGTCGCAAAACATCTATGCCGCCGTCCAGCGGCGGATTTCAGAAGAAAAGGAGGCAAAGAGGCTTGCCAAAGCGAAACAAAGCAAAAAAGCCCCAAAAGCTGCTCGCCAAAGTGCTGACCGCCGGAAAACCGGCAGGGCCTGCCGTCAGGGCCGGAAGAAATAAGGAAATCCCCGATCACGTCTTGAACAGCATTCCTTATGTGCAGATGTTCAAAAACGGTATCTGCCATTCTGGTGACCGGTATTACACCAAGTCCGTCGTTTTCGAGGACATCAATTATGCCTTATTGCAGGAGGACGAACAGGCCCGCATTTTCTCGGGCTGGTGCCATTGCTACAACTATCACAGCAGCGCCGTCCCGTTTCAGATCACCTGCGTCAGCCGGTACGGCCACCCGGACGATCTGCGGCGCTCCATCGACATTCCGCCGCGCGGCGACGCCTTCGACGGCATCCGCGCCGAATACACCGAAATGCTGCGCGACCAGATGGCGCGCGGCAACAACGGCATTGAGCAGAAGCGGTATTACACCTTCGGCGTCGAGGCCGATTCCATGAGGCAGGCGCGTCCCTTTCTGGAACGCATCGAGGCTGACATTCTGAACAACCTCAAGCAGATGGGCGTATCCGCCCGCCCGATGAACGGAACCGAGCGGTTGCAGACCCTTCACGCGGCGTTCCACCCGGACGGACGCTCCAAGCTGCATTTTTCATGGGACAAAATCGTGAAAACAGGGCTTACCACCAAGGACTACATTGCACCGCGCTCTCTGGATTTCCGGCAGACCGGCGTCTTTCGTATGGGAGATACCTGGGGTGCGGCCTCGCACCTCATTATCAACGCCAACGAGCTAAACGACGGGATTCTGACCGACCTGCTCAATATGGAAATTCCCCTTACCGTCACGCTGCATTTGCAGCCCATCGACCAGTCGAGGGCCGTGAAAAAAATCAAGCAGCACCTGACCGACATCGACGGTATGAAAATCGACGAGCAGAAAAAATCTTTCCAGAACGGCTACGGCATGGATATTCTGCCGCCCGATCTGAAAACCTACGGCGACGCGGCGGCGAATCTGCTGGAAACGCTGCAATACCATGATGAGCGCCTGTTCCTGGTGACCATTCTTCTACTGCACACCGCGCCGACGTTGCAAAAGCTCAAAAACAACGTCCTCGCCACCGAGGGGATCGCCCGCAAATACAACTGCGAGCTGGCAAGGCTCGACTTCATGCAGGAGCAGGGCCTCATGAGCAGCCTGCCGCTGGGTGTGAATCAGGTGGAGATTTTCCGCAGTCTGAACACCTCGGCGGCGGCAATCTTCACTCCGTTTGCCTCGCAGGAGCTGTTCCAGCCGGGCACGTCCATCTATTACGGGCTGAATCCGCTCTCCAACAAGATGATCCTGTGCAGCCGCAAATTATTGAAAAATCCGAACGGCCTCATTTTAGGTACGCCGGGCAGCGGCAAGAGTTTCGCCGCCAAGCGGGAAATCGTCAACGTTTTTCTGATTACCGGCGACGATATTATCATTGTCGATCCCGAGGCCGAGTATCTGGCCCTCGCGGAACGGCTGGGTGGGCAAATCATCAAAATGTCGGTGTCGGGGAAGCAGTTTATCAATCCGATGGACATTAACCCCGATTACAGCGACGAGGACGATCCGCTGGCGCTCAAATCGGACTTCATCCTCTCCCTCTGCGAACTGATCGTCGGCGGGAAGACCGGGCTGGAGCCGATTGAGAAAACCATCATCGACCGCTGCGTCCGGCTGGTCTACCGCGATTATCTCAGCGACCCGCGCCCGGAGAACATGCCCATCCTGCAAGACCTCTACGATCTGCTTCTCGCGCAAAAGGAAAAGGAGGCCCACCGGTTGGCGACGGCGTTGGAAATCTACGTCACCGGCAGTTTGAACATTTTTAATCACCGCACCAACGTCAACCTGAAAAACCGCCTCGTCTGCTACGACATCAAGCAGCTCGGAAAATCCCTCAAAAAAATCGCCATGCTGATTCTCCAGGACCAGACATGGCACCGGCTGACCCTCAACCGCGCGGCGCACCGCACGACATGGTTTTACTGCGACGAATTCCATCTGCTTTTGAAAGACGAGCAGACCGCCGCGTATTCCGTGGAAATCTGGAAGCGGTTCAGAAAGTGGGGCGGCGTACCCACTGGAATCACCCAAAACGTAAAATCCATGCTGCTTTCTCCGGAAATCGAGAGCATTTTTGACAATTCGGATTTTATCCTCATGCTCAACCAGTCCAAGGCGGACGGCGATATTCTCGCCAAGCACCTCGGTATTTCCGACCAGCAGCTTACCTACGCGACGCAGGTGGAGCCGGGAAAGGGCCTGCTGTTTTACGGCAACACCATCATTCCATTCGTGGACAATTTCCCGCACGATACGGAGCTGTACCGGCTTATGACCACCCGCCCTGATGAAATGGCGGGGCCGGTATGAAACTGGAAATCAGCCGTAAGACCGACGTGGACGCCTACCTCACGGCGCACCACTATCTGCATTCCGCCCCGGCCGGGGCGCGGCTGCGCCTGTGGATCAAGGAGGGTGACGCGATTATCGGAGCGATGATGTGGGGACGGCCCACGGCGCGAACCTGTGACCCGCATCGCATTCTGGAACTGACCCGGCTGTACCTGATCGACGGCACCGAGCCGTTTGCCGAAAGCCGGGCTTTGGGCATGGCGCGCAGGCTTATCCGCAGGCAGTTTCCCGAAATCAAGGGGCTGATCGCCTATTCCTCCACGGGCATGGGCCACGCCGGGACGGTCTATCTGGCTGACGGCTGGTTCGCGGTGGGTACGACCCGCGCGGCGGCGTGGAACCGGGAGGGGAGAAAAAACCGTGGCACATCCGCAAAAATCCGCTGGGTGCGCACCGCCTGAACGGCGGCGGAGACGCCACCCACACTCTTTTCACCAAATATATAGGAGGCAAAATGATGGATCAGACACCGTTATACAAATATCCCGCCGTCTATGCGCGGGAACATGGCGAGATAGAACAATACCGCGCGTCCCACAAAGCGAACATTGCCTGCCGGGATGCCATCGACGACGCCATCCGGGACAATTACCGCGATAATTGTCTCGGCAGCGACACCGCAAAACAGGTCATTGCCAAGTTTGGATTTGACCGCACTCTCTATGTGCTTGCGACAACCGTCCGCGAGAAAGATTGGGATGGGCGCATTGACCGCAGAAATAAGGATTGGGCGCGTACGATTCCTGTCTTTGACGATGAGAACGGCTTTGGGGATAATCGAAATCTGGAATTTATCGTAGATAGAGCGCATCCCGGTCTGGTAGATATTTTCATCAATCAGGCGCGGCGCGAATATCTGCTGACGCAGCCTCTGACCAAAGAGGACTTTCAGGCGGAGGCCGCGCGGCTGCTCCGGCGTCTGCAATCCGAGCGTGAGCCGAACAGCCCGGGCGGTACGCATTTCATGGCGCAGCTCTCGCCGGATTTTCTGATCCGGGCTTCCACCAAAGACCAGAACCGGCTGTTCGCGCTGCTGCCGTTCAAGTCCCTGTCCTTTTCCGCGCTCAAGGATCGGAAAGGAATTTTCGCGTTCATCCAAAAGGATGAAAACCGCGACCAGCCTCTCCGCCAGCGCAAACCCTCCGTGCGGAATAAGCTGAAAGAAATGCAGGCCGCGCAAAAGCCGCCCGCCCCTTCCAAAGACAAAGGAATCGAGCGGTGACGGCACAGAACGAAGGGACTACCATGTCGGATCAATCCGATGGCCGCGCGCCGTCTGAACGCCGTGCCCGGCAGCAATGTCAAAGCGGTAACGTTTCCTATTCCGCCCGATCCCGACCGCCTGTCAGCCGTGGAAACGTGTCACCTGCACCCATCCGGCGTTCCCGGACACATTCACCCGGCCCGGCCGGGAACTCTTTTATTTCAGCCAATCCGGCCTATTCTTCCGCGCCGCCCTTGTCGGCAACCGCCGAACCGGGCGGCGCTTTTACGCGCTCCCGCAGGTGGACGGACAAGCAGTCCACTCAGAAAAGCGGGCGGCGGATAGCCGCATATTCCCGCGCGGAATCCGGCGTTCGGCCCATCGACCATACGCAGCCCCAAGTGACGAACGTATCCACAAATGCTCCGGTGGCTCCGGTCAGGCCGCCCGGCGGGGCGGTTCCTTCTTCCCAACCGGCAACGCGGACAGCCAAAGCGCCAACCGATTCGGGCGCGGCAAGTGCCATTTCCCGCAGCGCGTCCGCCGTGGCGGAAACCGCCGCGTCGGGCGTGTCGGCGTCTGTAGGAGATTCCGAACGGCGCGGGGATGTGCAGGACAGCGGCGCGCAGGCTGGCACCGCCGGAAAAGAAGGCGTGACCCTGATAGCGGCGCAGACGGCCCGGCGCATGAAACGTCAGATGCAGAGGCGGCAGGCCGAGCACGCGGCCCAAAAGGGCGCGGCGGATGCGGCCAATACCGTCCGGGGCGCTGCCGCCAAGGCAAAGCAGTTCTTTCGGGGGATTGTGAAATCCAATCCCAATGTGCTGGCGGTCATCGCCGCCGTCGTTCTGCTTATTTTCTTTCTAATGGCGGCGGTATCGTCCGGCGCGGTGATTTTTTCGGGCGCGCTGAACGGCGTCGCTTCCGTCACCTTTGCCGCGTCCGATTCCGACATTGACAAGGCAGAGGCGTATTACAGCGCCAAAGAGGCGGATTTGCAAACGCAGATTGACAACGCGCAGCAGACCCACCCTAGTTACGACGAATATGATTACGCGGGCGGCACCATCGGACACAGCCCGATTGCCCTGATTGCCTACCTGACCGTATTATATGGAAACTTTTCGTTCGATTCCGTCAAGCCCGATCTGGACGCGCTGTTCGCCGCGCAGTATCAGCTTACCTTTACGGCGCGGACGGAAACCCACACCCGCAGCGTGACCGGTACCGACCCCGCCACCGGGAAAAGCACCACAACGCAGGAATCCTATACTTATAAAATTCTCACCGTCAAGCTGGACGCGCAGGATTTCATCACCCTCGCCACGGCCAAACTGACCGGCACGAACGGCGCGGTCGCGGCATTTAACGCCTATCTGCAAAGCAAGGGCAACCGGCAGTATTTCGCCAATCCGTTTTCGTTCGGCTGGTCAGCGTATACCACGCTTTCCTCGGACAACCGCGCGTCCATCGACGTTCCAACGGGTACACAGGTGTTGGCGGCGTTGGACGGCACCGTAACCCGAGCGGACGGCGGCTCGGTGATACTCTCCGGCAGTGACGGACTGAGTGTGGAGTATGACGGCTGTGGCAGTATTCAGGTGAACGCCGGGCAGAGCATCGCCAAAGGGACGCATGTCGCCTTGACCAGCTCCGGGTTTTCCATGCTCTTTATCCATGACGGCGAACACCTCAATCCGTATATTTTCGCGGATACCGGCGACACGGCGGACAATGCGCCTGTCCTGATCGGCGGGCAGCCAGTGGGCGGCAGCGTGGAAGCCTACCGGGCGACCGTGACGCAGCTCGCGGCGCAGTACGGCATGTCCGATTATGTAAATCTCATTTTGGCCGTAATGCAACAGGAGAGCGGCGGTCGCGGCGGCGACCCGATGCAGGCGGCGGAGGGACCGTTCAACACGCGCTATCCGCACGAACCGAACGGGATCACCGACCCGGCCTATTCCATCCAGTGCGGAATTCAGGAATTACATCAAAGTTTGCAGCTTGCGAGCTGCACCGGCTCTACCGATACGGCGGATATTGCCCTCGCTTTGCAAGGTTACAATTTCGGTTCGGGTTTCATTTCGTGGGCCAAAAGCCGGGGTGGCTACACGCTCGCCAACGCACAGGCGTTTTCGCAGATGGAAGCCTCCGCGCTCGGCTGGTCGGGCTACGGCGACCCGTTCTACGTGCCCCACGTTTTACGGTATTACAAAACTACTTGAAAAGAGGCATTTTTATGGATATGGCAAAGCTGGACGCGGAGATCACGCACAGCAAGGACAAAATTCTGAAAGAGCAGGCGCGCCTGCGGCGGCTGGAGCGCAAGAAAACGGAAACGGAAAACGCCGCCATTGTCGCGGACGTGCGCTCCGGACCGTTCTCTATGGAAGAATTTCAGGCGTTCATGGCCCGGAAAAATGAGAAACAGGAAACGGAGGATTCCCATGAAAGTTAGAAAATGGCTGATGACGGCGGTCATGCTGGTGGGCATGACCGCCGCTGTGCTACCCGCCGTTCCCGCCTCGGCGGCAAGCGTCCCCACGAACGGCACCGGCACGGTGATCGAAAACACGACCGCTGATTCTACCTCGCGGGAGTTTTTCACGATCAAGACGGCGGACGGCAACGTTTTTTACATCGTGGTGGACAAGACCAAAACGGACGATAACGTATACCTGCTCACGCCGGTCACGGAGGATTCCCTCAAAGCCCTCGCGGAGAGCGCCGCGCAGAAAAACGGCGCGGCCACCACTTCCGGCGCATCGAATCTTTTCGGCGGTCAGTCCGCTTCCTCTCAATCCTCAGGGACGGCTGGTGTAACGGCAGCGGCGTCTTCCGCAACCGGCAGCGGCACGACCACCGCCTCAAAAACGCAAACGGCGAAAAATGCGGCGTCCGTGGGAAACATCGCGTTTATTGCCATTGTGGCAATCCTTGTGTTCGCGGCGGCGTTCTACTTCAAAATCTACAAGCCAAAGCACGCACCGGTGCCGGAATCTTTCGATGAGGAAGCGGATGAGGACGATTCCGGTGAGAACGGCGGTGCAGACGAGGATGAAGATGAGGAACCGCCACGCAAAACGGCCCCCACGCAGAAAACGCCCGCACAGCCGGAACCGGAAGAAGAATCCGAGCAGGATGTACGGGAACCCCATGCGCCCGCCGCGCCGCGTCCCCGCCGTGAGAATGTGCGGCGGGAAAATGAGGACGGCATGGACGAACCGGAAGCAGAGGCGGCGCGTCCTGCGCAGTCTTCCACCCACGCGCGCGTCGGTGGCCTGTTCGCACCGGATACGCCGAATACACCTGAGCAGGGACAGGAAAATCCGCCGCAGGCATCCGGGATGGGCAGCGCGGAAGAATCCGAAGAACCCGAACCGGAGCCGGATGAAACCGAGATGGATTACGGGGACGGCATGGATGCGTTCGGAAATCCCGACGAGGAGGAATAAAAATGCGGTATTTTACAAACAGCCCGTTTGAGCGTCTGATGATGGAACCTGCCGAAATCCGGCCCGAGCTGCCGTCCCTGTCCCCCGGCCATCCCTGCCGGGGCTGCAACTATGCCGGAAACGGAGCCTGCGTGGGCATTTGCTGGCGGAAGCTTTTTCAAGGGAGCGCAAAGCGTGTAGGTGTGGTAAAAACATGAAACTGCCCGCCGCTCTGAGTGGCGGCGGGCAGTATTTTGGGCTACTATGCACAATATACTCGATAAATATAAGCGGTTACTGTTTTGGAAACTCGAATTCTGCCAACAAAATCGCATGGTCTGGAAGTCCTAATAAATCAGACTTATAATCTTCTGGTTTTCTATTTCCATAACCATTGTCGAACGTTACAAAATCCCAATTATACTCTGCGCTATGCATGCCAATACTTATTGTTATTATATGATCAATTAACGCTTTGCCAATCACATTGGTTTTAGGTTTTTTAATTACGGCACTCCAAGTAGTAAGAGTGTTAAAATCACCGGGAATCATTGAATACTTTGGAGTAAAAATATTATTTGTGCTTATAGTTAACTTTTTTGAAAGAGGGTTTTTCCATACATTAAAATCACCTGCACAAAGTACATAACTGTTTCCCAATGACTTCAAGTGGTCATTTAAAAACTCAAATTGAGATTCTGCCTGTTTTGTAGTTCCTTGGGTTTTAATTCTTACTCCTATAATTGTTAAAAATTTACCATTAAATTTTGTTTCTATTTGCAACATTTCAGGTTTTTCTCTTTCTAATGGATCCTCTGTATGAATTTTTTCTACCTCAAAATCTGTTGATTTTTTCAAAGCAATCATAACTTGATTTGTTTTATCTGTATATGGTGAAACAAATAAATCATAAGTCTTTCCCAATGTTTTGCCTAAGCGATCCCACCCTTTTCCGGCTATAAATTCTACAATAATGACAATGTCTACTTTTTTGCGTAAAATTGTGTCTGCAATAAAATTGGGTATGGAGTAATTTTCATATCCACCGGCACCATGAATATTCCATTCCATGATTTTAATTAGTTGAGACAATTTATATTCCTCTCTTTTCAAAATATTTGCGACCGCCATATTCTATAAATAATCAAAACGCTCTCATGGCCGACTGCCTTCCGGCAATCGGCTTTTGTTATGCCCATTTTACTCCCGTACCCCATGAAACGCAATCAAGTTTGAAAGGAAGTCTTGCGTCAAATGAAATTGATCATCACAGAAAAACCGAGCGTCGCGGCAGTTTTGGCCAAAGTGGTCGGCGCGGATACAAAAGGGAACGGCTTCTTTTCCGGCAACGGCTGGTTCGTATCATGGTGCCTCGGGCATCTGGTGGAATTGGCCGCGCCGGACGCCTACAATCCCGATTTTTCAAAATGGGTGCTCAAAGATTTGCCCATCATTCCCGGCGAGTGGCAGACCATCGTAAAACCGGACACGAAAAAGCAGTTCAACGTCCTGACCGGTCTGCTGCACCGCGCCGATGTGGAGGAAGTGATCGAGGCCACCGACCCCGGCCGCGAGGGCGAGCTTATCTTCCGTTTTGTCTATCTGAAAAGCGGCTGCAACAAACCGTTTCGTCGCCTGTGGGTATCTTCTATGGAAGAAAGTGCGCTGGCTGACGGCCTTTCCCACCTGAAAGACAGCGCCGACTACGACGGCCTGTATAACGCCGCGCTCTGCCGGGCGGAAGCGGACTGGCTCATCGGCATGAACGCGACCCGGCTGTATACACTGCTTTACGACTGTACCCTCAACGTCGGGCGCGTCGTATCCCCGACGCTGGCGCTGCTGGTGCGGCGGGAACAGGAAATTGCCGCGTTCAAGGCGGAACCGTTCTATACCATCGTGCTGGACTGCGGCTCCTTCCTTGCGGAAAGCGCCCGCTTCAAAACCCGCGCGGAGGCGGACAAACTCTGGAGCTTTTGCGCGGACAGCGCCGCCACGGTGACGGACGTGCAGACGGAAGAAAAGGCCGTGCGCCCGCCGAAGCTCTACGACCTGACGGCTTTACAGCGCGACGCCAACCGCCTGCTCGGCTATTCCGCGAAAAAAACGCTGGACGGTGTGCAAAGCCTGTATGAACAAAAGCTCTGTACCTATCCCCGCACGGACAGCCGCTATCTGACCGAGGATTTCCGCGACGTATTGCCGGAGCTGACCGGAAAAATCGCCGCCCGCCTGCCGTTCCTGAACGGAATTTCCATTCCCGTGGACGCTGGGCGTGTGATTGACGGCAAAAAAGTCAACGACCATCATGCCCTGATTCCCACACAAGCCTTTCTTTCGGCGGATTTGGACGCGCTGCCGAGCGTCGAGCGCAATCTGCTGGCGCTGATCGCGGTGCGGTTGCTCTGCGCCGTGGGCGAACTGCACCGTTTTTCGGAAACGTCGGTCACGCTGATCTGCGTCGATCAGCCGTTCACGGCGAAAGGGCGGACGGTGCTGGACGAGGGATGGCGCGCCGTTATGCGGGCGTTCGGCGCGGCGCTGCCCGATCAGAAAAAAGAAAAAGAGCCGCCCATGCTGCCGGAATTGCGTAAAAACGATACGCTTCGTGTCAAAGCAGCGGTGCATCAGGGGAAAACCGAGCCACCCCGGCACTACACGGAGGATACGCTCCTCGCCGCGATGGAACACGCGGGCGCGGCGGATTTTGCCGCCGACGCCGAGCGAAAAGGATTAGGCACCTCGGCCACGCGGGCGGATACCATTGAAAAGCTGTTGAGCGCCAAGGCTGGGCTGGCGGTGCGGGACAAGCGCAATCTGCTCCCCACCGAAAAGGGCTCGCTGCTCATCGGTGTGCTGCCGGAGGCCCTGACCTCGGTTAAGCTCACGTCCGACTGGGAGGAAAAACTCGCGCAGGTGGCGCGCGGCGAGCTGCCCGCGCAAACTTTCATGGACGGCATTCTCACCATGACGGCAGAGCTGATTCAAAACGCCCACGCGCCGGAAAGCAACCCGTTTCCGCAGTCACATGGGCCAGTCGGCGTTTGCCCATGGTGCGG
>JBFLFX010000036.1:0-16863 GCA_041859815.1 Dysosmobacter sp. | reverse complement strand
TCCGGCCCAGCGGAAGCCGGTCGAAAACATGGCTGCCGTGGGACGTATTCACCAGCAGCAAGGAGACGCCCTTTTCCTGCTGATCTGCCAGCTCATCCGGCTTCAGTCCCCAAAAATCGCCCAGCGTAAAGTCGCCGGGGCGGTTCATGGATGTGTAGCGGCAGCGATAGCAGCTGGGGCGCAGAAACAGCGCCCGGCCAAACGCACGGCCGTATTCCGTCTGGAACAGCGGCGCGGAATCCACGCAGCCGTCCCGATAAAGCAGCGTAAAGTGACTGTCCTGCCAACCGGTGACCTTGTTGCGGAAGCGTACCGTCTGCACCTGTTTCCCCCGTTTTTCCTGCACGTCCCGCACGAAATCCTCCCAGACGCCGGGTGACGGAACGCCGTGGCAGACAAGATCGCAGGTGGTCAGATTCTCAGGCCGCCCGCCCAAAAAGGCGTAAAGGCCATCCACCTGACAGGGCGTGCCGGAAAACAGAACCGGCCGTACCTTCAGCAGTTCCTGAATTTCGTGGTAGGTTTCGCCCAAATCGCTCTGGACATATTTTGCGCCCCGCAGATACCGCAAATCCTCTTTCTGGAAGCAGGCAATATGCCGCAGGTGCATCTCCGCGTCAAACGCCGCGCCAAACACCACGCCACCGTTCTCCAGCGCGTCCTCCGCCAGCAGGGAAAATACCCCGCCGGAGGTGGAGTCCCTGCGAACCACATCGTCTTTGTTCCAGGCCGCGTAAACAGCGGGCATGGAATCGGTGGATTTCCGCTCTTTCAGCGCCGGGCAGATCGCGGTGCAGCGGCCGCAGCGGACGCAAATTTCCGCGTGGATTTTGGGATGCAGAAATCCCTCCCTGTCCCGCTCCATGGAAATCGCGCCCTTGGGGCAGCCGCTGGCGCAGGCCGTGCAGCCCGTGCAGTCCGACGGTGCCGCCAGCTTCGGCAGCGGCGCGCCGGCGGACAAATCCGCCTCCTGCGGCTCCTCTTCATACGGCTCGTTTTCCAATGCCGCCTGAAGATACCGCAGGGAGCTTTCCCGCTGCCGCGCCAGACGCCCCTCCGCCGCCGCCCAGTCGATTTCCGCATCCAACGCCGCCGTATCGCCCTTGCCGACGATGCGCCGGGTCAGGCCCAGCGTATCCAGCAGGCTGTACGTCCGGGAAAACTCCGGCGCCGCCATCTCGCCGGGGGCCACCGCCGTAAAGAACGGCTTTTCAAACTGGACGGAAAACACCGTCCCGTGGAAAGAATTGGTGCAGACATAGCTGGCGTGCTGAAACAGCCCCAAAAACTCGGCGGGGCCGGCGTCAAACACGCAGGTTGCCCTGGGATACACTTTCCGGCGGATGCCGCACAGCTGTACCACCGGCAGTCCCGTCTGCCGCGCCAGCTGGTCGATATACGGCTCCAGTGCGCCGGGGCGGCTGATGCAGTAACAGAGAATATAGCCGTCCCGGAATGCCGGGGCATGCGCCAGATCCGCCCAGTCCCGCCGGTTCATCAAAAGCGTGGGATCCAGCACCATCGGAACTTTCCGGCCCGCAATTTCCCGGACAATCTTCTGGCCCTGCCGTTCGCGGGTGGAGAGGTGGGAAAACCCCGCCAGATAGCCCCGCAGCTCCTCCTCCATGCTGTCCGGAATATGCGGGATTCCGAAGGACGGCGCATAGGCGATTTTCCGCTTTTCGGAAAAACCGCCGAAGTAAACGGGGTCAAAGCGCCCGTCGGGAAAGATTTTCGGGTTCCAAATCTGGTCGCTGCCGGAGAGATAGACATCCGCGTCCGGCTCATTCTCCCGCAGCTCGCCCAGCGTCTGATAGCGGCGCTCCGCGATGTTCAGATACCGGGCGCCGAACGACTCAAAGCGATTGTAGCGCGCCTTCATCTGCGCGTAATGCAGCATGGTGTGCGCGTCGGCCGCCGCCGCGCCGACTCCCGTGGGCGCGCGGAACAAATCGTTGTTCTGGTTTACATAATAGTTGAGCAGCTCGCACTCGCTGCCCAGCGCCTCCACGGCGTGCTGTGTGGCGCATGCCTGCAGCGCCGCGCCGTAGTGATGGATATGAAAAAAAGTAATCAGCCCGGTCTTCACGGATAGTTTCTTCCTTTCTTTTCGGCATATCGCCGACAGCGACCTGTTTCCAACGGCTTCACTGGCAGGAGCATTCTTCCGCCGGGGCAGTGAGGTCGTCCTCCGCCACCCAGTCCCTGACATCCACAACTTCAAACTCCGCGGGGGTACGGCGGATCACCACCCGGCTGATGCCGGAGTTGATCACCAGCCGGCGGCACATGGAACAGCTGGTCGCATCCGAAAGCAGCTCGCCGGTCTGCGCATCCCTGCCCACCAAGTACAGCGTGGCGCCCACCATATCGCGTCTGGAGGCGGAAATGATGGCGTTCGCCTCCGCATGGACGCTGCGGCACAGCTCGTACCGCTCGCCCCGGGGGACTCTCATCGCCTCCCGGGAGCAATAGCCCAGATCCGTGCAGTTGGCACGGCCGCGCGGCGCGCCGTTATAGCCCGTGGCGATAATTTCGTCGTTGTTGACGATGATCGCGCCATAAGTTCGGCGCAGGCAGGTTGCCCGCTCCAAAACGGTTTCAGCGATATCCAGATAGTAATTCTCCTTGCTGATTCGAGCCATAAACACTCCTCCGCTTCTGCGACTCCGCGCGGCGCGCAATCGTCCGTTGTTTTTCTTATTGTACACACTTCCCGCTTTTTTTGCAAGATGAGACGGCAGCCGGCGCATCCCTTCTTTTCCCGCGGAGGCATCTGAAAAATCCACACCATTTTACGCGGGGAATCCGCTCTGTTTCAAAACGTGCTTCTTTTTGCCGGTTTTTTACCATTTTATAACATTTTTGCTGTTTTTTAGGGGAAAATCAGCTATTTTCGCAGATCCTGCGTATTGACTTCTCTGCCACTTTTGACATACAATGATTTTTTGTGAATAGCAGAATGAGGTGGGCAATCCATGTCAAAAAACACTGAGCGGAATATGCTAATGCAGGGAACGATTTTGGCTGCGGCCGGGTTCCTGACAAAGATCATCGGGTTCGTGTACCGCATCCCAATGGCAAACCTGCTGGGCAATACCGGAAACGGCATTTACTCCGTGGCCTTCGGCATTTATAACATCGCTCTGACGCTGTCCTCGTGCAGCATGCCCCTGGCCGTATCCAAGAGCGTCTCCGCCCGGATTGCCCGGGATGATTACCGTAACGCGGGACGGGTGTTCCGGGACGCGCTGCTGCTGGCGTTGGCCATGGGGACGTTCTCCGCCGTCGTGCTGTGGATTGGCGCGGACGGGCTGGAAGCCCTCTATCACCGCCCCGGACTGGCGCAGCCCCTGCGGGTGCTGGCGCCCACGTCTTTCGTGGTGGCGCTTCTCGGCACCTTCCGCGGCTGGTTCCAGGGGCACGGCAACATGGTACCCACCGCCGTCTCGCAGATTCTGGAACAGCTGGTCAACGCGGTGGTCAGCGTGATCGCCGCGTGGCAGCTGGTACGGATTTACGCCTTCAGCCCCCGGGTCCACGCCTACGGCGCGGCGGGCGGCACGCTGGGCACGCTGGCCGGCGCGCTGGCGGGGCTGATTCTGGTGATGTTTCTGTTTTTCCGCAGCCGTCCCCGGCGGACGCGCTTGGCGGACAGCGAGGCGGAATCCGATACGGATATTTACCGTCAACTGATTTTCACGGTTCTCCCGGTGATTCTCAGCCAGACGATTTACCAGATCGGATACACCATCGACGACTTCGTATTCGGCAATATTATGGCGCTGAAAGGCTTTTCCAATGCGTATGTCAGCTCCCTGCAGGGCGTTTTCAACACGCAGTATAATCTGATGATCAATCTGCCGGTCTCCATCGCCACCGCCATGGCGGCTTCGGCGGTTCCCAGCATTGTCACCGCAAAAGTCACCGGGGCGAGAAAAGAGCTGCACAGCAAAATCACCGCCGTGCTGAAGCTGAATATGGTTATCGCCATTCCCTCCGCCGTGGGCATTGCCCTGCTGGCAAACCCGATTCTGATTCCCTTCACCTCTCTGGGCAGTTTGAAAATACTGGCCGTCCGGCTCTTGGAAACCGGATCCTCCGCCGCTGTGTTCTATGCGCTGTCCACCATCACCACCGCGATTTTGCAGGGCTGTGACTACATGGAAACGCCGGTCTGGCACTGCGCCGTTTCCCTGATCGTGCATATCGGGCTGACCGCCGGGCTTCTGTGGTTCACCCGCCTTGGCATTTATGCCATGATTATCGGCAACGTCTCCTTCCCCCTGCTGGTCTCCCTGCTGAACTGCCGGTCCCTGCGGCGGAAGCTGCATTATCACTGGCGTCCCGCCCGTACATTCGGCATCCCGATTCTCTCTTCCGTCGGAATGGGACTGGTCACCTGGGGCAGCTACCGGCTTGCCACTCTGACACTTCCGCACTGGGTGGGGCTTCTCATTTCTCTGATCCTGTCCGTGCTGGTGTACGGCTACCTGATTCTCCGGCTGCACTGTTTCTCCGATGTGCAGCTGAGTGAGCTGCCCCTGGGCAGGCACCTGCTGCAGGTTGCCAAGCGGCTGGAACGCTGATTGTGCGGATTAAATTTAGGCTGACAGAGGCACGGCGCGCCTCTGTCAGCCTTTCAAAATGTTAAAAAGATCGTCCCGCGGGAGCGCAGCGCGCCTCCGCGTTTTTTTACGCCGGTTCATCCGCTCACTGTTTCCGTCCTGTCAATACACTTTTGCAGCCAATGGCTAGAGCGGTAGTACGCCACAAACGCAATCGCGGTTACAAGCCAGCTGAGGAAGTAGCACATAAACAGGCATCTCAGCGTGTTCCAGTGCGGCACCACCATCTGAATCCAGCAAATCCGCACCCCGCAGATGCCGACGATGGAAATGATCATGGGAATCGTGGCGTCCCCCGCCCCCCGGAACGTGTTGGAGAGAATCTCGATAAAGGTCCAGATAAAATAGAACGGCGCGAAATAGCTGAAAATCCGGACGCCGCAGCGAATCACCTGCGGGTCGTCGGTAAACAGCATCAGGCAGTACCTGCCGAACAGCAAAATGGAGGCGGAAATCGCGATTGTTACGCCCATGGAGAGTTTCATGGCCACATGGACGCTTTTCTTCATCCGATCATATTTTCCCGCGCCGAAATTCTGCCCCACAAAGGCGGTAATCGCCACGCCGAACGCCTGCATAATCGCCCAGTAAATGCCGTCCACTTTACTGGAGGCGTTGGACGCCGCCACTACCGTTGTGCCGAAGCGGTTGACGCCCGCCTGCACAATCAGGTTGGAAATGGAATACATCACGCTCTCCACGCCCGTGGGGATGCCGATTCGCAGCATGTTTTTCAGAGTGCCAGGATAGAAGCGGATTTTCCGCAGCGTCAGCTTGTAAAGCTCATCGGTACGGCACAGGCGCGCCAGAATCAGCACGGCGCTGAGCAGTTGGGAGACGACCGTGGCCCACGCCGCGCCGCCCACGCCCATTTTGAATGCCGCCACAAAAAGCAGATCCAGCGCAATATTCATGCCGCAGCAGAACATCAGATAGTACAGCGGGCGCTTGGAATCGCCCACCGCGCGTAAAATGCCGGAACCCATGTTAAACAGCATCACGGGAATCGTGCCGTAGAAGAAAATCCGCAGGTAGGTTTCGGAAAGCGCCATGATGTTCGCGGGGTTGTGGACGGCCCGCAGCGACCACGGCGTAATCAAAACGCCCGCCACGGTCAGCGCCGCCCCGGTCACGAGGCAAAACGCAATGCTGGTGTGAACCGCCCTGAAAATATTTTTCCGGTCGCCGGCGCCGAAATACTGGGAGATGATAACCGTCGCGCCCACGGAGAGGCCGATAAAAAACCCGATGAGCAGGTTCAAAATGGCGGCCGCGCTTCCGCCCACCGCCGCAAGCGCCCTCACGCCCACAAACCGTCCGACCACAACCGCGTCCACCGTGTTGTAAAGCTGCTGAAAGAGCGTGCCAATGACAATCGGCAGAAAAAAGCGCAGCAGCTTTTTCCAAATCACGCCCTGGGTCAAATCGTATCTCTCCTGAATATTCGTCATTTTTCACTCCGACGGCGGAAGCCCCGCGCTCCGACGAGCACTGCCGTTCCGCGTCCGCCTCTCTCCAAAATAAAAACTGCCGAGCTCTGCTCTCTATTCTATCACAGGCGCTCCGACGCCGTCAAGGACGGTTTCTGAAAATCGCTATTTGCAGAGTAAATAGCGCGGGATTTTCCGCCGATGAAATTTCCGCGCCCGCCCAACGAACCGGCGCCCGCGCGGTTCCGCGCTTTTTTTACGATCCCGGCGCACGCGGCCGTGCAACTTTGCCCCGCCGCCCGCAAAGACAGGGAAAGAGGGCGCGGTTCCGGCCGCTCCGCGGCTTCTCTCCGCGAAATGGGGGGATTGTTTGAAAAAGACACAAACGTATGAACTGAACCAGTGGGACGCGGACGACCGGATTCTGCGGGAAGACTTCAACGCCGACAACACGAAAATCGACGCGGCCCTCGACGCCGGGTGCCGCATGATCAAGCTCCGGGAAGTCGTCACGGCGCAGACGGCCCATCAGGTGGATCTGGACATCTCGGACATCGACTGGAGCCGCTGGCAGGAGGTCATTCTGGACATCTCAAGCAGCGAGTACAAATACTTCAGCCTTTTTTTCTACAGGAACAACACGCTGAGCGGCTCCCACTACACACCCGGTTTTCTGGATTCCAGTACCGGCCTGTTCGGCGCCTCCGGCGTTCCCGCCAGTGTGAAAATCCGAACCCGCTTTCAGGTCTTCCGGAACCCGAGCCAGCCCATCGCCAGCGTGACCTCTCTGGGGTACAGCACCAACTTCGGCTACTACGCGGGGGAGACGTTCTCCTCCGGCTTTTCCACCGGCAAGCTGTCGCTGTGCGGCTACGACAGCAGTCACGATGTCCCGGCGGGGACAAAATTTGAATTTTTCGGGGTGAGCGCATGACAATCGACGTTCTGGTCTGCCGCGCGGACGGCACGCAGAGTCTGGAAACCCGGGAGGTGCCGGAGGACTATTTCCCGGAAACGAAGAAACCCACGGAAGCATGACGACAAAAGGCCCGCTCCTCTCGGAGCGGGCCTTTTGCTATCTCAGCACGAATGTGTTTTTGATACATTGCTAATTAAAGAAGTTAATTAGTCAACAGTTACATAGATTGCAGCAACATCCGAGGTAGCAGCGCCATTCTTGGAAGCGAGAACAACATAACCACCGTTACCGTTGACTTCACTCAGAGAAGAGTTGATGTAGACAATCTTAGTGTTGCTGGTTACATTGTAATATGCATCGCCAGCATTGAGGATATTGTTGCTCAGGGTAAGCGTTGCATCATAAACGTAGAAGTCTACAGGAGTAGTAGTGGTGGTAGCGCAAACCTGAGAGCCAATCGTATTATCCGTGTTATACAGATACAAACCAGAATCCGCTGCCACACCGCTACCCAGCATACTGCTCTTTGTCAGAGTAATCGTGGTGCCGTCAGCCTTGGTGCCAGTATAAGTATAAGTAGTCGTGCCATTGTTCAGGCTTTCAGTATAAGCCGTTGCATCAATGTACACATAAGAAGCCGTGTCAGTTACCAGAGAGTTGGTAGAGATAAACGCTACCTTCGCCAGACCAGTTGTAGTGCCCAAAGCGGTCATTACAACTTTAGCGCCATTCAGAGTTGTGGAGGGCAGACTATCCCTACCGGTATAGACAGCTGCAGTACCCTTGTCAGGATTGTAAACAACGAATACCGTGCTGTTGTTGAACAAGGCAGTGTCGCTGCTGCTACCGGTAAGACTGGTCACGCCGTTGGTCAGGCCATCCACCGTTGTATCAACATAAGCGCTGTCTGCTGTCATAGCACCAGAAGCAGTGTCCAGTGTATTCATGGAAATCACGTTGTTAGAAATGCTATAGCCGACCACTGTTTTTGCCAGGCGCCCTATTTCTGTGTTGACGGCAGCTGCATCACTGCTGCCAGTCTTATAGACGCAGATATTGGTGCCATCAATAATGTAGTCGCCAATAGCTGCATCGTAACTAGCACCGCCATAAACGCAGTTGCTCTTGGCAGCAGTCAGTTCCGTCAGCTTCACGTCACAGGTCTTAACACTGCCGTCAGCCAGAACAACCTTCACCTGTGCAGAGGGAACTGCGCCATTCACAGAAGAAGTAACTGTGCCGTAAGTGCCAGCAATGTAAGCATAATCAGAATATGCAGCTGTGGAAGTTGTGGCAACCACATTGCCAAACTGATCCAGATAGTAGTTAGCAGACTTAGAGCTGTTATTGAAAGACGTCATCGCAACGGCAGTGGAGCCGTCGGTGGTAGCGCCAGTAGCAACGCTGTAAGTCGTGCCACCAACCGTAATGGTCTCATCAGAAACGCTCTTGGCGGTCTGAACACCAGCAACGGTAGTAGTGGGATAAACATAGACAACCGAGCTGTTGGTCGGTTTCACATAAGTGACATAGTCTCCCTTTGCAACAGTTCCTGCCAGAGAAATAGTATCTTCACTGGAACTATCCGCAGAGTAGTCAATGCCTGTAACTGATCCGCCATTAGCCAAATTGGTCAAAACATAAGTGGTCTTGCTAGAAGCAGCGGTAACACTGGTCACTGTTGCAACAGTGTACGTCACCTCGACAATGTTAGTAATCACATTGGAACTGTTGGCATAAATCTCAACGACTTTGCCAGTGTTAGTTAGATTAGAGATTGCCGTTGCGATCGTAGTGCCTGCGGAAACCGTGAAATCAGCCTTCGCATTTGTGTTGGCAGACAAAATGCTGCCAGCGTCAACAGCCGCAGTATCGGTGTTATTAACCTTACGTGCAGCGGTCAGCAAATAGCCACTCAGAGCGGAGGCAACCTTGGAGGCACTAGTGTAGCCCTTGAAGGTAGCAACAGGCGCATCAGCATAAGTACCAATGGTAGTGGTGCCATATACCCAAGTGGTAGAAGGACGGCCAAATGCATCAACAGTAGCAGCGCTATTCTGCTTCAGGCTCTTGAAATACTGCTCACAGAACTGCAGCGTGCCAGTAGTGGTTTCAGGAACACCGGTGTAGTCAGTGCCAGTGGTGCGGGCAACGGTGCTTGCCTTGGATGCACCCTGTGCAATCGTCACGCCGTTGATGGTGATTGTAGTGCCCTTGTTCTCATACTCAACCACGTTGGACTGCAGTGTGTTGTAAGCATATAGGCAAGCTTCTTCACGGGTCAGAGCCTTGGTTCCGACGAAGCTATCGTTGCCGTCATACAAGCCCAAGTTGGAAGCCAGCTTGGCAACGTTAACTTCCCAGTTGGATCCGGTGAAGCCCTCAATGGTGGAATCGTAGCCCAGCGCGCCCAGCAACATCTTCAGGAACTGATAGCCAGTCACGGTACCAGCAGGACGGAAGGTTTTGTCAGCATAGCCACTGATGATGCCCTTGCTGGAACAATAGGCGATGTAGCCGGCAAAGACGTTAGAAACGGAAACATCCTTAAACGGTGCAGTGGAAACACCCAGAGCAGAAGCGGTAGTGGGGCCAAGCATCATGTTGCAGATGATCTTGGCAGCAGCGCCGCGGGTCAGAGTGTTCGTGGGAGCGAAAGAGCCATCGGTGTAGCCATCGATGACCTTGCACGCGGAGATCACGTCAACAGCTTCTTTGTAATTGACTTTGCTGCTGTCCGTGAAGCTCTTGGCGCTTGCGCCGACAACGACCAGAGAAAGGGTCATCGCCAAAGCAAGTGCCACGGAAAGGAACTTCTTCATGTGTTATCCTCCTTTAAAATTTGCCAAATTGCCGCCCTTTATGACGTTTCGAGCGGGCATCTCTCCCAACAGCGGGAAATCAGCCGCGCCTCCGGCCACTCCAAACAGCTCTTTGGTATAGTTTGAACATCCGAGGAGGTCAACCCGTTCTCCGGCGCACATACCGTGGCATGCCGGTCCCGTATCTGCCCCGGGATTTGGAGCTTCGCCCTCATTCGTTCAATCTGTATCTTAGCAGGCCGCCCGGGAAAATGCAAGTTTTTCATTCGCAGTGTAACATACTTGTAATATTTTATTTTCCGCCCCGGCACGCCGCCCCCGCGCGGCGAAACAGGGCGCCGGGAAGCGGACGGGCGCCGCCCGGCTCATGTCCGCGCCGGCTGTCCGGCCTGCTCCCGCAGCAAGCCGTCCAGCATCCGTTTAAGGCGCGTCTCCGCCTCCTGCGCGCTCCAGGCGGGATCGGCCTCATAGAGCTTGCGCCTGCCCAGAAAGAAGCTGGGCGTCTTTTCATAATCGTACTGCGCCGCCAGATCCCGCTGCCGGACTTCGTCAATCCGGGTAAAATGCACGGCGGCGTACTCCGGATGCCCGGCCGTCAGATTTTGTAGAATTTCCCTCGCCTGACGGCAATAGGGACATCCGGGATACTCAAATACAGTGACTTCCATGCGGATTCCTCCCATCATTTTTTGCTTCCGCGCGGCGGTTTGATCACGCGGGAGCCTGTACCAATCATGATAACACCATTTTTCATGAAATGATACGGCTTTTCCCCTTTTACAGCGGAAATACGCGGCCGCCTTTTTCCGCATTTCCGTTGACGAATGGCAAAAGGCGTGCTATCGTTATCCATATGCTGCCGCCGTGCAGCTTCCCAATTTCATCACCTTTATTATCAGGAATCAGTAAGGAGAATCAGATATGGAAAGAATCAAGACTTTAAAAACCCGCGATCTGTGCAAAAGCGCCGAAAAGGGCGGGTGCGGCGAGTGCCAGACTTCCTGCCAGTCCGCCTGCAAAACCAGCTGCGGCGTTGCCAATCAGAAATGTGAAAACCCCGAGAAATAATCCCGCTCTGCCCCGGGCCTGAAATGCCGCCGTATGGCGGCATTTTTTCGGCGTGCCGGAACCGCTTTCCGCCCCGCCGCACACCGCGCTCTTTTGCAAAAGGCCCCAAGACGGAGGACGCAGGCAAAAACCGCCCTTTGGGGGATTCTTTCGCCGCAGGATTCCGCCCTATCAAGGCGGCGTTTCTCGTTTGACCGACCATCTCAAATCCGCTATCACATAAAATCTGGAGGCACCCATGGTTCATCAATATCAACTCAACGGCTACAACATCGTTTTGGACACCTGCTCCGGCTCGGTTCACGCGGTGGACGAGGTGGCCTACGATATCATCGCCCTTTATCCGGACTGCAGCGAGGATGAAATCGTCGCCCGGATGCTGGAAAAATACGCAGATCGCCCGGACGTGACACGGCAGGATCTCCGCGGCTGCATCGCGGAAGTCCGCAGCCTGCAGCAAGCCGGGAAGCTTTACACCCCCGACACCTTCGCCCCTATGGCGGACACCTTCAAGCAGCGGGGCAACAACGTCGTCAAGGCGCTGTGCCTGCACGTCGCCCACACCTGCAACCTGAACTGCTCCTACTGCTTCGCCAGTCAGGGAAAATACCACGGCGAACGCGCCGTGATGAGCTTCGAGGTCGGCAGGCAGGCGCTGGACTTTCTGGTGGCGCACTCCGGCACCCGCACCAATCTGGAGGTGGACTTCTTCGGGGGCGAGCCGCTGATGAACTGGGGGGTATGCAAGCAGCTGGTGGCCTACGCCCGCGGCATTGAGCGGGACGCGCACAAAAAATTTCGCTTCACCCTGACTACCAACGGAATGCTGATTGACGACGACGTCATCGACTTCTGCAACCGCGAGATGAGCAACGTCGTTTTGTCCCTGGACGGGCGGAAGGAAATTCACGATCGCCTGCGGGTGGACTACGCCGGAAACGGCAGCTGGGATCGCATCGTGCCGAAATTTCAAAAGCTGGTAAAGGCACGAGGCAACCGGAATTACTATATGCGCGGCACCTTTACGCACGCCAACCCCGATTTTCTCAGCGACATTCACGAAATGCTGCGCCTGGGCTTCACAGAGCTGAGCATGGAGCCGGTGGTCTGCGCCGCGGACGACCCCGCCGCCCTGACGGCGGCGGATCTGGAAATCGTCAAGCGGCAGTACGAGCAGCTGGCGGTGGAAATGCTGGAGCGGGAACGGCAGGGCCGGCCCTTTACCTTCTATCACTATATGATCGACCTCACCGGCGGCCCCTGCATCTATAAACGGATCTCGGGCTGCGGCTCCGGCACCGAATACATGGCCGTCACGCCCTGGGGGGATCTGTACCCGTGCCATCAATTCGTGGGGGAGGAATCCTATAAACTGGGCGACATCTGGAACGGCGTCACCAATCACGCCGCGCAGGAGGAATTCCGCGCCTGCAACGCGTATGCCCGCCCGGAATGCGCCGACTGCTGGGCAAAGCTGTACTGCTCCGGCGGCTGCGCGGCCAACGCCTACCATGCCACCGGCAGCGTCCGCGGCGTCTACAAGCCCGGGTGCGATCTGTTCCGCAAGCGCATGGAATGCGCCATTATGATCAAAGTTGCGGAGGAGACTGCGGAATAAAAGAAGTTTGGGAGGACGAGATGGAAACGCCGATTTACGATTTTGCCCGGCGGTACGCCGAAAGCGGCACCGCCCGCCTGCACATGCCCGGACACAAAGGCGTTCCCTTTCTGGGCTGCGAGGCGCTGGATCTGACGGAGATCACCGGAGCGGACAGCCTGTACGGCGCCTCCGGCATTATCGCCCGCAGCGAGCAAAACGCGGCGGCGCTCTTCGGCTCCGCCGCCACGGTGTATTCCACGGAGGGATCCTCCCAGTGCATCCGCGCCATGCTGTATCTGGCGCTGCTCCACGCGCCGAAAACCGGCAAACGCCCGGTGATTGCCGCCGCCCGAAACGTCCACGAGTCCTTCGTCCTGGCGGCGGCGCTGCTGGATTTCGACGTGGTGTGGCTGTGGCCGGAAAGCGCGTCGTTCTCCCTGTGCAGTTGCCCCGTGGGCGGCAGGCAGGTGGCCGAAACGCTGGACGATTTGTCAGATCCGCCCGCCGCCGTCTATGTGACCAGCCCCGATTATCTGGGAGGAACGCTGGACATTGCGGGTATTGCGGCCGCCTGCCGCGCCAGAGGCGTTCCGCTGCTGGTGGACGACGCCCACGGCGCCTATCGCCATTTTCTGCCGCAGCCGGCACACCCGCTGGATCTTGGGGCGGACATCTGCAGCGATTCGGCCCACAAAACCCTGCCGGTGCTCACCGGCGGGGCGTATCTCCACATCTCAGAAAGCGCACCGCCGGAATTTGCGGAAAACGCCCGGCGGGCCATGGCGCTGTTCGGCTCCACCAGCCCCTCCTATCTGATTCTGGAATCGCTGGATCTGGCGAACCGGTATCTCTCGGAGGGATACCGGCGGCGGCTGGCGGACTGCGCGGGAACCGTGGCGCGGGTCAAGACCGCTCTGGCCAAGCGGGGCTGGCACCTTGCCCAAAGCGATCCGCTGAAGCTGACCGTGCGAACCGATGCCCGCTGCCGGGGTGGGAAAACCGTCGCCGCGCAGCTGCGGGCCGGCGGTGTTGAATATGAATACGCCGATCCGGATTTCGCAGTCCTGATGGCAACCCCGGAGAACACCTCCGGAGATTTTGCGAAAATACTGGATGCGCTGGGTACTCCGGATTTCTCAGCCGCCGCCCCGGCTCCCGTTTTTTATCTGAAGCCGCCCCGTCAGTGCGTTTCTATCCGGGAGGCGGTGCTGGGGAGGCAGGAACTCGTGCCGACGCAGGCATCCTGCGGACGCATTCTGGCCGCGCCGGCTGTTCAGTGCCCCCCCGCGGTTTCCGTACTGATCAGCGGGGAGCGCATCGGGCCGGACGCGGTTGCAATTCTCCGGCACTACGGCGTTTCGTCGGTAGCCGTGACAAAATGAAATTTATCCGCGGTCTTCGCGGGCCCTGCAAATGCCTGACAGTGTAAGCGGTTTCGGACGCGGCCTGAAAGAATATCGGAGCGTCTTTTATCCGTTCTTCCCTGTTATCTATTTTCATTTTGCAAAATAGCGGAAATCAGGACTCCCGCATAGGAAGGGGCGGGCATTGCATTTGCAATGCCCGCCCCGTCCCACATTGCCGAGAGGATCGGATTATCGATTCTTTTGATAGTGATTCACATAAGTCATGTCAACCACATCCCGATAGGGGATCTGCTTTTTTATTGTACCGCAGTTGATCACAAACTCCTGTACGCACTTTTCCGCATTTTCGCTAATAAAGCCCGTCTTGGTCAGGGCCGGTTTCAGAATCTCAATCTTCTGCCGAAGGACATTTTCCGTCATTCCGTTGAAATAAGGCTTGAGCACCTTGGCGGTCTCGGCGGAGGAATGGCTGTTAATCCACTCGGTCGCCCTGCTGATTGCGTTCACAAAAGCCTGCACGGTCTTTGGATTTTCCTTTGCGAACTTGGCCGTCGTGCAGATGATTTCGCCCGGAAATTCCTTGGATTTCAGATATTTCTGGGCATCCGCCTTTTGGGAGGTGTCCACCAGCATATTCACGTCCATATTTTTGATTTCCACGCGGTTGTCCACGTTGATATAGCTGGCCTGAATCTGTCCCTTTTTCAGAGCGGTCATAGATGCGCTGTAATCCATGTTCACAAATGTAACGTCCTTTTCAGGATCCAGTCCCGCATTTCTTAAAATGGCGGAGACAAAGGAATACGGCGCGGAGCCCTGCATGCCGGCAAAAATCGTCTTCCCCTTCAAATCCCTGACTTCCTTGATATTCGCCGCGCCCACGAATCCGTACAGCCGCGTGTCCAGCGCGGTATAGATAATTTTGGATTTCAGGCCCTCCTCTTCCGCTTTCAGCACCGGCTCCTGAGAGAGCAGGCAAAAATCGGAGTCACCGCCGTGCATTCCCTGAAATGCCACGGGGCCGTCGTTGTACATTGCAAATTTGACATCCAGTCCCTCGTCCTTGTAATAGCCGTTGGCAGCGGCCACATAAGCCGCGCACCAGCTCAGATTGCGGAATTCGGAAACCGTTACCTTTGTGAGTCCGGCGGACTTTTCCGAAGTTTTTGACTTTGCGGAGGATGTCCCGCCCGCCGACTTGCTTCCGCAGCCCGTAACTGTCGCAAGCGTCATCAGCAGCATCAGCGCCAGCGCCATGATGCGCCTTCCGATGTTTTTCTTCATTCTTTACTTCTCCTTTGCTGTCTTTTTGTATTATGATAAAAGCTTGGGCCCTGTTTGAAAAATTGAGGCGTTTGGCGTTTCCGACGGATTTTGTGGCAGACAAAACAGATTTCCGCAGGCAGCACTGATTGATAGCAAAAAACTGAACGCGGTACGGCGCAAAATTCGGTAAAAAGACGGGTGCAGCCATTTTTCAAACGAGAGCTGATACAGCTCAATCATCTGCCTTCGCGGCCCTGAGGCAGGATGCCTGATAGACAATCATATTCTTTTTCAAAATTTTCAGGTAAACGGCGTCCCCCGTGTGAAAGGACTCCCTCTCATCATAGAGAAGATCCACATCAAGCCGCCTTTCGCCGGTTGAAACGGTATAGCGCAGAATATTTCCCTGCGGAATAATCCGTACAATCGTCCCGCTCATATAGAGACAGCCGTTCTCCTCTTCCCACGGCCGGCGCGCCATTTCGATGCTCTCCGGTCTGACCGCCCTGTATTCGCCGCGCGCATCGTGATACAGGTTGTAATGCCCCATAAATCCGGCCGCAAACGGCGTCTGCGGATGCAGATAGAGATTCATCGGCGTTCCGGATTGTTCCACCCGTCCGCCGTGAATCAGGTAGATGCGATCGGACATTCGCATGGCCTCTTCCTGATCATGGGTGACGAACACGGTGGTCATCCCCAGTGTGTTGTGAATCTCCCGTATCTGAATTTGAAGCGCTTTCCTCAGCTTTGCGTCGATTGCGCTGAACGGCTCGTCCAAAAGCAATACCCTGGCGCGGGTCACAATGGCGCGTGCCAGCGCCACACGCTGCTGCTCGCCGCCGGACATCTGAGACGGATATTTATTTTCGCTTCCGGTCAAATTGACCATAGCCAGGGATTTCTCAATGCGGCGGCGGCTCTCCTCCCTGCCCACCTTTTGCATTTTCAGGCCAAAATTAATATTCTGCCGGACAGTCATGGTGGGAAACAGGCTGTACTGCTGGAAAATCATGCTGATATTCCGCTCTTTGGGCGGCGCGCAGGTAACGTCCCGCCCATCCAGAAAAATCTTTCCGGAATCCACGCCGGTCAGCCCCGCAAGGGAGCGGAGCAGCGTGGTTTTTCCGCAGCCGGACGGCCCCAGCAGCGTGATGAATTCACCCTTCTCAATGGCAATATTGATATTTTTCAGCACCCTCTGCCCGTCAAACGACTTACAGACATTTTTAAATTCAATATACGGCATTTTTCTCATTCCCCGCCGATTTCATCAGCTTATTTTGGATCCGACTTCCAGCGTCAGTCTGGTGTCCGTTCTCCAGCGAAGAATCTTCCTCTCCGCAAAATCAAGCAAATAGTTCAAAACCATCCCCACAACCAGCAGAATCAGAATGCAGGACATCACGCGCCGGACCATAAAGAAATTCGTCGCGTAGGTAACCATCCAGCCAAATCCGCCGGAGGCTCCCATGTATTCGCCGATAATCGCGCCGACCATGCAGGCGCCGACGCCGCTGCGGATGCCGGATAAAATCCATGGCATACAGGCCGGGATCACCACATACCAAAGCGTCTGCGCGGAATTTGCCCCCAGCAGATGCGCCGATTCAATCAGCTTCTGCTCCGTGTTGCAAATCGCATTGTAGGTGGAAAAAAACACACAGAAAAAAACCATCAGCGCTGCCAGAAAGACCTTGGAGGTCAATCCCAGCCCGAACCAGAGCACATATACCGGCGCCAGCGTCAGCTGCGGAATTCCG
>JBFLFX010000035.1:0-16986 GCA_041859815.1 Dysosmobacter sp. | reverse complement strand
CGGCGGCCAGCGCCGGACAGCTCAAATTCTTCTTTCCGCGCAGTTCTTCAATTCTCTCTGCCATGGATACCATAAAAGTTCCTCCTCGTTTCGGAATATCCCTATCATAATGCGCCGCGGCAAAATCCGCAAGGTTTTGAAATGAATTCAAAGAAGTTCATAAAACAGATCTCATTAAAAAGGCTCTCGGGCTGATGCCCCGCGGAAAAGCGGCCCGGGAAAGGAAATTTCCCGGGCCGTTGAAAGAATCTGATTTCCGCCGTGCAATCAGGCACCCGGGCGGAGGCGGAGATTTCGGACGCGCCGCGCTTTCCGCTCAGTCCCTGACCACCGCTTCGGCGCCGGATACCGGCACTTCCCGACCCCCTTCATCGTAGAAGTGAAACGCGCAGTCACGCTTTTCCGAAACTATCACAAAGGGAGAATAAGGGGAAACGCTCTTTGTGACGGGTTTTGTGCCGTCGTCCCGAATCACCTTGGCAACCTGTTGGGAATTCAGGGAGACGTAAGCCGCGCCGTACTGTCCCAGATCCAGCTTCCGAATGCCCATGTCGCGGTCAAGCTTACAGCTCTGCCGGAAGAAAAAGCCGCAGGAAACCCCCGGGCGGTTGACGTAACAGTAACAGATGCCCTTCAGGGGAGCCTGATCATAATCATAAAAAATACCCGTCACCTGTTTTGCGTTTCCATCCTCCACGGCCGACCAGCTCCGCGCAATTTCCATGCTCTTCTGCGCATCTGCGGTCACTCTGTCACCCCGGACACCGAACACGCCGCATTTCCACAGCACACCCAGTGCAATCAAAATCGCCGCAAACACGATCACCAGCGTCCGAACATCTCTCTTCGCTATCATCGTGCGTTCCCCCTCCCCATTTATCAGTAATCGCACCGGCTCTTTCCAAAGTCCATCCGGCGGAACAAAGCCGGTGAGCCCCCGGCGCCGCGAAAGCGGTTTGGAAAGCCGTCCCGGAAATCACGGCATTCACGCTCCGTTTATAATACATTACTTTCCTATAAAAAGCAAGTGTATTTGCAATGCGGAATCCGCAGACGCAGGGGAAAAAGTGTCCACGGGCGCTCCCCTCCGCCGTCCCGTTCCATCCGTTCGGCGGTTATTTCCGCCTCCGGTAGGCCGCGTAAATCAGCGCGGCAAAGCCGCAGCCACCCAACACGTTCCCCAGCGTCACAGGCAGCAGGTTATGCAGCAAAAAGCCGCCCCATGTCAGACTTGCGGTATCCACCCCCGCCTTCACCGCCAGGGCCGCGTACTGCGGTACGGACAGGGCAAACAGCCCCGCCGGAATGTAGTACATATTTGCCACGCTATGCTCAAAACCGCACACCACGAAAAAGCACACGGGCAAAAATGCGCCGACGGCCTTGCCCGGGGCGCTTTTGGCACTGACGGCGCACAGAACGGCAGCGCAAACCAGAATATTGCACAGCACGCCCAGCACCACGGCGCTGCCGAAGTGCAGAGAGCATTTTGCCGCCGCCGCTTTGATGGTGGCCACCGCCAGCAGCCCGCCGGAGAGATTCATCTGCCCGGAAAAGGCGCACGCCGCCGCCAGTGCCAGCGCGCCCACGAAGTTGCCCAGATACACGATGACCAGATTCCGCACCATCCCCCGCAAGCTGGCCTTGCGGGACAGGACGGAAATCATCATCAGGCAGTTGCCGGTAAACAGCTCCGCCCCGGTAAAAATTACCATCACCAGTCCGAAGGGGAACAGCATCCCCGCCACAATTTTCACCACCGCCGCGTTGGTCAGCGCGTGGGTAGCGGTGTTGGACGCCGCACCGCCCATGCCGATGAAGAATCCCGCCAGGATTGCCAGAAGAAACAGCTTTTGCGCGGGGGCCTTTGCCTTGCCCGCGCCGGTATCCGCATAAGTTTCCACAAATTCCGCTGGAGTCAGCATTCCAAATTCCTCCAATTCTCTATTTTCTGTTTTTTGCGCCCCTCGGCGCCGGATTCCAAACCAGGCTGTGCCGCCATCCCCGGCCAAAGCACCGTGCCCCCGATCTCCTCCCTCCGAAATGCGGTTCGGCTGCGCGGGACTTTCCTCCCGGTTTTATCCGGTGTTTTCTTTTCGCCGCATTGAAGAATGCAGCCGTCAAAATATACAATTTTTCAGGTCGAAAAATTGTTTTTATTATACAGTCTCCCGACCAACAGGTCAATCGGCAGATCGTGTCCATTTTCCGCGTCCGCAGGAACATATCAGTATCGTTATTCATCTTTACAATGATAAAGTTTCATCACATTTTTCGGGATTTTTCCCGGTCGGCCGGCGCGGACGCTTGCCTTTTTCAACCCGCTCTGCTATGATAACGAAAGAAGTTCATCGTACGTTTTGCCGCCTGCTGAGGCCGTATCTGTCTGAGGCACTGCCGCGGCCGCGGGAGGCGTCAACCCGGCTCTTTTTTTATGAAATTTTTTAATAGGTAAGGAGAATTTGTGATGTCTTTACAGCTTCGTCCCTATGTTGCTCCCGATTTTACAGAAGAGCGTTTTCGCAGCGCACCGGAAATCAAACTGGTTCCGGCCCCCAAGGACGGCGTGGCGCCCGAACACTATCACGCCATGAGCATCTTCCCCGAATATTTCAAGGTAAACGGCAAGTGGCATCTGGCAGAGGAAAGCCGGATGGACTGCGTCGCCGTGTGGGAAAACGGGAAAATCGTTGTCCGCGAATTCCGCCTGCTGAAAAAGGGCGATATGGTCGTGACCGGCCGCACGGAAAACTGCGAGGAGGGCATTTTCCTCCACGCCCACGGTTTTTGCGAAGAGCGGAAGAACAGCGATGTATTTGCCTTCCGTACCGGCCGTTCCCGGGAAACCGCATTCTCCAAGGATTATGACGAACTGTACGACATCCTGCGCCACGACCGGGAACACGGCAAAATCGTCTGGGTAATGGGCCCGGCGTTTGCATTTGATCACGACGCCCGTCTGGCGTTTTCCAAAATTGTCGAAGCGGGCTACGTCCACGCCGTGCTGGCGGGCAATGCCCTTGCCACGCACGATTTGGAGGCGGCATACCTGAAAACCGCGCTGGGGCAGGACATTTACACACAAAAGAGCCAGCCCAACGGCCACTATAATCATCTGGACACGATTAACCGGGTAAAGCTTTACGGCTCTATCCCCGCGTTCATTAAAAGTGAGCACATTGACAACGGCATCATCTACGCCTGTGAGAAGTGCGGCGTGCCGTACGTGCTGGGCGGATCCATCCGGGACGACGGCCCCCTGCCTCCGGTGTACGGCAATGTATACGAGGCGCAGGACGCCATGCGGAATCAGATTCGCAACGCCACCACGGTGATCTGTATGGCCACCATGCTGCATACCATTGCCACCGGCAACATGACGCCGTCCTACCGGGTCATGCCAGACGGCACCGTGCGCCAGGTTTACTTCTACTGCGTAGACATTGCGGAATTCACATTCACCGTGAATAAGCTGGCCGACCGCGGCAGCCTTTCCGCCCGCGGCATTGTCACCAATGTGCAGGATTTTATTGTGAATATCAGCAAAGGTCTGGGCCTGTGGTAAATACATAAATGATCCCCGCGCAGTTTATTTTCTGCGCGGGGATCATTTTAGCAGAGACGGGAGAAGACTTTCGTGGATGTTCTGATTTTTGGCGGCACCCGCTTTTTCGGGAGGCAGCTGGTACCCGCGCTGCTCCGGCGCGGGCATCGCGTGACCATCGCCGCCCGGGGACATGCGAGGAATGATTTCGGCAGTCCGGTGGAGCGGATTGTCACGGAGCGCGCTGACGGGGACTGTCTGCGCCGCGCCGTGGGTCCGCTGGACGCCGTCTGCGATGCGACAGCCGCGCTTACGCCTCCAACAACGTGCGCCGGCTGCTGAACGCGGTGGGTTGCGGCCGCAGTAGTACGTGATGACCTCCGCCGCCGGCCGCGTATCAAAAGCATCCCGACACCGCAGAGAATGAATTTCTCACAGAGCGGGAACCGCTGCGCTGGTATAATCGGGCGGATCCGCTCTACGGCGCGGCGAAGCGGCAGGCGGAGGCTGCGCCGGTGCAGACTGACGGCAAAATCCCGCCGCGCGGTTTCCCCGCGCCATTGGGGAACACGGCTACACCCGGCGGCTGGCATCTTATGCGGAACGCACGGTGCGGAGCACTCCCATGTTCGCGGACAATTCCGATGCGCCTATGGGTTTTATCCGGGAGGAAGGAACCGGCGCGTTTCTGGCGGCACGATTTCCATCCGGGAAATCACGGGCTATGTGGAGAAGAAGTGTGACCGTACGGCGATCTTCTCCCCCGGCGGCGAACCCGCGCCTTACAACGGCGAGCCCCATCCAGCATTTCCACCGCCCGGATGGAAGAACCGGGCCTCCGTTTTTTCCAATGTGCGGGAGTGGATTTTTGACCTGCCGGACTTTCTGAATTGACACCGCCGGATAAACCGTGCAAGAAACGCGCGGTTGATGGCGTATTGAATGTCGATGGACTTTCCACCCGCGCGTTTTGGACGGAACTGTTTTCGCCCACCGTCTTAAAAGCTGTCCCGCCCGCGGAACGGCTTTTTTTCATGTATCCGGCAAGAGAAATCAGCGGCGCCGCCCCCATCCGGAACCACGCCGCACCGTTTTCCCTTCACCGGACAAATGTGCGGTGCCGCCGCGGATTAAAATCCGCGGCGGCACCATCTCCCCATCTCTCCAAAGGCGCACCTGCGCCGGAAAAACTTAAATCAGCGTGTCCAATACGCTCTTCAGGTCGGCAATAATATCCTCCGGATCCTCCAGACCCACGGAGATCCGTACGAGGCCCTCGGAAATACCGGCCGCCGCCAGCTCCTCCGCCGTGTAGGTGGAGTGCGTCATGGAAGCGGCATGCTCCACCAGCGTCTCGGCATCGCCCAGCGACACCGCGATGGCGCAGAGCTGCAGTTTGTCCAGTGCCTTGGCAACCGCGGCCTTGTCGGCTTTCAGTTCCATGGACAGCATTCCGCCGAAATCCTTCATCTGGCGGGCGGCAATTTCATGGCCGGGAAAACTCTTCAGCCCCGGATAGTATACCTTGGAAACGGCGGGGTGCCCCTCCAGGAATTCGGCCACCTGATGTGCATTGGCACAGTGGCGCTCCATCCGCAGGTTCAGCGTCTTCAGGCCCCGGGCAATCAGGAACGCCTCAAAGGGGCCCAGAACCGCGCCGGTCATGTCCTTCAGGCCGGACATCCGGCACTCCGCGATAAAATCCTTTTTGCCGACGACAAAGCCCGCAATCACGTCACCGTGGCCGTTGATGTACTTGGTGGCGCTGTGCACCACGATATCCGCGCCCAAATCCAGCGGGCGCTGGAGGTACGGAGAGCAGAACGTATTGTCCACAATCACACGGATTTCAGGATTGTAGGCGTGTGCGGCGGAGGCAATCGCCTGAATGTCCAAAATCTTCAGCGTGGGGTTGCAGGGCGTCTCAAAATAAACCACCCTGGTTTTGGCGGTCAGGCTCTTTTTCAGGTTCTCCGGCTTGGACAGATCCGTAAACGTCACATTGACGTCGAATTTTGTCATGCCATGCGCCAGCAGCGCATAAGTGCATCCGTAGAGCGTCTCGTCGGCGACAATCTCATCGCCCGCCTTGACGCAAGTCCACAGCGCGCTGGAAATAGCACCCATGCCGGAGGCCGTTGCCAGCGCATCCTCGCCGTTTTCCAAAGAAGCAACTTTCATCTCCACGGCACTGGCGGAGGGGTTTCCCAGGCGGGTGTACACGTAACCCGGCTCTTCGCCGGCAAAACGCGCGCCGCCCTGCTCCACGGAATCAAATTCGAACGTGGAGGTCTGATAAATCGGCGTACAGAGCGCGCCGCAGCTGTCCTTGATCTTGCCCACATGGATCTGCCGGGTGGCAAATCCCAATTTCTTTTCGCTCATATTGCCTCTCCCTTCAAATTCTTGATGCGTGCTTTTCTGTCTGGCGATAGCGAAACAGGTTTATTGCTGAAATTCCAAGAAAGTTGATTTTACAGAAATCTGGAAAATAGCACGGATCTTTGCGAGTTTTTTGGCGGATATGCCAAAATTTTAGGAAAATTTTCGTTCGCTTACCGTCATCTTTCCTAATCATTTTAGCAGAGTTGGCGGGAATGTGGTAGCAATCATTTTCTATCGTCCGTCATCATTTTTTATGATGGCAAAATTGACATTCCCGCTCCGTAAAGTTACACTGAAAGCGTAAACTTCAAGGCAGGAGGCGTTTTCATGACCTTACAGCAGCTCTCTTATATTGTCGAGATTTCCAAATGCGGCTCCATCAGCAAAGCGGCGCGGAAGCTGTTTTTATCCCAGTCCGGGATCTCCACCTCCGTCGGCGCGCTGGAGGAGGAGCTGGGTATCCGCTTATTTGACCGCAGCAACCGGGGCGTGGAGTTTACGCCGGAGGGCAAGGAATTCCTCAGCTACGCGGTATCGCTGCTGGAACAAAAGGATCGGATCGAAAGCCTGTACCGGGAGAGCCGCGCCGCAGCCCCTGCGCGGCTCAGCGTGTCCACCCAGCGCTACCCCTTCACGGAGGACGCATTCCTCCGCCTGCTGCAGCGGACGGACGAGCGCCGTTACCGCTTTTCCATCAAAGAAACGGGGCTGGACACCGTGGTAAACGACGTGGCGGACCGTACGGCGGATATCGGCGTAATTTTTCTCACCGATTTGACGGAAAAGCTGGTGCGCCGGATGATGGCGGCCCGGGACATCGGCTTTCACAGCCTTGCGGCGGTGCCGCCCTGCGTCTATGTCCGCCGGGGGCATCCGCTGGCGAATCAGCAAATGATCGCGGAGGAGGAGCTCACCGGCTATCCCTGCGCGTCCTTTGAGCACGCCCAGGGCGAGGCGGCGGATTTTTCCGAGGAATACCGCATTGTCGCCTTCGACCGCCCCGATCGCACCATCAGCGTCAGCAACCGCACCACCGCCATGAACGTGCTTGCCTCCACCGACGCGTTTACCACCGGCAGCGGGCTGCTGGTGCGGGAGCTGGCGGATCCCCGCGTCGTCTCCATTCCGCTGAAGGGACATGCGCCTGTCCGTCTCGGCTGGATTTACCCCCGCTACGCCCGGCTGATCCCCATGGCGGAGCAGTTCGTGGCGCTGCTGAAAGAATCCGTGGCGGAGTCCGTGGCTTACACGCAGGAAGAGCAGGCCCGGCAGCATCATTGACTTTTTTTCGCGGGTCCGTTATGATGAATTTTACTTTTAAATTTGCCTGACAGGTGCGGGAAAGGAGTTCTCTTTATGACTTTTACAAAGTTTGCCGGCATTTCCACCGGCTTCGGCGGCGTTACGGTAGGCGATCTGCTGTCCGCCGCCGTCACGCTGCTGGTCAGCCTGATCGTACTCCGCGTGCTGGTGCGGATTACCGCCCGGATGATGGGCAGGGGAACGCTGGACAAGAGGGTGCGCACATATATCGTCAAGGGCCTGAAGTTCGTCGGCTATGTCATCATCATCATTCTGGTCATCGAACGGCTGGGCATCAATTCCTCCTCTCTGGTGGCGCTGCTGAGCGTCGGATCGCTGGGCGTCACGCTGGCGGCGGAGGACATCTTAGGCAACGTGGCGGGCGGATTGGTCATTCTCTCTTCCCACACTTTCGCATTGGGCGACTTCATCGAAACCAACGGCGTTTCCGGCACGGTGGAGGAAATCACCCTGAATCATACCAAGCTGCTGGCACCGGACGGCACTGTACTCGTCGTCCCCAACAAGGCGATTTCCGCCGCGCGGTTCACCAACTACACCGCTCTGGGCAAGCGCCGGGTGTCCATGAAAATCAACGCCTCCTACGACGATCCTACGGAGAAAGTCAAAGCGGCGTGTCTGCGGGGAATGGAAAAGACGGGGCGGCTGCTGGACAGCCCCGCCCCTGCCGTGCATCTGACGGCATATAATTCCAGCTCTATCGAATACACCGTTTTCTGCTGGTGCAAAACCGAGGATTTCTGGGATGTCACTTACGCGCTGGCGGAAAACCTCCGCGCCGCGTTTGATGAATCCGGTGTGGAAATGACCTACGACCATCTGAATGTCCATGTGTTGGAGCGCCGCGAAAGGTAATCATTTTTCCATCAAGCGCGGGGAACCGCGCGAAGAAGGAGACTCCGCCCGCTTTTCGTTTCATTGCCGGAGCTTCCCCTCTCGTTCGCCGCAGCCCGGCGGCCGGATTGCGCCGGCATCTCTTATTCCGCGCTCTGTCCATTCCCTGCTTTGAAACTCTATGGGTCATGGGATTGTCCCGCAAAAAATCCGCGCTTTTCCAATTTCCGTTTTAAGCTTCATCCGTTTTTCCGATGTGTAAAATTTATTTCACACGGGGCGGCATATTTCATCTGGGAGAATTTTTTTCAAGCTTCTTGCATTCGCGGAATCCGCATGATATGATGAGCCTGTTATGCCGATACACACGGCGTGAACTTACCGCCTAATAATACGCGGCGCCCATTTCGGCGCCGCGCTTTCTGAATAAAAGAGGAAAGGAACTGGTGAAATCGGGTGGAGAAACGCATTGATTTGCTGGAGGGCAGCATCACCTCCGCGCTGACACGGCTGGCACTGCCGCTGATGGGAACCAGCCTGATTCAAATGGCATACAACCTCACGGATATGCTGTGGATCGGGCGGCTGGGCGCGGATGCGGTGGCATCCGTCGGCACGGCGGGAATATTTCTGTGGATCGGCATGAGCCTTAACTCCCTCGCCCGCGTTGGCGGGCAGGTCTTCGTGGGGCATTCCGTAGGAGCGGGAAGGCGGGAGAATGCCGCGCGCTACGCGCAGGCCTCCATCCAGATGACTTTTTTCATCGGCTTGCTTCTTGGCGCGGTCTTTCTGTTGGGCGCCGCGCCGCTGCTGTCATTTTTTCGCCTGAACAGTGCGAAAGTCATTGCCGACGCCGAGGGCTATCTGCGAATCGTGGGCGGCGCGGTTCTGCTGGGGCTGCTGGCCAATACCCTGACCGCGCTAATTACCGCCACAGGCAACAGCAGCACGCCGTTTCTCGCCACGGGAGTGGGGCTCGCGGTCAACATGGCGCTGGATCCGATCCTGATTTTCGGGCTTGCCGGCGCCCCGCGGATGGGCGTGCTGGGCGCGGCCGTTGCCACGGCCTCCGCACAGGCGCTGGTGGCGGCTCTGCTGATTTCATACTGCGTCAAAGACGCGCTGCTGCGGCACGCGGGTCCCTTTCATAAACCGGCGTTTGCCTGCGTGCGGGAGATTCTGCGGCTCTCCGCCCCGGTGGTGGCGCAAAATCTGGTGTTTCCCCTGGTATCCATGATTATCGCCCGGATGGTAGCGTCTTACGGCGACGCCGCCGTCGGCGCGCAGAAGGTCGGCACACAGATTGAAAATATCTCCTGGATGACGGCGGACGGCTACGGCATGGCACTGAACAGCTTTATCTCCCAGAACCGCGGGGCGGGCAACCTGCACCGGGCCAATAAAGGCTATCTGATCTCCTTTAAAATCGTCAGCCTGTGGGGGATCTTCACCACATTGCTGCTGGTGCTCTGCGCCGGGCCGATTTTCCGAATTTTCATTCCCCAAAAATCCGTGCTGCCCATCGGCGTCAGCTATCTGACGGCACAGGGCTGGTCGCAGCTGTTCATGTGCCTGGAGATCGTCACCGTAAGCGCGTTCAACGGCTACGGCATCACGGTATTGCCCGCGGCGGTGGACATCATCCTCACCGTGCTGCGGATTCCCATGGCCATGGGCCTGTCCCGCACGGCGCTGAAGCTCTCCGGCATCTGGTGGTCCATCTCCATCAGCAGCATCGCCAAAGGCGTGATTATCACCTCGGCATTTTTTCTGATGCTGAAACGGCAAAAGAAGAATCTGCCGGAAGAACCGGCGGTCAAAGCCGAGTAAACGCGGGGCGGCGGACGAAAAATCGTCCGCCGCCCGTGCTTTATCCGCGCTGTTCTTCCAGCCGCTGCAGCCATTCCGGCAGGGCGTCGAGATCCCCCGCCCTCTCCACGGGAAAGCAGGGAAAGTCCGGCACTGTCCGGCGAAAAAAGCCCGCTACGGCATGACCCGGCCCAATCGCCACCACGGCGTCCGTCAGTTCCGCCATACGGCGGATGGAAGATTCCAGACAGACCGGCCGCCACACCTGCCGCGCCAACAGTTCCTCCACGGTGTCCTCCGGGCGCTTTTCCCCGCCGACACAGTTGGACAGTACCGGAATCTTCGGCGCCGACAGCGGATGCTCCGCAAAATACGCCCGCAGGGCGTCTCCCGCGGGACGCAGAAGCGAGGTGTGGAACGGGCCGCCGGTTTGCAGCCGGCGGCAGCGCGCCGCGCCCAGCTCCCCCACCGCGCGGCTTACCGCGTCCCGTGTCCCGCCGATGACCAACTGCCCGGGGCAGTTGTACGCCGCAATTTCCGCAACGCCAGAGACGGCCGCCCGCCGGCAGGCCTCTTCCACCTCTTCCGCCGCCGCGCCCAGTACCGCAACCATGGTAAATTCCGTGCCTGAGGCGGCGGCCGCCATCGCCTTGCCCCGGAAATTCACCACACGCAGCAGGGCGGCCGGGCCGAATGTCCCGGCGGCGTACAGCGCGGCGTATTCTCCCAGCGACAGCCCCGCCGCGCAGGCGGGCACGATCCCCCGCGCCGCCAGCGCATCCGTCACCCCGGCCGCAAACGCCGTCATGCAAGGCTGGGTATAGCGGGTCTGATTCAGTACCTCCTCCGGATCGGAAAAAGTGACTGTTTTCAGATCAAAATCCAGTTCCGCGCCGTCAAAAATCGCGCGGAATGCGGGTTCCCGATCATAGAAGTCCCGTCCCATACCGGCAAATTGACTCCCCTGTCCGCTGTAAAAAAAGCCCAGCTTCATGACAGATCCTCCCCGATTATCGTTGAATTTCCGCTGCTCCGCCGGAAAATTTCGCTCTTGCGCAATGCGGATCAGCGGTGTATTCTTTGCAGTAAGAGGCAAACGAAAGGAAGGGTGTCCGCAATGGAAGACTATGCGCTTTTACTCCGGCAGGCGGAATCTTTAATGGAGGGGGAATCCCATCCTCTGCCCGCCATGGCAAATCTCTCCGCCCTGTTGTTCAGTTCCCTGAGCCGGCTGAACTGGGCGGGCTTTTACCTGATGGAGAGCGGCAGTCTGATGCTTGGGCCGTTTCAGGGCAAGGTGGCGTGCGTCCGCATCCGGACAGGCCGCGGCGTCTGCGGCACGGCGGCGGCGGAGGATGCGCCCCAGCTGGTGCGGGACGTGCATCAATTCCCGGGCCACATTGCCTGCGACAGCGCCTCCAGCTCCGAGCTGGTGATTCCCATTCACGCGGCCGGCAAACTTGCGGGCGTATTGGATTTGGACAGTCCGGTAATCGGACGCTTCACCGAATCGGACCGGGACGGGCTGCTGCCGCTGGTTCACGCGCTGGAAACCAGGTGTGACTGGGAACGCTGGAGTGTGTGATCCTCTGAAAACCGCTCCACGGGATTCCGGCCGCCTGATTCACCGCGCCCCTGCCGCCGCGCATTCTCCGAGCCGTCCTGCCACCCCGCGCCTGTCCTGCGGCTCTCTTCTGATTTTATGAGTCTAGCACAAATTCAATGAGAAGGCCACCGTATTTGAAAATATTTCCCGCGCTTTAGCCAATCGGGCGGAGATGATACGGTCGGCACGGGACATTTACGGAAGTTTCCTCTTCCGTCGGAAAGGGCATGGACGATGCCGTATTCCGTCAAGGAACTGATTCAAATTCCCCCGGTTGTGGAGAATCTGGCCGCGGAACGGGAAACGTTCTGGGGAAATCCCTTCCTCGCATCCGCCGCGCCGGCGCCGGCGCGCTGTCCGGCAAGCGCGGCGGAGCTGGACGGCACGGAAGCGCGTCTGAACCGTTTCGCGCTGTTTATCCGAAGGGCGTTTCCCAAAACCGCGCCGCAGGACGGGCTGATTGAATCGCAGCTGACGGAAATTTTTCGGATGCAGAACTGTCTGAATGACCATTTCCAGCAGGCTTTTTCTAAAGCGGGACAGCGATCTGGCAATTGCCGGCTCCGTCAAGGCCCGGGGCGGCATTTATGAAATTCTGAAGCACTCCGAGGATCTGACGCTGCGCCACGGACTGCTCCCGGCGGGCGGGGGCAATGTGGCGTTCGCCTCCCCCGCATTCTGGAAATTTTTTCATCAATACGCAATCCATGTCGGTTCTACGGGGAATCTGGTTCTGAGCATCAGCACGATCGGCGCGGCGATGGGCTACCGGGTCATGGTACACATGTCTGCGGAAGCGGTATGGTGGAAAAAGGGTCTTCTCCGTGCTAAAGGCGTCACCGTGCTGGAATACGGAGAGGATTACGGCGGCGCGGTGCGGGAGGGCCGGCGAATTGCCGCGCAGGATCCCAACAGCTATTTTATGGATGACGAAAATTCCAAAACCTGTTTTGGGGCTATGCCGTGGCGGTACAGCGGCTGGATACGGCAGTTGCGCCGCCCTGAGATCCGTGTGGATGGAGCGCACCCGCTGCTGGTTTTCCTCTCCTGCGGCGTGGGCAGCGCGCTCGGCGGCATCACATTCGGTCTAAAACATGTCTTCGGTAATGTCGGAGCCCGCACAGGCCCCCTGCATGCTGCTGGGGATGTCCACCGGGCCGCACCATCAGATTTCCGTACAGGACATCGGACTCGCCAGTCGCACCGCCGCGGACGGGCTGGCGGTGCGACGTCCTTCCGCTTTTGCGGGGCAAGCGGTGCGGGAACTGGTCTCCGGAATTTTTATCATCCGGGACGGCGTGCTGTTTGACTATCTGCGCGCTCTGTGGGACAGTGAATCTTTTTTCATCGAGCCTTCGGCCTGCGCGGCATTTCACGGCGCTGTCCGTCTGGGCAGCATGGAACATTTCCTCTGCGCCGGCGGCTTGACGGAAAAGCTTCTGCAAAACAGCTGCCGCATCGTGTGGGCAACCGGCGGCAGTCTGGTCCCGGAGGCGGAGCGGCGGCGGTATCTCAATGCCGGTCTGAGATACTGCGGAGTGAAGAGCAGTCCGGCGGCTCCCGCCGTCCCTGGGAACCGGCAGCCCGGTCAGGCAGTCCGGCCTCCTTGGGCCTTGACAATCCGCCCTCGTCCAACCCGTTTTTTTCGGCAAATCCTGAGAGGAGAGAAATACGAGATGCTGCAATCGGAGCGTTTGATCTACAGAAAAATTTCAGAGGATGATTTTGAGGTGATCGCCAAAATCATGCGGGATCCCGGCGTGCGGAGAGTTTGGGGACACTTCTTCACCGACGGGGATGTCCGCGACTGGATTGTCCGGCGTCAGGCGGGTTACCGTTCCAATGGAATCGACTATCTGCTGGCAATCCGCAAAACCACGCGGGAAGCCGTGGGACAAATCGGCCTTCTCCGGGAACAGATCGCCGGCGAAGAGGTGTGGGGGATCGGCTATCTCCTTCTGAGCCGTTTCCGGGGCAGCGGCTACGCCGCCGAGGGCGCGCGGGCCATGATGGATTACGCTTTTCATACGCTCCACGCGCTGAAGATCGTCTGTGATATTCGCCCTGCGAATACGCCTTCCATCGCTGTGGCAAAGCGGATCGGCATGACGGAGGCCGGCAGCTTCGTGAAAATTTACCGGGGCATAGAAATGCCGCATCTGATTTTTCAGCGGCTGCGCGGCCCTGCATAAATTTTCCGCGTCCGCTTTGATCCGGCAGGCCTATGCCCCCTGCAGCGCCGACGGAAGGAAGAGACACAGATTCTTTCCCCGCCGCAGGGGCAGGGCGGCCGCACCGCGAAAGGCGGCCGCCCTGCGGAATTTGTAAATCACGTTTTTTGAATGCCCGCCCCGCCGGGATAGTTTGCGGTGGGTTCCCGCCGCAGGGGCAATCCCATCCCGCCGGCCACCGCGGAATTCCGGTGCGGCACCGAGAAAAAGCGATCGGCACGGACCGGCGGAACAGCTGGAGCGGCAGTCAGAAAGGAGCGGATTCCATGAGACCCAAAGTCTATCTTTCCGATGAAATCAGCCCGTCCGCCCGGGCGCGTCTTGCCCGGCGGACAGACCTTGTGAAAACCTATGATCACCCGGAGACGCTGGACGCTATCATTATCCGGCGAGCGTACTGTCCCCGGAAAATTCTCGCCCGGTGCAGCCGTCTGAAGATCATTGCCATGCACGGCGTGGGCACCGACCGCATTGATATGGACGCCGCCCGGGAATTCGGCATCCCCGTGATCTCCGTTCCCGGCGAAGCCGCACAGTCCGTGGCAGAGCTGGCCGTGGCGGATCTGCTGGCGCTGAACCGCCAAATCAAGAAAATCAATATCGGACTCTGTCGGGGGCGCTACACCCGTTTCGGTGATCCGCGCTTTATCAGCCCGGAAGTGCGGGGGAAAACGCTCGGACTGATTGGATCCGGAAGCATCGCACGGCGGACGGCGCAAATCATGCGGGACGGCTTCGGGGTCAAGACACTCTGCTATAATCCGCACCGAACGGCGGAGGAATGTCAGTCTTTGGGCTTCCAAAAGGTCGCCGACCTGCCGGAGCTTTTTCACCGATCCGATTTTGTCAGCGTGCACGCCACGCTCTCCCCGGAAACCCGCGGCATGGTCAACGCGGATGTGCTCCGCGCGTCCAACCCGAATCTGATTCTTGTGAATACCTCGCGGGGCGAGATTGTCAACGAGGCCGATCTCTACCGGGCGCTGATCTCCGGGCAGATTCGCGGTGCGGCTTCCGACGTATTTGCACAGGAGCCTCCCGCTCCGGACAACCCCCTCCTGTCTCTGGAAAATTTTATCGCCACCTGCCATATCGGCGGCAGCACGGCGGAAGCTATGGATCGCGTGGGCAACCGCGTGGTGGACAACGTCTTTCGCGCGCTGGGAATCGCAGAGGGTTAACCCTCCGGGCAGGCTGTCCCGCGGGGATCGCCGCCCCGCGCGCCGCCAGAATCTTTTCGTTGACATTTGTCTTTTCAAAGCGTATATTAAAACAATCGCCGCATGGCGAACTAAAATTGAAGAGGTATTTCATGTATCAGGACAAAACTCTCGTCTGCAAAGACTGCGGTCAGGAATTTACCTTCACCGCCGGTGAACAGGAATTCTACGCTGAAAAAGGCTTCACCAACGAACCCCAGCGCTGCAAGGCATGCCGGGATTCCCGCAAGCAGAATTCCCGCGGCGGCCGCGGTGAGCGTCAGATGTTCGACGCCGTCTGTTCCGAATGCGGCAAACCCTGCAAAGTTCCCTTCCAGCCCCGCGACGACCGTCCCGTCTATTGCAGCGACTGTTTCAGCAATAGAAGGTAAAACGCGCATAAAAGGCGGCCGCTTCCAACGGCGGGCAGCCGGAAAACAAACAGTAAAATCAAACGCGGGGTAAAATTCCTGTGTTTTTAAAGGAAACGGTGTGGCTTCGGTCACGCCGCTTCCTTTTTTGTCCGCTCATCCGGCGGGATATTATTCGGGCCGCCATGCTGATTTCCGCTCAAGCGTCTCAAAAAAGTTTAAAAACTGCACTGAGCGTAAGAAAATTGTAAGAGATTCTTATGAGATTCGGCCGGACAGGTCTGGCGGCCCGTGCTATACTAAAATGAGAGAGTAATTGTACGAGGTGGATGATGGACAACAAAATTCTTGTAGTGGACGATGAACGGGAGATCGCGGATCTGGTGGAAGTCTGCCTGAAGAATGACGGATATGAAGTTTATAAATTCTATGACGCCGCCGGCGCGCTGGCATGCGTAGACAAAGAGACTATCAGCCTCGCAATCCTGGACGTCATGCTGCCGGACATGGACGGTTTCGAGCTGTGCCGAAAAATCCGCGAAACGCATCTGTTTCCCATCATTATGCTGACGGCCCGGGTGGAGGACATGGACAAAATCATGGGGCTGACACTGGGTGCGGACGATTATATTACCAAGCCTTTCAATCCTCTGGAGCTGATGGCCCGGGTAAAAACGCAGCTCCGGCGTTACACGAAATACAATGCTGCCGCGCCGGAGGAGGAAAAGCACGAATTTGATTTTGCCGGGCTGAACGTCAATCTGGACAGCCGGAAATGCCTGCTGTACGGTGAGGAGCTTGCCCTGACGCCCATTGAGTTCGACATCCTCCGGTATCTGTGCGAGCACCGCGGCAGGGTCGTGCCGTCGGAGGAGCTGTTTGAGGCGGTATGGGGCGAAAAATATCTGGACAACAACAATACGGTCATGGCGCACATTGCGCGGCTGCGGGAAAAAATGCACGAGCCAAGCCGCAAGCCCAAATTTATCAAAACCGTCTGGGGGGTGGGGTATACCATTGAGTGAGAAAAAAGTCCGCCGCCAATACAGCCAGCTGTCCCGAAAGATTTTGTTTCAATATGTGCTTGCCATGCTGGGCTTTATCGCCGGTACATTTGCACTTTATTTCTTGGCGTGGTTTATCTGCGAGCAGTTTACCTGGCAGGAAAACGACCGGCTCTACCAGATATTGAAAATATTGCAAGCCCTGTCGCCTGTAATCCTGGTGCTCATGCTCCTCGCGGGGGCCATCCTCCTGACGCGGCATTTTCTGACAATCCCGCTGGGATACCTGGACGATGTGATTGATGCGGCAAAAAGCCTCTCCCAGCCGACGGACGAACCTATCAAGCTGTCGGAGGCCATGCATGACGTAGAAAACGAGCTGAACCTTGTCCGGGAGCAGGCGTTGCGAAACGCGGAGGCCGCCAAGGAAGCGGAGCAGCGCAAGAACGACCTCGTCGTCTATCTCGCCCACGATCTGAAAACGCCGCTGACCAGCGTCATCGGCTATCTGACGCTGCTGCGGGACGAACCCCAGATACCGACAGAGCTCCGGGCAAAATACACCGGCATCGCACTGACCAAAGCGGAGCGGCTGGAGGATCTCATTAACGAGTTTTTCGACATTACCCGCTTCAATCTCACGACCCTGACACTGGACGAGGAAACCGTCAACCTGACCC
>JBFLFX010000034.1:0-17153 GCA_041859815.1 Dysosmobacter sp. | reverse complement strand
GTGATGTATATCATTTCTGCTGTACAGGATTTGGCACTCCGGTGATAAATCAGCACTTATCTTGAAAAGAGCGAATAAATTTGAAAAATGCAGGAGGAACCCGAAATGCAGAAGCTGGAGCAGGTTTACGAGGGAAAAGCGAAAAAGGTTTTCAAGACCGACGATCCCGAGCTGTATATTGTGGATTATAAGGATGACGCCACTGCGCTGAACGGCAAGAAGAGGGGAACGATTGCCGGCAAGGGCGTTATCAATAACCAGATGACCAACCGCCTGATGCAAAAGATGGAAAAGGTGGGCATTCCCACCCATTTTGTGAGGGAACTTTCCGACCGGGAAACCGTGGTGAAAAAGGTTTCTATCGTGCCGCTGGAGGTCATTGTCCGCAATCTTTCCGCCGGTCACTTCGCCTCCCGTTACGGGGTAAAGGAAGGGCTTGTGTTTGAACACCCCACCATTGAGTTTTCCTACAAATGTGATGCGCTGGACGATCCCCTGCTGAACGAGTCCCACGCGCTGGCGCTGAAACTGGCGACCCAGGAAGAGATCGAAATCATCAAAAAGTATTCTTTTGCGGTCAACAACGTGCTGAAAGCGTTCTGGGCGGAGTGCGGCGTCACATTGGTGGACTTCAAGCTGGAATTTGGCCGTCTGCCCGACGGCACCATTGTACTGGCCGACGAAATTTCTCCGGATACCTGCCGCCTGTGGGACGCGAAAACCGGCGAAAAACTGGATAAAGATCGCTTCCGCCGGGATCTGGGCGGCGTCGAGGATGCTTATGCTGAGGTTATGAAGAGACTGACGGATCATGATGCGGAGTGAGCAGACCATCCTTCCGACGCACGGCGCCGGCTCGGGGGGCTGTACGCGGGAGATTTCCATTGCCGCGCGGCATCTGCATGAAGAGTGCGGCGTGTTCGGCGTCTATGCCAAAGAGCGCTGCGATGTGGCGGGGCTTTGCTATTACGGACTTTATGCGCTGCAGCACAGGGGGCAGGAGAGCGCGGGCATCGTTGTCAACGACGACGGCATTTTCCGCACTTACCGGGATGTGGGACTGGTAAACGAGGTGTTTTCCTCCGGGCGTCTGGCGGCGCTGGGAGAGGGCAATATCGCCGTGGGCCATGTGCGCTACGGCACAACCGGATCCGACAACAAGCGCAACGTACAGCCCATTGTGGTCAACCATTATAAAGGCCGCATGGCGCTGGCGCACAACGGCAACCTCACAAATTCCCAGACCCTCCGGGCGGCGCTGGAGAGTCAGGGCTCCATTTTCCAGACGACCTCCGATACCGAGGTGATTTCCTACATCATTGTACAGGAACGCCTGACCCACGATTCCATTGAGCGGGCGGTTTCCGCCGCGATGGACCGGATTGAAGGGGCGTATTCGCTGGTGCTGTCCTCGCCGGGCAAGCTGTTGGCCGTCCGCGATCCCTGCGGCTTCCGTCCGCTGTGCATGGGCCGGCGGACGGATGGGGCGGTTGTGTTCGCGTCCGAGAGCTGCGCGCTGGATGCGGTGGGCGCAAAATTCGTCCGGGACATTCTGCCCGGTGAAATCGTGGTGGCGGACAAAAGCGGCGTAAAATCCATCAAGAGCCACTGCGGCAAAGCGGCAAAGCATCTGTGCGTCTTTGAATTTATCTACTTCGCCCGTCCGGATTCCGTCATTGACGGATCCTCCGTGCAGACTGCCCGGCAGCGCGCCGGCGCGTATCTGGCGCTGGAGCACCCCGTTCAGGCGGACATTGTGGTGGGGGTGCCGGATTCCGGCCTGGACGCCGCGCTGGGCTATGCCCGGCAGTCCGGCATTCCTTACGGCATCGGGTTCATAAAAAACAAATATGTCGGGCGTACATTTATCTCCCCCACGCAGGCGATGCGGGAAAACGAGGTGCATATTAAGCTGAACCCCATTCGCTCCGCGGTGGAGGGCAAGCGGGTTGTGCTGATTGACGACTCCATCGTCCGCGGCACCACTTCCCGCCGGATTGTAAGGCTGCTGCGGGACGCGGGAGCAAAGGAAGTGCATATGCGCGTTTCCGCGCCGCCCTTTATCGCCGCCTGTTACTACGGCACCGACATCGACGATCCGAAAAAGCTCATTGCCAACGATCACAGCATTGGGGAGATTGCGAAACTGATCAATGTGGATTCTCTGGGCTATCTCAGTCTGGACGACGCGGTGAAGCTGGCGGACAACACGGAATGCGGCTTCTGCACCGCGTGCTTCGGCGGCGGCTACCCCACCGAAATACCAAAGGGCGGAAAGGATCGCTTTGAGTACAAAATCAGTGAAAAGGAGCGGGAACTCCATGCGTAGTTTTTCTGAAAGTTACCGCAGGGCGGGCGTCAACATCGAGGCCGGGTACGAGGGCGTGAAGCTGATGAAGCGGCATATTGCCCGCACCATGATTCCGGGTGTCGTCAGCGACATCGGCGGGTTCGGCGGCCTGTTTGCCCCGGATATGAAGGGGATGACGGAGCCGGTGCTGGTTTCCGGCACCGACGGCGTAGGGACAAAGCTCCGGATTGCGGCGCTGCTGGATCGGCACGACACCATCGGCATCGACTGCGTGGCCATGTGTGTCAACGATATTATCTGCTGCGGCGCAAAGCCGCTGTTTTTTCTGGACTATCTCGCCATTGGCAGGAACATCCCCGAAAAGGTTTCCGCCATCGTCTCAGGTGTGGCGGAGGGCTGTGTGCAGGCGGGCTGCGCCCTGATTGGCGGCGAGACCGCCGAGCATCCAGGCGTGATGGATGAGGACGACTATGATTTGGCGGGCTTTTCCGTGGGGATTGTGGACAGGCCCAGGGTACTGGATCAGAATACCATGCGCCCGGGCGACGTCGTGCTGGCCCTGCCGTCCTCCGGCATTCATTCCAACGGCTATTCCCTTGTCCGTAAGGTATTTGATGTGGAGCACGCGAATTTGAACCTGTATTCCGAGGAATTGGGAAAGACGCTGGGCGAGGCCCTGCTGGAGCCCACCCGGATTTATGTGAAGCCGGTGCTGGCCTGCATGGAGGCCGTGAAGGTGAAAGGCGTCAGCCACATCACGGGCGGCGGATTTTTTGAAAACATTCCCCGATCCATTCCCGATGGCCTGTGCGCGTCCATTGAACGCGCTTCCGTTCAAACGCCGCCAATTTTTAAAATGCTGGAGAGCCTCGGCGGCATTGAGGAGCGCGAGATGTTCAACACCTATAACATGGGCGTGGGTATGACCGTGGTGGTGGCCGAACAGGACACGGACGAGGCGATCCGTACACTCCGCGCCAACGGCTGCGACGCTTACGCCATCGGCCGGATTACCGAGGGCGGAGACAAGGTGGTTCTATGCTGAGAAAAGCAAACCTCGCCGTTCTGGTTTCCGGCGGCGGCACAAATCTGGAACATCTGCTGCTGGCGCAGGAGCGCGGGGAACTTCCCCATGGGAAAATTGCCGTGGTGCTCTCCAGCAGCGCGGATGCCTACGCCCTGCAGCGGGCGGTAAATCACGGCGTCCCCGGATTTTCCGTGCCCCGGAAGGGAAGTACGCAGGAGGCGTTTGAGGCCGCGCTTGCACAAAAACTGGGGGAATACCGGATTGACGCCATTGTGCTGGCGGGATTTTTACCCATCCTGTCGGCGGGCTTTGTGCGCACCTGGCCGGATCGGATTCTCAACGTCCATCCGTCCCTGATTCCGTCCTTTTGCGGCAGGGGCTTTTACGGTCTGAGCGTGCATGAAGCGGCGCTGGCGCGGGGCGTAAAGCTCACGGGCGCCACTGTCCATCTGGTGAACGAGGTGCCGGACGGCGGACGGATTTTGCTGCAAAAAGCGGTGGAAGTTCGGGCGGATGATACGCCGGACACACTGCAAAAGCGCGTGATGGAGCAGGCGGAGTGGATTCTGCTGCCACAGGCCGCCGAGATGCTCTGCCGCGAACTGATAGACGGATGAAAAAGCCGCGGCAAAAACAAAACTTGCCGCGGCTTTTCAACGATCGCAACGAAAGGTGGAGAACCCCATGAATCTTTTGGTCGTGGGCGGCGGAGGCCGCGAACACGCCCTTATTCGGAAATTGCGGGAAAACCGAAACGTAGAGACAATCTATGCCCTGCCCGGCAACGGCGGTATCGCGCGGGACGCGGTCTGCACCGGTATCGGCGCCAAAGACATCCCCGCCATTGTGGAGTTTGCGGGAAGCCATAGAATTGAATTTGCCGTGGTGGCGCAGGACGATCCGCTTGCTCTGGGCTGTGTGGATCGGCTGCACGCGATTGGCATTCCGTGTTTCGGGCCGGATGCCAAGGCCGCGCGGATTGAGAGCAGCAAGGTATTTTCCAAGGGGTTGATGAAAAAATACGGCATTCCCACAGCGGACTACCGGGTGTTTACCGATTCTGCCGACGCACTGAATGCCCTGCGCGGCGCACAGTTTCCCGTTGTTGTCAAGGCGGACGGCCTGGCGCTGGGCAAGGGCGTCCGCATCTGCGAAAACGCGGACGAGGCGGCGGGCGCCGTGCGGGACATCATGGAAGATCGGATGTTCGGCGATTCCGGCAGCGAGATTGTGGTGGAGGAGTTTCTTACCGGACCGGAGGTTTCCGTGCTGGCGTTTACCGACGGTACCTCCATTTGCCCGATGGTTTCCTCCATGGATCACAAACGGGCGGGGGACGGCGACACCGGACCGAATACCGGCGGCATGGGAACCGTTGCGCCAAACCCGTATTATACGCCGGAAATCGCCGGAATTTGCATGGACACGATTTTCCTGCCGACGCTGGCGGCTATGCGGGCGGAAGGATGTCCCTTCCGGGGCTGCCTGTATTTCGGGCTGATGCTGACGGAAAGCGGCCCGAAGGTGATTGAGTACAACTGCCGGTTCGGTGATCCGGAGGCGCAGGTGGTGTTGCCGCTGCTGAAAACCGATTTGCTGACGGTGATGCGTGCCTGTGAGGACGGCACGCTGGGCAGCTTGCATGTGGAGTGGCGCGGCGGCGCGGCGGCCTGCGTGATTCTGGCTTCGGGCGGCTATCCGGTGCGTTATGAGAGGGGAAAGCCCATTGCAATTCCGGCTGACCTGCCGGAAAATGTCACGGTCTACCACGCGGGCGACCGGCTGGACGGCGGCCGGTTGGTGACTTCCGGCGGCCGGGTGCTGGGCATTACCGCCACTGCGCCTACGCTGGAAGAGGCCCTCCGGGATGCCTACGCCGCGGCGGAGCGGATTCAGTTTGACGGCGCGTTCATGCGGCGCGATATCGGCCGGCGGGCGCTGGCCGCAAGGGGGAGATAAACGGTATGGTCAGACGGATTTATGTGGAAAAAAAAGAGGGCCTGCGACAGAGAGCGGAGAACCTTCTGCACGAGCTTCGGACGCTGCTGGGAATGGAAACGCTGACGGGGCTGCGCCTGATAAACCGCTATGATGCGGAGGGGCTGGACGAGGAGTCTTTCCGCCGCAGCGTCAGCGTGGTATTCTCTGAGCCGCAGTTGGACAACACGTTCGACACGCTGCCGGACGGGGCGGACGCGGTGTTTGCCGTGGAGTATCTGCCCGGCCAGTTGGACCAGCGGGCAGATTCCGCCGCCCAGTGCGTGCAGCTGCTCACCGGCGGGGAGCGCCCCGCAGTGCGGAGCGCCCGGGTATATCTGCTCTTTGGCAGCTTGACCGCGGCGGATGTGGAAAAAGTCAAGCGCTACGTTGTCAACCCCGTGGAGGCACGGGAAGCTTCGCTGAACAGGGTTTCCTCCCTTGCCATGGAGGCGGAGCGGCCCGATGCGCCCGCCGTGCTGGAGGGCTTTACGGAAATGGGCGACGACGCACTGCGGGCACTGATTGAGAATCTGGAACTTGCCATGGACTTGGGCGATCTGCGGCTGTGCCGCACCTATTTTGCGGAGGAGCACCACAATCCCACGCTGACGGAGCTCCGCATTCTGGACACCTACTGGTCGGATCACTGCCGCCACACCACATTTTCCACCGTCCTGCGGGATATTGCGTTTGAGGATCCGCAGGCAGAGGCCGCCTACGGCCGCTATCTGGCCGTCCGGGAGGCGACCGGCGCCGGGGCGAAGCCCGTTACGCTGATGGACATGGCCACCCGGGGCGCGAAGTATCTGAAGAAAACCGGCGTGCTGACGGCTATGGATGAGTCCGAGGAAGTAAATGCCTGCACGGTGAAGATCGATGTGGACGAGGACGGAAAGAGCCGCCCATGGCTGCTGCTGTTCAAGAACGAAACACACAACCATCCTACGGAAATCGAGCCGTTCGGCGGTGCGGCGACCTGTATCGGCGGCGCCATCCGCGACCCGCTGGCGGGACGGGGTTACGTCTATCAGGCCATGCGCGTTACCGGCGCGGCGTGCATCGGCGGGGCGATCCGGGACCCGCTGGCCAACCGGGGCTATGTCTTTTCCGCCATGCGGGTCACCGGCGCGGGGGATCCCCTGGCGCCGGTGGAGGAGACCCTGGCGGGCAAGCTGCCCCAGCGGAAGCTGGTGACCACCGCCGCCCAGGGCTATTCCAGCTACGGCAACCAGATCGGCCTGGCCACCGGCCAGGTCACCGAGCTCTACCATCCGGGCTATGTGGCCAAGCGGATGGAGATCGGCGCGGTGGTGGGCGCGGTGCCCGCAGGAAGCGTTCGGCGGGAAGAACCCGGGCCCGGTGATTTGGTGATCCTGCTGGGCGGCCGCACCGGACGGGACGGCATCGGCGGCGCCACCGGATCTTCCAAGGCTCACAACACAAAATCCGTTTCCACCTGCTCTGCCGAAGTGCAGAAGGGCAACGCGCCGGAGGAGCGCAAGCTTCAGCGCCTGTTTCGCAGTGGGGAGGCCGTGAAACTTATCAAGCGCTGCAACGATTTCGGCGCGGGTGGCGTGTCCGTCGCCGTGGGGGAGCTGGCGGACTCTCTGGACATTGATTTGGACAGGGTTCCCCGGAAATATGAAGGGCTGGACGCCACCGAGCTTGCCATTTCCGAATCGCAGGAGCGCATGGCCGTGGTGGTGGAGGCGCGGGACGCCGATCGGTTCATGGCGCTGGCTGAAGGCGAAAATCTGGAAGCTACCGTGGTGGCGAAGGTCACGGATACCGGATATTTGAACATGACGTGGAACGGCCAAACCGTGGCGCATCTGTCCCGGGCGTTTCTGGACACCAATGGAGCATCCCGGGAAACGTATGTGACGGTGGAAGCTCCGAAACCGGCAAAAAAGGCGGCGGCGGGCGGCTTCCGGGAGACCCTGCTGCGTTTGGCGGGCGATCTGAACCTCTGTTCCCGCCAGGGGCTTTCCGAGCGGTTCGATTCCACCGTGGGCGCGGGCAGCGTCCTGATGCCCTTCGGCGGAAAGTATCAAAAAACCCCGGCACAGGCGATGATTGCCCGGCTGCCGGTACTGGGACATGAGACGACGACCTGTTCCGTCATGTCGTGGGGCGGCGATCCGGAAAAAATGGAGGAATCGCCGTATCGCGGCGCGTATCTGGCCGTGGCGGACTCCGTGGCAAAAGTGATCGCGGCGGGCGGCAGCCGAAAGCAGTGCTGGCTGACGTTTCAGGAATACTTTGAGAAACTGGGCGGCGATCCCCGCCGCTGGGGCCAGCCCGCCGGGGCTTTGCTGGGCGCGCTGGCGGCGCAGTTGGATTTGGGCGTGGCGGCCATCGGCGGCAAGGATTCTATGTCCGGATCGTTCAATGATCTGGACGTGCCGCCCACGCTGGTTTCCTTCGCGGTATCCGTGGGAGACACGCGGCGCGTATTTTCCAATGAGTTCAAGGCGGCGGGACACAAAGTAGTGCTGCTTACGCCGGAGTACGGCGAGGCTGGGCTGCCTGCGCCGGAGAGCCTGCGGAACCATCTGGACTTGGTGGAAAAGCTGCTGGCGTCCGGCAGGGTGGCCAGCGCCGCCGTGGCGGAGCAGGGCGGCGCGGCGTTCTCCGTGCTGAAGTCCTGCATGGGCAACGGCCTGGGGTTCCGCTTTGCCGGCGGCATAGACGGGCTGTTTGGCTTCCGCCCTGCGGCAGTGCTGCTGGAAATCACGGAGGCGGTGAACGCCGGCACGGTCATCGGTGAGATCACCGGCGACGGGATTCTCTCCTGCGGCGGCGAGTCTGTGCCGCTGCAAGACGCGGAAAAGCCCTACGACGCTGCGCTGGAGGACATCTATCCCATGCGTGCCCCCGCGCCCGCGGGCAGGGTCCCCGTGCTGGACGCGCCTGCGTTTTGCCATGCGGCGCCGAAGATTGGGGCCGCACGGCCCAGAATACTGATTCCCGTGTTTCCCGGCACCAACTGCGAGTATGACAGCGCCCGCGCTGCGCAGCGCGCGGGGCTGACGCCGGACATTCTGGTGCTGAACAACCTTACGCCGCAAGGCGTGGCGGATTCCGCCGCCCGTTTTGTCAAGGTAGCGGAGAGCAGCCAGATGATCTTCCTGCCCGGCGGCTTCTCCGGCGGCGACGAGCCGGACGGATCCGCCAAATTCATCACGGCGTTTTTCCGCAACCCGGCGGTACGGGATGTGACTATGGAACTGCTGAGAGGGCGGGACGGCCTGATGCTGGGCGTGTGCAACGGCTTTCAGGCGCTGGTGAAGCTGGGACTGGTTCCTTACGGCGAGATTATCGACACCGACGAGAACGGCCCCACGCTGACTTACAATCTCATTGGGCGGCATCAATCCAAAATTGTCCGCACCCGCGTGGCGTCCAACCGCTCCCCGTGGCTGGCGGAAACGGAAGTCGGAGAGGTTTATTCCGTGCCGGTCTCCCACGGCGAGGGTCGGTTCCTCTGCGCTCCGGAGCTGCTGGAAAGGCTGGAGGTGAACGGCCAGATTGCCACGCAGTACGTCGCCCCGGACGGTTTGCCCTCCATGGATGTGCGTTATAACCCCAACGGCTCCGTCTGGGCGGTGGAGGGCATTACCTCGCCGGATGGCCGGGTTCTGGGAAAAATGGGACACTCCGAGCGCATTGCGCCGGGACTTTACCAGAATGTCCCCGGCAATTACGACATCCACCTTTTTGATGCGGCAAAAAAATACTTTGCGCTCTAAAAAAATAATCATCCGCCCTGCGGTTCCGATTAAAACCGCAGGGCGGATTGTTTATTTCTTTTGCAGACGGCAAGTCAAAACGGCGGGGATTTCCGGATTGCGAAAAGGTGTTTCCAGCAATCTATCCAAAACGAAGCCCGCTCCAAAAGCGGGGTTCAGAATCTCCTGCAGGGAGCGATGGTAATAGTTTTGCAGCACCGGCTGACCCGAAATCGCCTCGCCCTTCCAAGGACAGGCGTGCAGGTATTTCCCCTCCGGGGAATCCCCGAAACAGGGATGGCAGGTGGTAAAAACAAAGCGCCCGTCCGGGGCAAGCAGATCGTAGATTGCGTGGAAAAGGGGGCGGATGTCCGCGATATCCATGACCGCCATGTTGGAAACCGCTTTGTCAAACGGGATCTCCCGCCGAAGTTCCCTCAACTGTGCGAAGTCGGTGGCGTCGCACACCTGAAATTCAATTTGCCCGCCGGTGTCCGCCGCCCGCTTTTTTGCGTGGGCAATCATTGCGGGGGAGTAGTCAAATGCCACGACCCGCGCGCCCAACTCCGCCAGCCTTCGGGAAAAATTACCGTTGCCGCAGGCCGCGTCCAACACGAAATCACCGGGGCGGATCTCCAGCAGCGCTTCGGTTCCCGGACGCACAACCGTGCGGTGGAATTCATTGGAGGAATTTCCCATTTTGGCATCCCAGAAATCTGCGTTACGCTCCCACGCTTCCAGTCCGTTTTTCTTTGCCATCACGAATTCTCCCTGCCGCGCAGCGCGCCGCCGTCCAGCGCAATCAGCGCCGCGCCGATGGCGCCGCACAGCTGCGACTGCGGGGAGACGAAAACCGGAGCGCCCAGCTTTTCCTCCAGCGCCTTCACGACGCCCTGATTCTGCGCCACGCCGCCGGTTATCATATAGGCTGGCTCACCGCCCAGACGCTTTGCCAGCGCGGCGGTTTTTCCGGCGACGGCGCGGTTCAGGCCGTGAATAATGTCCGCCGCCGGAGTGTTGTTTGCCACGAGAGACACCACCTCGGATTCCGCGAACACAGTACACATACTGGAAATCACCACATCGTTTTTCCACTCCAGACCCAGCGCGCTCATTTCGGGGAGCGAGAGCTCCAGCGTCCGCGCCATCATATCCAGAAAGCGTCCCGTTCCCGCGGCGCACTTGTCGTTCATAATGAAATTCATCACGCCGCCGTCGCTGTCGACGCGGATGACCTTGGAATCCTGCCCGCCGATGTCGATGACTGTCCGGACGTCGGGATACAGGAAATGCGCGCCGCAAGCGTGGCAGGTGATCTCTGTCACGGAGTCGTCGGAAAGGCCGATAGTCTCCCGGCCGTAGCCGGTGGTAACCACCGCGCCAAGCTGGCCGCGGGGGAGTTTTGCCTGTGCCAGCGCCTGCGTCAGCGCTTTTTCCGCGCCGGACGCCGCGCCCGCGCCGGTGGGCAGGACGGCGGAGCCGAGAATGCGGCGCTTCCGATCCATTACCACGGCGTCCGTGCTGGTGGAGCCGCTGTCCACACCGGCGGCGTACTGAATGGCCGCTCCGCCGCCGGAAGCGCATTCTTTTACCCCCGCGTGCAGCGTCTCGGCAAAGGCGTCCAGCCGGGTGCGGAGTTGCCCCCTGCTCTGGGGCGTGCAGTCCGTCTCAATCTTCAACAGAGGAACCTCCTTCCGGCATCTCAGCTTGTGATATTCAAATCCATAGTAATCGCAGAATTTAATGGTATGGAGGATAATGCCCGCCGTGCCGTCCTCAATATTCCGGCCGCGGTTATCCAACATCCGCATACAGGGCCGGGCCTGTGCCAGCAGCGCCGGGGCGTAGACGCGAAAGAACGCAGCCTCTTCTTCACAGGGAGCGGCGGGCGGAGGCAGTTCCCGCCTGCCCGTGCAGGTATCGTCTGTGACTGGGAGCCGGAACCGGGGCGTGATTGTATCCAGCAGCAGCTGCCCGCCGTGCGCGCCGGTGACGCTGATATGCGGTCCCGTTACCGCCGCTTCGGCGGCTTCTTTTCGTCCCTCCTGCCATGCGCGCAGCGCGGCCGACGGGCGGAACGGCTGTCCGCTGCAAACTGCCCATTGCTCCGCCATGCGCTCCATGGCGTCGGCAAACAGGCGGCCCTCCGCCTCGCCGCGCTTGTGGGGGAGGGGAAGCAGGTAAAGAAATTTCAGATTGCCCCGCGCTTTCAGCACGTCGTAAACCCGGCGCATCACGTCGCAGCAGTCCGTCAGCACCAGCGCGGTAATATTCTGTGCGGTGACGGCTTCGATGACCGCCTTTCCATAGCCGCAGAGATTGGGGTGTGCACAGGCGTCCGCGCAGTCAAAGCTCACCGGCGCGGGGTCTAGGCGTTCGCACTCCGTACCGAAGCCCGAGAACAGCTCCAGCGGCGTATATTTACAGACATAACAGATTTTATTTTCCATTCTGCCCCTCCAGCATCTCCAGAAAAGCGTTAAGCCGCGTGGCAATCTGCCCGTCGGAGGAATTGCTGCGGTCGCAGCCGTCGCCGTTGAGAATCAGCGTGGGGAAGCCTGCCGCCTCCAGCCTTTGCTTGAATTGAGCCGACAGCCCCATGGTTTGTTTGCAGCCCCAGTGGCAAAAGCAGATCACGCCGTCGGCGTCCATGGCGCGGGCGGCGGACAGCGCGGCGGAAATCCGGTTTTCCCCGCCGCCGTTCCATGCGCTGGAAACCAGACGGTTCGCCATGCTCTCATAGGGCTTGTCCGGATCGATGTCCACCAGACCTTCAAAATTGATGTCGCAGGACAGAATTTCACAGCGGTCGGAGAAGTTGAACGTTTTCCGGACGGGCGCCTGCCACTGCGGAATGGTGTGCAGCCACAGCAGCCGCACGCCGTGGGCCTTCGGCGCGGCTTTCAGATCGGAGAGCAGCATCCGGGAATACCGCTCCGCCGCCTCCGTGCCCAGCGCGATGTGGGAGGTGTAAATTTCGTACATCTCGGAGGTCACATCCCCCGGCAAAGAGTGTATCCGCTTTTCGCCGATGGCGGCGCGAAGATTCTCCACGGTGTTTTTGGTGTGTACCATGGTTTGCCGCAGCCGCGCTTCATCCAGCTTTTGCCCGGTTTGCTCCTGCAGAAACCGGGCCAGCCCCCGCATCTGCCCCGCGACATAGCGCAGGCTCTCCTCATCCCGGCGGGGCGGCACATCCACATAAAACTGCGGGATGCCGAACTCCTCTGCCAGTGCCCGGAACGTCAGGTTGTTGGCGTCGCATATCAGCGAGGTGTTCACCACGAGGCGGGGCTTGGGCAGCACGCCGGTGAGGGCGCTGCCCATCAGTATTTTGTGATAGGAGCAGTAGGTTTCCGGAATGCCCGCCGCCTCCGCAGCGTCCACAAAGACCTTTTCGGCGTGGGCGCCGTTGATAAATGCGGAGTACAATTCCGCGCACATGGGCTGAATATCCAGCGCGTGCAGAAGCTCGCAGGGTTGAAAGACGCTGACCAGCGCGGCGCTTTCCGGATGCGCCAGCATGCCGGTGACCGCGCGGTTGAGCAGCACGGCGAGAAATTGCCGGGATTCCGGCAGCCGGGGATCGGGCCTTTTCCGGAGCTTGAGGCCGAACGCGCGGAAACCGGCCAGCAGCAGGTTCCGGCTGAGAAGCGGATGGTCCGGGGCTTTGCGGCAGATCAGCCGTCCAAATTTTTCAGCGATGTCCGCCATGCAAATCCCTCCAAAACATTACGTTGAAAGCAAGTATAGCATGAATTTTTATCCAAGTCTATAAAAAAGCAGGGCGGCCGCAGTCGAATAGACGCGGCGCCCTGTCTCACATTGCCTGTGTTTGCCCAAGCTTTTCCACTTTGGCGGTGATGTAGGTTTTTACCTGTTCCATGGGAATATCCAGCGCGACGGCCAGCTCTCCGAACAGCAGCCGCTCGGCTTGTCTGCCATATTTTTCATCCACCGCGCCCAGACGGCGCTTCCGGCTTTCCGCCTGTTCCCGCTTGGCATGGACAGACATGGCCAGCTTCAGAAGATTCAGGCAGTTGCCGCTTTGCAGCGCGGACTGATACTTCTGCGCCAGCAGCTGCAGCGTGCGCTCCCGACAGGGCTCCGCCTGCACGGACGGAATCTGGGAAATCAGGTTCCGCGCCTCGTCAGAGGACATTACAGGGCGCATCTGCACTTTTCCGCCGTCTACCGGTGTAAAGATAGTGCCCTCCTGATACAACGGGTTCAGCCGGTAAAACAGCCGATCCCGATCAGCGCCGTGAGCATAGGGCTTGACCACGCCCTCTACGCGGCAGACACCGGTACTGCCATAAACCACCAGATCCCCGTTTTCATACATCCCGGATTCCCTCCTCAAAAATTCAACAGCACCGCCGTAAAAAGTTTTTTACGACAGGCTGTTTTCTATAATTCCATTATACACCGATTTTTCTGGAAATGTAAGTACAAATTTCTTATTTTTAGCCAAAATTTGTGCGGTTCAAACTTGAATTTTGCAATCAGTCTGGTACAATTAGTACATCTTTCAACAATATTTGTTTAATTTAAAGGAGCAATTGCTATGAAACAGAATCCGCATTATCAGGAGTATCTTCAGATTCTCCGGGAAGAACTGCTGCCCGCAATGGGATGTACGGAGCCCATCGCCATCGCCCTGGCGGCGGCAAAGGCAAGGGAAACGCTGGGCGTTCTGCCGGAACACATCGAGCTTGTGGTCAGCGGCAATATTATTAAGAACGTCAAAAGCGTGACGGTGCCGAATACCGACGGTATGAAGGGAATGGAAGCTGCGGCGGCGGTGGGCGTTGTTGCGGGACACTCCGAGCTGATGCTGGAGGTTGTCTCAAGGGTCACGCCGGAAGAGATCACCCGGCTAAAGGAATTTATGAAGACCTGCACCTTTAACGTTGTTCCGGCCAACAACGGGAAGATCTTTTATATTAAAGTCAATCTGCGCGGCGGCGGGCATACCGCGTCCTGCGAGATTGTGGACTTCCACACCAACATCACGCTGGTGGAGCGGGACGGAAAGGCGGTTTTTCAGGGGACCGCTTCTTCCGGTAAGGAGAAAAGGCAGACGGATCGCACGCTTTTGAGCGTGGAGGAAATTATTGCCTTTACGGACTGCGTAAACCCGGACGACCTGCGGGAGACCGTAGGACGGCAGATTACGTACAACACCGCGATCTCTCGGGAGGGTATGAGCGGAAAGTGGGGCGCGGCCGTGGGACAGGCGCTGCTCCAGATGCATGGCGAGAAGGATATCGCCGCCCGCGCCTGCGCGGTTGCCGCGGCTGGCTCCGATGCCCGCATGAGCGGCTGCGATATGCCGGTTGTCATCGTTTCCGGCAGCGGCAATCAGGGCATGACCGCCTCGCTGCCGGTGCTGGAATATGCCAAGGCGATGAACGCCACCGAGGGCCAGACGCTCCGCGCCGTGGCGCTGGCGGATCTGATTACCATTCATCAAAAGACGCCCATCGGACGGCTTTCCGCGTTTTGCGGCGCGGTCAGCGCGGGGTGCGGCGCTGCGACCGGCATTGCATATCTTAACGGCGGCCGCTACGATGCGATTGCCCATACCATTGCCAACACGCTGGCGATTTGCTCCGGCATGATCTGCGACGGGGCGAAACCGTCCTGCGCGGCGAAAATTGCCGCTTCCGTGAACGCCGGACTTATCGGCTATCAGATGTTCCTCAATGGGCATCATGAGTTTGTCGGCGGCGAGGGCATTGTGAAAAAGGGCGTGGAGAACACGATTCAGTCTGTCGGCACATTGGCCCGGGAGGGAATGCGCCAGACGGACGAGAAGATTCTGGATATCATGGTGGGTAAATAATTCCTGCCGGCGTGCTTCTTTGAGAAAAGATTTCCCGCGAGGGCATTTGCTTTCGCGGGAAATCTTTTTGCGTAGATTTTTGCATTTTACACAAACTTAACCAAGACGCGGTATCGGATTTCACGGACGGTTCGGTACACTGTAGGCGTACCCGATGAGAAAATAAAGCATATGGGATGAAAAGGAGAAAGTGCAATGAAAAAGGGAATTTTGATTTTTCTGTCTCTGGCTCTGTCCGCCGTCCTGCTGACGGCCTGCGGTTCCACCGGAGCTGGTACCGGGGCCGCCGGGAGTTCTAATTCCTCCGCCAATTCCACAAAGACCGCCGCAAAAATCAGCGGCACGGTGACCGCCGCCGGATCCTCCGCTCTGCTGCCTCTGGTGCAGAAAGCCGCTCAGTTCTTCAACAGTGCAAATCCGGATTGCTCCGTCACCGCAACCGGCGGCGGTTCCGGCCAGGGATTGCAGCAGGTTGCGGACGGGGCAGTCGATATCGGAGACTCCGATGTATTCGCCAAAGAAAAACTGGATACCTCCGCCGCCGCCGATCTGGTGGATCACAAGGTCTGCACGATCACGATGGCCGCGGTGGTGAACAAGGACCTGGGTGTTACCAACCTGACGAGAGATCAGCTGATTTCCATTTTTACCGGAAAGACGACCAACTGGAAAGATGTTGGCGGCCCGAATAAGAAGATTCTTCTGGTGACGCGGCCCTCCTCCTCCGGAACCCGCGCGCTGTTCAAAAAATGGGCGATGAATGGCACCGAGGAAGCCTCCAACGCCTCGTTGGAAACGGATGACTCCGGCACGCTGATGGAGACGGTGCAGAACAACAAGGGCGCCATTGGATACGTGGCACTGTCTTACCTGGTGAATAATAACAAAGTTCAGGCCGTGTCGATTGACGGCGTGGCTCCCACTCTGAAGAACACATACAACGGGACTTATACCGTGTGGGGATATGAGCACATGTACACCAAGGGCGACGGTTCCGACGCGGCGCAGGCGTTCATCAACTATATGATGAGCGACAAGTTCGCCACCCACATTGAGGAGATGGGCTACGGCGCTTCTTCTAAGCTGAGTCAGGCCGCAGTTCAGACGCACGCGAAGTAAAAAATAAAAACAAAGGGGATTATGCCGGGGAGAGGGGAAACCGTCTGTCCGGTATATCCCGTACTGGAAGGAAGTGGGTGGGTTGCGGAAGGAAAAACGCGAACCACGCATCGGAAAAGACAAGATGTTTCAAAGGGAATACCTGGGGCGCGGGCTTGTGACAGTCTGCGGGATCCTGATTATTGTGCTGACGGTTCTGATTGGCGCCTTTCTGGCGATAAAAGGCACCGGTACATTTACGAAATTCCACCACAGCGTTTGGGAATTTTTGTTTTCCGCAAACTGGTCTCCCCTTGACAGCCCGACAAAAGGCGGCGGGGGGGTAGGCGCCGCGGTTTATATCTGCGGGTCGCTGCTTACCTGCGGCCTGGCGCTGCTGATCGCAACGCCGTTCAGCCTTGCGGCCGCGATTTTCATGACGGAGATCTCCCCCGCTATCGGAGAGAAGCTGATTCAGCCGGCAGTTGAAATCTTTGTCGGGATTCCCTCCGTGGTATACGGCTGGATCGGGCTGACTGTTCTGGTTCCGTTTATTCGGGATGCATTTCACGCTCCGATGGGCGGCTACTCGGTTCTGGCAGCCGGCATTGTGCTGGCCGTTATGATTTTTCCCACTATCACGACGGTGGCGGCGGATGCCATCCGAAGCGTCTCCGGGGGATACCGTCAGGCGGCGTACGGCCTTGGCTCCACCCGCTGGCAGATGATTTACCGGGTAGTGGTTCCCGCGGCGTCCTCCGGCGTCTTCACGGGAATTATTCTGGGGCTGTCCAGGGCCTTCGGCGAGGCGCTGGCGGTTGCCATGGTCATCGGAAAGACGCGGGCGTTTCCCGCCGGGCTTTTATATCCCACCAACAACCTGACGGCCGCCATCGCGGCGGATATGGGAAACACGGCAAACGGCGGCGAGTATAATCTGGCGCTGTGGTCCATGGCGCTGCTGCTCTTTCTGATCTCCATGCTGTTTATTTTCCTGATTCATTTAATCTCCAATAAAAGAAAAGGGGTGAGCAGATGAAATCCTTCAAACGGAACAAAGGCATTCTGAGTGCCGCCGGAACAGACCGCCTGATGACCGGCGTGTTCTACGGCGTCGGCGGATTTTTTCTGCTGCTGCTCATTGTCCTGGCCGGATAC